>NZ_JBWJFG010000009.1:0-63536 GCF_056388495.1 Corynebacterium sp. TUM25020 | reverse complement strand
ATCGGTGCACCAGCAGAATACGACACCGCCATCGACACCAGCTACCAACACAACCTCGGCATCCAAAAAGGCTGGATCAAATAACCGCAACACGCCCGGAAAAGACACACTTTTCTTTACTTAACCCGTATTCGGGAGGTGTTTCAGAAAATAAAAAAGAACCCGCGGTTTAGGGGGGGTAATGACCGCGGGTTCCGGCCACGCTGTCCTCATAAAGAGAATGGGGCCTGGTTCCCATTAGCAGGGAGCTGCGAGGGGGGGGGATTACGCGCTCCCAAGGGAACTGCCTCAAATCTAGCCCTTGGGTTTACCGAAAGTCAAGCGTCTGAAAGACATTGCTTAGACATTATTTTAGGGCGCGTTTCCCCCTTTCCCATCAAATATACGCTCACACGAAAACCACTTATCGAAAACTTATTGAAAACTGCACTCAAAGTACCTAGTCTGGATAGATATCGCAGAGCAGTTCCCGTACCTAAAACTCACTCCCACCTAAGGAGCCAGCTCATCGTGAGCACGCCAGTGACCAATAAGCTTCCCAAAATCGGCCAGCGCAACACCCGCCAGCGACGGGCAGTCGCGGAGATCCTCGAAGGGCTCACAACCTTCAGCAGCGCCCAGGATATCCACCAAAAACTGGTCGACCAGGAACACAAAGTTGGTCTGACCACCGTCTACCGCACGCTGCAGCAAATGGCAGATGCGGGTGCCATCGACACATTGCACGATGATTCCGGTGAGACCCTATACCGCGCCTGCGCCACTGACGATCACCACCATCACCTGGTGTGCACCTCGTGCCGCCGCACCGTGGAAATCGACGGCGGTCCCGTCGAAGAGTGGGCTGCGGAAACCGCCAGGAAGTTCGGCTACGAAAAGTCCGGCCACACCGCTGAGATCTTCGGCCTGTGCGGCGACTGCCAGAAGAAAGCCGCCCAGAAGAACTAGACGTTAAAAAGCGAGCCGAGCAGGTAGGTCGCCCCGGCAGCGCCGAAACCGATCAGCAGCTGACGCAGCGCGCGCCGCCCCGGCTCCACGCCAGATAGCAAGCCCACCAAAGACCCTGTGAACATCAGGGCAAGCCCCACCACCACGCAAGCTACGATCGCCGCAGCCGAGCCAGACATGCCGAAGATATACGGCAGCACTGGGATCAAGGCGCCGACTGCGAAACACAGGAAGCTGGATATCGCGGCGGATAAGCCCGACCCGCCTTCCTCATGATCGCCGTACACGACGCTAACCTTCTCGGCGTCGAACGGCTGCTCACCGACTGGCTTATTCGTCTCCAAGATTGAATCAAAAACCCGGCGCGCACGGGTGGCGGCTTCTTCCTCACTCATGCCGCGCGCCCGGTATACCAGCGCCAGTTCGTTCTGGTTCACGTCCAAATTCGGCAGTGAACGGCTGGCATTGGGGTCCGGAGCATTGGCGCCCAGCAGCTCCTTTTGGGAAGTCACCGAAACGTACTCACCGGCTGCCATCGACAAGGCACCGGCCAACAGACCCGCGATACCTGTGACCAACACCAGGTGAGACGATCCACCTGTACCGACCATGCCCAGCACCAGGGCCAAGTTCGAGACCAGGCCGTCATTGGCACCAAAAATCGCCGCGCGGAAATCACCTGACATGCGGGCGCGACCGCGCGCCGCCAGGCCCCGGACGACCTCCGCGTGAATCGCTTCATCAGCAGCCAACTGGTCGGAAGCATCTTTATCGGACACGTACTCATTACGCTGTTCGGACGACTGCATCAGCGCCAACACGAACACAGAGCCGAAGCGCCTGGCCATCCACGCCTTCATGCGTGTATCCAAGCTGGCTTTACGCGGCAGCCCCACGTACTCGCCCAGGCGATTCTTCCAATATGCCTCGTGGCGGGCCTCTGCTTCTGCCAGGCCGAGCAGAATCTCGCGTTCCTCGCCGGT
Organism: Corynebacterium sp. TUM25020; assembly: GCF_056388495.1. Taxonomy (NCBI): domain Bacteria; kingdom Bacillati; phylum Actinomycetota; class Actinomycetes; order Mycobacteriales; family Corynebacteriaceae; genus Corynebacterium; species Corynebacterium sp. TUM25020. Next base: position 61,605 of record NZ_JBWJFG010000009.1, on the reverse strand, counting down.
TCGTTTGCGCGCCAATTCGCGGTACACAGCACCCTCGGCGCGCTCGTTGGCTAGGTATTGCTGCCAGCGCGCGATCTGCCGCTTCGTCGGTTGCGGCTGCTCCGCCATACCTTCACCAGTACCGTTCGCATCACCAGTACCGTTCGCCTCGTTCATGGCGTTCACTTCACTCCCCCGAAGCGTCGGTCGCGCTTAGCGAACTCCAACACCGCCGCACGCAAATGGTTGGGCGTGTAATCGGGGAATAGCACATCCTGGTACACCATCTCTGCGTAGGTGGACTGCCAGGGTAGGAAGTTCGAGGTACGCATCTCCCCCGACGGGCGCAGGAACAGATCCACATCCGGCATGTCGGGTTCGTCCAGATACCGTGCGAATGTCTTCTCGTTAATCTGCCGGGGCTTTAGTTTCCCCGACTTCACGTCTTCGGCGATCAGCCGGGCGGCATCCGCAATCTCCGCACGGCCGCCGTAGTTCACGCACATGCCCAGGGTCATGGTCGTGTTATTCTTCGTCAGCTCCTCAGCCTGTTCCAACTCCGAAATCACCGTGCGCCACAGGCGCGGGCGTCGCCCCGCCCAGCGAATCCGCACGCCCAGGCTGTTGAGGTAGTCACGCTGCCTCCGCAGCACATCACGGTTGAACCCCATCAAGAAACGAACCTCATCGGCCGACCGGCGCCAGTTCTCCGTAGAGAAAGCATAGGCAGACAAATAGTCCACACCCAGCTCAATGCATTCCTCCACCAGAGACATTAAAACGCCTTCGCCTCGACGATGCCCCTCGGTGCGGGGCATGCCGCGCTCCTGTGCCCAGCGCCCATTGCCGTCCATCACCAATGCGATGTGCTTCGGGCGGAGCTCCTGTGGAATCTCGGAGCGATCGACATGCGGATACTCGGTGCTACTCACCTGTACCATTTTGCCACACAGCTTTCCCCTGCCCTAGCCCCGCAAATCCAATGCGAGCCCCACCCTAGCCGCCCATCTGAGGCGAGCGTTTCTATAGCGCTGCAAATGCCGGGCAGCTGACCTCGAGTTGTTGGCGGACATGAGCCAGCAGCAAACGATGCGATTGTGCGGCGATGTCCTGCGCCTGCTGGTTGCGGATTTCTTGGGCTGCTTGGTCGTGACGCCCCTTTTTCAGTAGCCACAGCAGGTGTACCGCCGCCGAGGGAGGCGTGAACGCGCCTGGAGGTCTGCAGGTCACGCACACCGCGCCCCCTGCCGCGGGGTGGAATGCCCGGTGGGGTCCACGCTTCTCGCACTGCGCACAGTCGACCAAGCTGGGTTCCCAACCGGCGATCTCAAGCCCGTGCAAAACGAACTCGTCGGCTACGCAAATTGGAGGTAGATCGGAGGTGGTGAGCTGCTGGAGTGCGGCGTCCAAAAGCACAAAGATCGAGTCTGACGAAGAGGGTTCAGCGGAGAAGACCTGAGCCATCTCCAGCATCGCCGCGCCCGCGTAAAAGCGATCAACATCTGCGACGATCGGCGAAGCATAGGTGGCGACGGTCTCGGCGTCGGTGATGTTTGCCAGCGTGCGCCCGGGGTAAATTTGCACATCAACGCGGGAAAAGCGATCCAGCCGGGCACCGAAACGGGAGCGAGTTTTACGGATTCCCTTCGCTACAGCGCGTACCAGGCCGTGTTCCTTTGTCAGCAGAACGAGGATCAGGTCGGCCTCACCCAATTTGTATGTGCGAAGCACAAAGGCCTCGTCCCGAAAGCTGGGACGAGACCTTCTACTCATAAAGAGCAAGTATAGCGTTAGGCCGGCAGACCCCGCTGCTTGATGCGACCCCAAGCGGCAGCCGTGTTGACCAGTGCGACGACAATCTCCAGCGTCATGCGGATAACCGCAAGGTTGATAACCGCTTGGACGAAAATGATTGCGGTTCTGACGAGATTCTGAACTACGAGAAGCCCGCCGGAATTCTCGGAATCCGTGTCGCCATTCGTGCCAGTATCCTCAAAGTTCATTTCCTGCCCCGCAGTCGAGGAGGGGACAATGTCTGTCCACGTGGTCAGCAGTGCCAACACCACCCACAATACGACAATGACGATTGCGATGATGTACAGAACTCGCATGAACGACTTGGATGCGTATTTAGTAAACCCCAGGTCGAAGAGTGCGGAAAAGAAGGATTCGTTCTTCATCTGCTAGCTCCCGATGGTGGAGTTACGCGCCTGCCGCTCGTCGATGGACTGCACCGACTGTGCAGTACGGATGATGGAAACGGCGACCTCCAGTCCGACGCGGTAGAACGCCAGCCAGGCAATGGCACCAAGGATAACCAGCGGCAGTGCAATGATCACGAGGAGGATCGACGAGGAATCCTGGGCCATAGCGGCCAGGAGACCAATGATGGCCAGCACCACGAACAGGCCGACGACGATCATCAGCAGGGTGTACAGCACCTTCACGACGGATGGGGTGACATAGCGAGTAAAGCTGAAATCAAATAGTGCGGAGAAGAATCCGTCCTTGTCGGCACCTGTCGAGTTCGCGATGGTCTGGTTCGGGTAAGCGGCCCAGTTATTAGCATTCGAGTCCTGGCCGAATCCACCCTGCGGATTCTGCTGACCGTACTGGTCATAGGCGCCCGGTGCGCTCTGCTCGTAGGAACCCTGTGGATATGCCTGGGTGGAATCCTGCCCAAATGGCTGGCCGTAGTCCTGGCCGTAGCTCTGGCCACCCTGGCCAAGATCCTGAGTCTGGTCTTGTCCAGCCGCATTGTAGCCAGCGCCGTTGTTTGCGGCACCGTCCGCGGAGTGCTTGCCGGAGCCTTCAGAGCCGTAGGGGTTAGACGGAGTCGTCACGAGTAGCCTTTCCTCTTAGCGCGCGAGCTGTCTTGGGTAATAGCTCGCAGCGCAAGTCATTCGAAATAGTTTTAAGTCGAGCCCAAAAAATAGATTTCAGCGCTCGAGGCTTTCACGCTATCGCAATTTTGCTTCTACCGCTGAGGAACAAGTTGAGGATCAAGCGGGACGCTAGAAACCCATCCGCCCCAGTTGCTTCGGGTCAGACTGCCAGTTCTTCGCAACCTTGATATGCACGTCCAAGTAGATGTTCTGGTCCAGCATCTTCACGATCTCCAGTCGTGAACGGTGGACGATGCGAGACAGGCGCCGCCCGTCCTTGCCACGCAGGATCGACTTCTGCCCCTCGCGCTCCACGTAGATCACAGCGTGCACATCCAGCACACCTTCACGCTGGGGATTAGGCACGACCTCCTCAATCTGCACCGCCACGGAGTGCGGCAATTCGTCGTGTAACCCTTCCAACGCCGCCTCGCGGATCAGCTCCGCCATGCGAGTATCCCGGTCATCGTCGGTCACGTGATCGTCCGGGTAGAACTTCGGCCCCTCGGGGAGCTTGTCACGCAGCACATCGAGAAGCACGTCTAGCTGCACCTGCTTGGTGGAGGAAACCGGCACTACGTCCGCCCCATCCAAAAGCTCGTGCAATGCCAACAGTTGGGCACCGACCTGATCCTTGGAGACCTTGTCCAGCTTGGTGACCACACCGATCAGCGAGGTTTTCGGCGCGACATTGCGTACGGCGTCCACAATCCAGCGATCCCCGGGGCCGATCTTCTCGTCCGCGGGTACGCACATCGCAATCACATCGACATCCGAGTACGTCTCCTTAACCACCTCATTCAACCGCTCACCAAGCAGCGTGCGCGGACGGTGCAAACCGGGGGTATCCACCAGGATGATCTGTGCGTCGTCGCGGTGCACAATGCCACGGATGGGGTGGCGGGTGGTCTCCGGTTGGTTCGCAGTGATGGCGATCTTCTCCCCCACCAGCGCATTTGTCAGTGTGGACTTGCCAGTGTTCGGGCGGCCTACAAAGCTCACAAACCCGGAGCGGAAGCCCTCCGGCGCGCGGTATTCCTCCGGTACCTGCATCTCCTCCGGCGCCACGCCAGCGCCTTCCGGCATGCCCGCAGCCGGGTCGAAGGGGTCTTCGGGGATATAAGGATCGTTCATGGTCATCAAGTATCCCTTATCCCTGGTCTTTATCGCTAACGCTGTCGTCATGGGACGCGTTGAGGTGCGACGCCGCCACAGCCATTCCCTCCCCAGCTTCACCAACGCGGCCCTCCGCTCCATCCGGCTGTTCGCGGTAAACCACTGCAGAGCGGATCTTCACACGTCCTCGGCGATTGCGCCCACCCTCATAACGGAAATGCAAACCCGCGGTGGAAATTTCCGCCCCAGGAATCGGCACCCTGCCCAGCTCAAATGCGCCGAGTCCATAGACCGTTTCCACTTCCCCGTGCTGTTCCTCGCTGAACTCCACATCCTCGAAGAGTTCCTCCAGCTCCTCTAAGGAAAGGCGCGCCTGTACCCGGTAGCTGCCGTCCTCCAACGGTTCGATGGGAGCTTGCTCCGTCAGGTCGTACTCGTCGGTGATTTCGCCGACGATCTCTTCCAAAATGTCCTCAATAGAGATCAACCCGGCTACCGCACCGTACTCGTCGATCAGCATGGCGATATGCACCTGATCGCGCTGCATGTCCTCCAGCAGATCATCCAACTTCTTGGAATCGGGCACGAATACTGCCGGTCGCATGCAGTCCTTCACTAGCTTGGAATTACCGCCATCGGACATGTGATAGGTCTCTGCGATGAGGTCTTTGAGGTAAATGACGCCCACAATGTCATCCACGTCCTCGCCCACCACCGGCAGACGGGAAAGCCCGGTGCGCACGCACAAACTAGTGGCCTGGCCAGCCGTTTTATCCGCTTCGATCCAGACCATCTCCGGTCGCGGCACCATCACGGAACGCGCCGAAGTGTCGGCGAGATCAAAGACGGATTGGATCATGCGCCGTTCGTCGAGCTCCACCACGCCGCGTTCCGACGCAATGTCCACCATCTCGCGCAGCTCGATTTCCGAGACGAAGGGGCCATCGCGGAAGCCCCGACCGGGCGTCAGCACATTACCGGTCCGCACCAACAGCTTGGCGATGGGCCCCAGCAGCTTGGATACGCCCAACAAGATCGGAGCGGTGGCCAGGCTGATGGTGTACGGGTTCTGACGGCCAAGGGTGCGGGAAAGCACGCCGATCAGGATGAATGTCAGCAACGTGACAATCAGAATGGCCGTGGCGAAAGCCCAGTTGCGCGATCCCATGAGCGTCACACACGCCGAGGCTGCCAGCACCGCACCAGAAACCTCACAGATGGTGCGCAACAGTACGAGCAGGTTGATATGCCCGGCACGCCCCTCCAACACTCGCTCCAGCCTGGGCGCCCCCGCGCGATCCTCCTTCACCAGGTTTTCCACCCGTGCGGGGGAAATAGAAGAAACAGCGGTTTCCACCAGCGACAGCACACCGCCGAGGAAAAGCGCGAGGATTGCGAAGGGGATGGATAAGGGGATGTCGATCATCACTAAGAGTTTCTAGAACTTCCTATTTCTGTGTATCGTCGCGGTCCGCTGCGCTGGGGAACGCCCCAGCACCCGTCGGTTTCGGAGCGAAATGCACCCCGCGTTCTTCCTGGGAGTCGTACCAATTCGCCAGAATCTCGTTCTGCAGCGCGAACATTTTCTGTTCCTCGTCGGGAGTGACGTGGTCGAAGCCCAGCAGGTGCAGCACACCGTGGACGGTGAGGAGGTCCAGCTCGTGGGCCAAGGAGTGACCCGCGCGGGTGGCTTGTCCCTCAGCGAAGTCGGGGCACAGCATGATGTCCCCCAGCATCGCCGGGGAGGGTTCCGCGGCATCTTTGCGACCCCAACCTGGCGTCAATTCGTCCATAGGAAAGCTCATCACATCGGTAGGACCGGGCAGGTCCATCCAACGGACGTGCAGATCCTCGATGGTTTCAAGATCAACTATGTGGATGGATAGCTCGGCAGCTGGGTGGACGTCGAGAGTCCACAGTGCGTAGCGAGCAACGTCAATCAGCTCTTCCTCGTTGACCTCGCCCCGGCCGGATTCATTAAAAACTTCGATGCTCATGGATGCTTGCCTCTCGGTGCTTGTGTGTCCCGCTGCTAGATTTCATTTTCCATCTCGTAGGTGCCGTAAGCCTCCACGATCTTGGAAACCAACCGGTGGCGCACCACGTCGTCGGAATCCAGGTTAATGATCGATACGCCATCCACCCCGGTGAGCACCTGGCGGGCAACCTTCAAACCAGACTCCTGGCGATTCGGCAGATCCACCTGGCTGAGGTCGCCGGTGATAACCATCTTGGAGCCAAAGCCCAAGCGGGTGAGAAACATTTTCATCTGCGCCGGGGTGGTGTTCTGAGCTTCGTCCAAGACCACGAAGGAATCATTGAGGGTGCGACCACGCATGTAGGCCAGTGGTGCCACCTCAATCACGCCTGTTTCCATCAACCGCGGGATCGTCTCGGGATCCACCATCTCCCGCAGAGCATCGTGCAGTGGGCGCAAGTATGGGTCGATTTTGTCGCTCAGCGTACCGGGCAGAAAACCTAGCTTCTCCCCTGCCTCCACGGCCGGGCGGGTCAAGATAATGCGATTAACGTCCTTGGCCTGCAGGGCCTGCACCGCCTTGGCCATCGCCAGATACGTCTTACCGGTACCGGCCGGGCCGATGCCGAAAACGATGGAGTCCTCATCAATGGCTTCCACATACTCCCGCTGTCCGGGAGTTTTCGGGCGCACCGCCTTGCCACGGTAGGAGACAATGGGAGCCATGTCACCGCTGGAAACCAGCGCCGGAGCCTGTTTTTCCACCAGCGTGATCGCGCGCTTGGTGGCCGCAGGATCCACAACGTGGCCGCGTTCCACCAGGTTGATCATCTCCTGCAGCACTCGGCGGGCTTGGGAGACCTCGGAGGCCTCGCCCCGGATGGTCACGCGATTGCCGCGGGTGAGGATGTCTGCTTCAAAGGCGTGCTCCAGCACCCGCAGATTCTCATCTGCCGGGCCAGCGACGCCTACGACAGAATCCGGGTCTAGCTCCACTGTGGAGCTGGCTACGCGGGGGCGTGGCGACCTCACGGAGTTTGTAGGAGTCATGTGTATAGATCCTACCGCCAACGCTCAGTGACAGCGCCGATGGCGCCCAGGGCTACTGCTGCGGCTGTTGCGGTGCGCAGAACCTCTGGACCCAGGCGAACCGGCACCGCACCCAAGTCTGCAAACTCTTTAAGCTCCTCCGGGCTAATACCACCTTCCGGACCGACAACCAGAGCCAGCTCTGTTACTGAGCCGGTCTCTGTGATTCCAATTCCAGCGGCGCCGGTTTCAGCCATCGCTGCCTGCACCACAGCTGGCAGCGGTTCGGTGGCCTCTTCATGCAGCACCAACACCCGCGTCGTGGCTGCAGAATCCACGGCAGAGTCGACGGCAGACTCAGTCAGTCCCAGCAGTTGTGCCAGCTCCTGCGGGCTGCGCACCAGGCCGGTGACCTCTGGAATCTGCAAGCGACGGGACTGCTTCGCCGCTGCGCGCGCTGCATTCTCCCACTTTGCGTGCGCCTTGGCCTCCTTGCCGTCCCACTTGGCAATCGCCCGCCGGGCTGCCCACGGCACAATTCGATCCGCGCCCGCCTGCACCATCAAATCCACCGCCAACTCCGCCCGGTCGGATTTGGGAATTGCCTGCACCACCGTCACCCGCGGGTGTGGGGCGGGAAGGTCGAGAATGCCGGTGACCTCCACGGTGGCGTCACCAAGAAAAGAACCCTGAACTGCACGGGTGGTGCCATCGGTGACGACCAACCCCTCGCCCACCTCCAGGCGTTTAACGGAGGCGTGCTTTGCCTCCGCACCAGTCAGGCGAAAGCGATCGCCCGTGGCGACGGGCTCCGGGGTGGGGTGGATAAACACCGGGTCCGTCATGGGTTAGCGGCCAAACTTCGAGCGCAGGCGGGAGAAGAACCCGCTGTCTGATGCGTCCTTGGTGGTCACACCGGCGTGCTGGTTGCTCGCTTCGCGCAGCTTTTCCAGCAGGTCGCGCTGCTTGTGGTTCAGGTCGGTGGGGATCATGACCTCCACGTGGGCGATCAGCGACCCGTGGCCCTCGCGGCGCAGGTGGGGCATGCCCTTGTCCGATAGGCGGATGGTGGCATCCGGTTGGGTGCCGGCTGCGATATCAACGGTGGTAATGGAGTCATCCAGCAGCTTGACCTCTACCGACGTACCCAGTGCAGCTTCCACAGCTGGCACCTGCAGGTTGACGTGCAGGTCATCGGACTCGCGGATGAAGTACGGGTGCTCAGAAGTGTGCACCTCCACGTAGAGATCGCCAGCAGGGCCGCCGCCCGGTCCTACTTCGCCCTTGCCGCTCATGCGAAGGCGCATGCCGTCGGAAATACCAGCGGGAATGGAAACCTTGAGGGTCTGGCGGTCGCGCACGCGGCCGTCCCCCGCACAGTTTTCGCACGGATCCTTGATGATTTCGCCTGTGCCGGCGCAACGGTGGCACGCGCGACGAACCTGCACGCGCCCCAGCATAGAGTTCTGTAGTTCCATCACCTCGCCTGCGCCCTGGCAGGTGGGGCAAGTCACCGGCGCGGACTTGGAGGCCGAACCAGTGCCATCGCAGACATCGCACAGCACAGCGGTCTCCACAGTGATGTCGCGATCAATGCCAGAGTAGATTTCCTCCAACGTGGCCTCGATACGCACCAAAGCGTCGTTGCCGCGGCGTACGCGGGACTCGCGTGGCCCGCGCTGGCCACCCCCGCCGAAGAATGCGTCGAAGATGTCCCCCAGGCCACCGCCCCCGAAACCGCCGAATCCGCCGGCACCTGGCTGGCCAAAGCCTTGCTCCTCCGGGTCACCGCCCGCATCCACGATCTGACGCTTCTGCGGGTCCGTCAATACCTCCTGGGCAAGGGAGATCTCACGGAACTTCTCCGCGGCCTCCTCCGAAGGGTTAACGTCCGGGTGGTACTTGCGCGCCAGGCGACGGTACGCCTTTTTAATTTCGGCGTCCGTAGCGTCGCGATCCACACCGAGGATTCCGTAATAATCTCGAGCCACGTTGAGCGGGTCCTTTTCGCGTGTTTACTGAGTCTTTTGTTCTAAACCAACTGCACCAGTCTACTATTCCTACTCCTCGCTCAAAATCCGCGAGACGTAGTGCGCCACTGCTGTCACCGAGGAAATCGTGCCCGAGTAGTCCAAATGTGTCGGCCCCACCACGCCCATGCCACCGAGCACCGCGTTGGCGTTGCCATACCCGGCGGAAATGACCGAAGCGCCACGCAGTTCTTCATCTTCGTTTTCCTCACCGATACTCACCTGAACCTGGAGGTCGCGCACACTGTTCAGCAGTTTAAGCACCACGACCTGCTCCTCCAGAGCCTCCACCACGGGGCTCAGTTCGGACGTGCGCATAAGGTTCGGGGTACCCGCCAAAATCAGGCGGTCGTTCGGACGCTCCAGCAGCGTCTCCACCAGCACGGTCGTCACCACGAGCGCCACGTCCCGCAGCTCTTCCGGCATACTGTTGCCCTTGGCTTCGCTGGCTAGGGCGGCAATGTTTGTGCATGCATCGTCGAGGGTGCGCCCCACCATCGCGGAGTTCACCAGATCGCGTAAGCGTGGCAGGTCGTCATCGCTTATCGGTTGGCCCAGGTCGACATTGCGCTGATCCACGCGGCCCGTGTCGGTAATCAGCACCAGCAGAATGCGGTGGCTACCCAATTTCACCAACTCGCAGTGCTTTACCCGCCCGCGCCGTAGATCCGGCATCTGCACCACCGCCACCTGGCGGGTGAGCTGCGAAAGTAGCTGCACACTGCGGCGCAGCACATCCTCCAGGTCCACACCGTGTTCCAAGAAATCCAGGATGGCACGCCTCTCGGGCGTGCTCAACGGCTTGACCTCATGGATGCCGTCGACGAAACGACGGTACCCCTTCACAGTGGGGATGCGCCCGGAGGAGGCATGCTGTTGCGTGATATACCCCTCAGCTTCCAGCACCGCCATATCGTTGCGGATCGTGGCGGAGGAAACCCCCAACTGGTGCCTATCCACCAGCATCTTCGAACCCACCGGCTCGTGCGAGGCGATGAAGTCGCTAACAATCGCCCGCAGCACCTGGTTTCTTCTGTGTTCCGTTCCGCTGGACATGTTCTTCACCCCTTCTGTGAGCTTGTGTGGCGTTTATAGCCCGAGCGCCAGCACGATATCCGTGACGATTCCATCGGCTAGGTAGCGCCCTTTATCCGTCAATATTAGGCGCTCACCGCGTTTATCTAGCAGGCCCAGGCCCGTATAGCGCTCGATTACCTGTTCCAGCTCGGCGTTTCCCTGGCTCCCCGCCAGTTCGGTCAGCGCCAGTCCCTCGGCCAGGCGGAGCCGCAGCATCACCTGTTCGGTACGCAGATCTGCGTTGCTTAGGCGCTCGGTGGTCACTACCGACCCGGGCACGGGCAGGCCGTCCTTTGTTGTTGACGCCCCCTCGTTCTCAGCCAGCAACCCTTCCCAATAGGTCGCCGGACGTTTCGCATTCACTAGCCTCACCAAGCCAGATTCGCTGTGCTTCTCCCCGCGCAGCTGCACACATCCGTGGGCGCCGGGGCCTGCACCCCACCACTGTCCGGAACGCCAATAGATCAGGTTGTGCTGGCACTCCCCGCCTGGCTTCGCCCAGTTCGAAACCTCGTACCAGGAAAAGCCGGCCTGCCGCAGACGGGAATCGATGGCGTCATAACGATCCGCAAGGGTGTCCTCGCCCGGGGCGGGCAACTCACCACGGCGCACCTTCCGGGCCATGGCCGTGCCGTCTTCGACAATGAGGGAATAGGCGGAAACGTGGTCAACATCAGCCTCCAGCACCGCGTCGAGGGTACGGCTTAAGTCCTCATCCGTCTCCGTGGGAGTGCCATAGATAACGTCCAGGTTGATGTGCTCAAAGCCCGCCTGTTTAGCCTCCCGTGTGGCCACAATAGGCCGCCCTGGGGTGTGTTGGCGTTCCAGCACTTTCAGTACATGTCCTACGGCGGACTGCATGCCTAAGGAAATGCGGTTGAAGCCAGCCTCCCGCAGCTGCACGAAGAACTCCGGACTGGTGGATTCCGGGTTGGCTTCTGTAGTGACCTCAGCATCCGCCGCCAATCCGATCGTGCGACGAGCCGCGTCCAGTGCGCGGGTCAGACCCTCGTGCCCCAGCATGGATGGCGTGCCACCACCGAAGAATACGGTCTGTACCTCGCCGGGATAATCCCACACTTCAGCGGCGATCTCTAGCTCGCGTTCCAACGCATTCAAATAGCCGGGGATGGTATTGCCATCAGCCGCGCCGAGTTCCTGTGGCGTGTAGGTATTGAAGTCGCAGTAGCCACAGCGGGTGGAGCAAAAAGGAACGTGAATATAAAGGCCGTGCATGTTGTGCGAGTCTACTTGGCTCGCACCAGTGGTCACGTGGTCAGGTAAAACTACACAGCAGTGCCGCGCTTGCGGCGCTGTAGACGGCCAACGATCTCCTCGATTCGCGCGCGTTCTTCCAAAAACTCCGGCGGAGCTTCACCGCGCATCCCCGCAGCCAACTCCGGTTGGCGAGCAATCACTTCACGCCACTTGGCTGCCAGTTCGATCGTGCGCTGTTCCGCCTTTACATACACCTGAGGAAGCAAAACGGACTGCGATTCCAAAGCACACTGGGTCTGGTTGATCACCCACTCTTCCACCTCACGCAGATCCGCGCGGATGTGCTCGGCTCGTTCGCGCAGCCACATGCGCCAGGAAGCGGTAGAGGCCATCGTCGCTGGAGCCTGGTCGGCAGATACCTCGGCATCCTCCGTCCCAAAGGAACGTTGCGCGGCACTGGAGTGGGAGGCGGCGGAGGTGGTGGCGTCATCAAAAGAACGACGAGCCGACGCAGCAGACGTACCGGGCTTTTTGTGCATGAAGCTCAGCGTGCGCCCGGGGTGCGGATAGTCTCCACTAGTAGTGCTGGCGAGGGTACGCGGGGTGCGGGAGCGCGTGATGCCCGACATGCTGCCCGCCCGCACGCCAGAGACGAAAGCCTGACGCAGACCGTTGAGTTCGGAGAGACCAGGGCGGACTTCGGCGCGCCCTTCCGCGACGATCTCTTCCAATTCAAGGAGACAATCCTCGACCAGGTCGGCATCCCAATCGGCTATGGCCTGGGAGACATGGTTGATGTGGTCGGCGATCTCGTCACCGATGTCATAGATATTTTGGGTGAGCTCGCGAACGCGCAGGGCAGCATCGTAGTGCACGCGTTCTCCTCTCCCCGAGCCCGTCAAAGCCCATGTTTCGGTTAATACCGCAGACAACTTTAAAACACGAACACCGACCGCGCGCGGAGGCGTGGCCGGTGTCTTAGGGCGGATTTCTTAACTTATTTTGAGTTGTAGATCCATGCGATATCGTCGGCGAAGTTCTTGGCAACTACGAAACGCTTTAGCTTCAGCGACGGGGTCACTTCGTCCTTGTCCTCGGTGAAGTCACGGTGGACGATGCGGAACTTCTTAATGCCTTCTGCGTGGGAGACGGTGGAGTTAGCCTCGTTGATCGCGTCCTGGATTTCGGAGCGCAGGACCGGGTTCTTTGCCAGCTCGCGGATTGAAACGTTTTCGGCAATGCCGTTGTTTTCCTTCCACTTCTTGACGGCTTCCTCGTCCAAGGAAATCAAGGCGCCAACGAACTTCTGGTCGTCGCCGACAACCATGGCCTGGGAGATCAGCGGAGCGGAGCGCAGGATATCCTCCATCGGGCCGGGCGAGACATTCTTGCCGCCGGCGGTGACGATGATCTCCTTCTTGCGACCCGTGATCTTTAGGTGGCCGGTGGGCAGCAGCTTGCCGAGGTCACCGGTGCGGTAGAAGCCATCCTCGTCGAAGGACTCGGCGGTGGCCTCCTCGTTTTCCCAGTAACCGGCGAAGACCATGTCACCCTTCAGCAAAACCTCGCCATCCTCGGCAATCTTCACTGTGATGCCACCGAGCGGGCGGCCGACGGTGCCGATGATGTTGTCCGGGGCGAAGTTGGTGCAGGCAGCGGCAGTGCACTCGGTCAGGCCGTAGCCCTCGTAAACGTTCAGGCCTACGCCACGGAAGAAGTGCATGAGTTCCGGGTTGAGCGCAGAACCGCCGGAAATGGCGTAGTCCAGCTCGCCGCCCATGGCCTCGCGAACCTTGGAGTAGACCAGCTTGTCGCCAATTGCGCGGTTGATCTTCTGCTTTAGCGTCGGCCCCTCGTCGGTGTCGAGAGCATGCGAGTAGTCGACTGCGGCGCGTTCTGCGAAGTTGAAGATCTTGGCCTTGACGCCACCACCTTCAGTGGCCTTGGACTTCACTCCCGCGTGCACCTTTTCAAAGATGCGCGGCACAGAGCAGATCAGGTTCGGCTTGGTGCGCTGGAACTCCGCAACGAGGGTGCTCATGTCGCTCCAGTGCGTCTGGGTTGCCCCGCCGACGGTGGCAGCGTGTGCCATAGCGCGAGAGAACACGTGAGCCAGCGGCAGGAAGGTCAGCTTGCGGTAACCGAATGCGGCGGCACGACCCACCGGGTGGGTCAGGATAGCGCGGGCTTCTGCCAGCCAATTGTGGTGGGTCAGCTTGCAGCCTTTTGGGCGACCCGTGGTGCCGGAGGTGTAAACGATGGAGGCGACATCCGAATCGCGAGTGTTGGCAATGCGCTCCTCCAACACGTCCTGTTGGATGCCGGCTTCCTTACCGTCGTTCACGAGGATGTCGATGGCACCGCTGTTGATCTCCAGCACGCGGTTAAGGTGCGCGGAGGTATCGCCTTCTGGACGGTCGCCATCCTTGACGAAAGTGGACAGGCGAGTGAAGTGGCCGGACTTTTCTGCAATGGCGAACTTGGCGCCGGAGTTCCCTACAATCCACTCACACTGGGAGGTGGAAGACGAGGGGTAGATCGGCACGGTGATCGCACCGGCGGCCCAGATGGCGTAGTCCAAAACGGTCCACTCATAGCGGGTGTCGGACATGATGACCACGCGATCGCCAACTTCTACGCCGTTGGCAACCAGACCCTTGGCTACGGAGTAAACATCATCCAGGAAGTCGGCAACGGTAACGTCTACCCATTCGAAGTTCAGCGGACGCTTGAAGAGCACCCCATCTGGGGACTGTGTTCCAAGATCACGCACTGCCGAGAGGCAGGTCTCGTGCTCGTCGATCGTATATAGGGCCTCAGAGGTGTACTCCGTCATGCTGCTCCCTTTGCTCATATCCTGACAGTTGCCTGACCTGGGTTTTTACGCGAAACGCGGGCATAATCTCGAGGTGGAGAACCCACGCGCTCTACGTGATTAATACTTCTACAACCATATATGAGTGGTGTGTATCACGCTGAACCTTTATAAAAATACCCCGTCACACTACAGGCACAACGACGGGTTTACCTACAGGCGCAGTTAGGGGCGCATATAAGCGAACGCGCTTGTTTCCCCTTTAGTGCCTCCAGTTGGTGCCTCCAGGTGCCTCTAGGTGTTCTTACGAAAAAGAGTGGAAGAAGCGCCTCTTACCCTGCACAATGGCAGATGTGACTAGCTCTGTGGAACCCGGCGGAACAAACGCCTCCGACGTCAATGCAATTCTCAACGAATTGGCCGCCGAATGCGGCGTAGCCACCTGGTACATCGGCCAAAACGGCCAGCGAGTGGAGGTGGCGAGCAGCACGGTTCTCTTCGCTCTGCGCGAATTAGGTCTGAATCTGCCCGAGAATGCCTCGGATCTCACCGAAAGTGCAGTTCAAGCCGCCACTGAGGATCTACTGCGCTCCCGCTATAGCCGCATGATCGCCCCCACCATCACCGCCATTGCAGACCGGCCCCGCACCCTACATGTCCACTGCATCGACGGCGAATCCCTACAGGTTCAAATCCACACCGAAGAGGGCGAGAGCATTGACCTCGAACAGCTCAACGAGTGGGTAGATCCCATCACAGTGGGCAGTGAGGCCAACCCGACAACTTTCGGCACCGCCACCTTCCAGATGCCTGCCCTCCCCGCAGGCTGGCACGAAATCACCGCCCAGGCTGAATCCACTCAGGCACGCTCCACCTTGCTGGTTTCGCCTCAATCCCTGGAACTGCCTGACGCGCCGCGAACAGGTGTCATGGCACAGCTATATTCTCTGCGCGACAAGGATGCGTGGGGCGTCGGCGACTACGGCACTCTGGAAGCTTTGGGGGAATCCCTGCAGAAACTCGGCGGAGCGGACTTTGTGCTGGTGAACCCCATGCACGCGGCGGAGGCTGCTCCCCCGGTGGAGGATTCCCCCTACCTGCCTACCACTCGCCGCTACACCAACCCGATCTACATCCGGGTAGAAAACACGCCGGAGTACGCTGCACACCCCGAGCTGCACGCAACAATTGCGGAGCTTGCCGCCCCGCTGAAGAAGCGCAACCACTCCGCTGATCTATTGGAGCGAGACCCCGTAGTGGCGTCCAAAATCAAGGCCCTGCACCTGCTGTACACCGCAGGCATCGGCGACGACCGTGCTGAACAACTACGCAGCTTCATCGAACGAGAAGGTGAAGGAATAGTCGGCTTTGCGAACTGGTGCGAGCGCGCCGCTAATGATCCAGCCCTAACCAGCGAGTTCTTCGCCTGGATGCAGATGCTTTGCCAGGAGCAGGAGCTGCACGCGCAAAATGCCCTCACCGAAAATATGAGCATTGGCCTGATGGCCGATCTGGCCGTGGGCGTGCACCCCGGTGGCGCGGACGCTCAGATTCTGGCGGACGTGCTGGCGCCGGGCGCTAGCGTGGGTGCGCCGCCGGATGGCTACAACCAACAAGGCCAGGACTGGTCCCAGCCACCGTGGCATCCGTGGAAGCTGGCGGAGGAAGGCTACCGCCCCTGGCGCGACATGCTGCGCACCATCCTGCGCACTGCCGGCGGTATCCGCATCGACCACGTTCTGGGGCTTTTCCGCCTGTGGTGGATCCCACGGATGGAATCGCCCACCCTGGGTACCTACGTCACCTACGACCATGAGGCGCTGGTCGGAGCGCTGGTTTTGGAAGCCCACCGCGCCGGTGCTGTAGTCGTGGGTGAGGATCTGGGAACTTTTGAGCCATGGGTACAGGACTACCTGGCCAGCCGTGGCGTGATGGGCACTTCGATCGTGTGGTTTGAAGGCGACGCCAACGGGGCGAAGTCACCAGACGCTTACCGCCGTACCTGCCTGACCTCCGTGACTACACACGACCTGCCGCCCACCGCCAGCTATCTGCGCGGCGGACACATCGACCTGCGCGAGGAATTAGGTGTGCTAACCCGCAGCTCGGACGACGAGTTTGCGGAGGATGCGGCATGGCAGGTCGACGTACTGGGTACCATCGCCCGCCACGGTGCCTTCCATGGCATGGAGTGCGAGGAGTACTTCCTGAACGAGCTGCGCCAGGAGTTGGACGATCCCCGGCACGGTCGGGAACGCCGCCCGGATGTGTCCTATATCCTGCGCGCCATGCACCGCTATATTGCACAGACGCCTTCGCTGTTGCGTTACGCGGCCTTGGTGGACTTGGTCGGCGATGTGCGTGCACAAAACCAGCCGGGCACTACGCAGGATCTTTACCCGAATTGGCGTGTGCCGCTGTGTGATGGGCAGGGCAATCCGGTGCTGGTGGAGGATCTGGCGGACATGCCGCTGGCGCGCGAGGTACTGGCCGCTACGCGCGGTGAAGACTAAAAGAAGCTGGTTGCTAGCCAGGCTACGAGCAGTAGAACCAGCAGCAATGCCAGAGCCTGGCGCACCTTGGAGTGGTGTTTCATAGCTGGTTAATCCTCCTGCCTGCGAGTGTGTTCTTCGTCTGTCGTGCTACCTGCCTCGGTCGGCAGTGGCGCGCTACTGCGGCTTGCCCACAATTCGCGGGGGGAAAGCGCACCGTGCACGCGATCTTCCTCCGCGTTGGAGGGGAAAATCCGCAGCGCAATCATCTGCCATATTAAGGCCAGCACCGCGCAAACAACGAATAGCGCCAGGAAAACCAGCGGTGTTTGGATCCATACCGGCGCGTTGATCAGCCATTCCATCATTTGTGACGCCTACCCCTGGCTCAGTCCGCGGCGCTGCAGAAGCGGCTGCACACTTCGCTGCTGGCCACGGAACATCCAGAATGCATCCTCGAAGTCGATGCTGGCACCGCGCGAAAGAATGATGCGACGGAAGCGTTCGCCCGCGAAGCGGACATCGTCTGCATCGAGGTCGGTGGTGGTGTCGGCATCCCCAGCGCCGTGATCCCCAGCGTTGGACTCCCCGACCGCGGCGCCGGTGTCGATGAACGCTTGGAAACCATCCGCGTCCAGCACCTCAGCCCAGAGGTAGCTCCAATAGTCTGCCGAGTAGCCACCAGCGAAAATGTGGTTGAAGTAGGTGGAACGATAGCGCGGGGCAAGGGCTCCGTTGACATCCACCCCAGCATTTTCCAACGCTTCGGCCTCGAAGGATTCAACCTGTGCAGATGCATCATCGGTGGCGGCAAGCTTTTCCGCCTCCGCTGCGGAGAGCTTGTGCCAAGCCAGATCCAGCCAGCAGGCAGCCAGGAACTCGGTCGTGGCCATGCCCTGCCCCCACTTGGCCTGTGCGCGGATGGCAGCGACGAACTCGTCGCTGATGACCTCCCCGGTGTCCACGTGGCGGGCGTAGTTGCGCAGCACGGCAGGCTCCAGAGCCCAGTTCTCGTTGATCTGGCTGGGAAATTCCACAAAGTCGCGGGGCACGTTCGTGCCAGAGAGGGTGGGGTAACGCACGTCGGACAGCAACCCGTGCAGGGCGTGGCCGAACTCGTGGAACACGGTTTGCACCTCGTCCAGAGTCAGCAGTGCTTGCTCGCCTTCGGCGGGCTCGGCAATGTTCATAACATTGACCACCACCGGAGCCTGGCCAAGCAGGTTGGACTGCTCAACAAAAGAGTTCATCCACGCGCCGCCGCGTTTCGTGGGACGGGCGTACATGTCAGTGAGCAACAAGCCGATGCCAACAGGCGCGTCTGTGTCCGTTGTGTCTTCTGTGCCCTCTGTAACCTCCCACACCTGCACACCCGGCGCGTAACCGGCCAGGTCGGGGCGTTCGCGCACGTCGATGCCGTAGAGACGCTTGGCTGCGAAGAAGGCCCCGTCCACCAGCACCTGCTCCAGCGGGAAGTATTTCTTCAGCTCCGCTTCGTCCACGGCGAGTTCCTCGGCGCGCAGCTTGGCATCCCAATACGGCCAGTCGGCTCCGCCGAGCCCCGTTGTGTTCGCGCTGTGTGCCGCGCCTTCCGCTTCGCTGATGGCCATGGTGTCTACAGCCATCTTGTCTGCGGCTCGCTTGAACTCACCCTGAGCATTCGCCACAGCAGCGGGCGTCACTTGGTTGAGCAACTCCTCGACCGCGGCCAGGCTTCCTGCGGTTTCTGCTGCGGCGACGAACTCTGCGTGGTTGGCGAACCCCAATAGTTCGGCACGCTGGGCGCGCAGGCGAACAATCTGCAGTAGCGTCTCTTCGTTACCGCCACCGGCTGCGCGATTCAGTGATGCTTCGTGCACCTTTGCGCGCGCTGCTGGGTTATCGAGAGATTCCAGCACTGGCTGGACACTCGGCAGCCCCAGGCGAATTAGCCAGCCCTCTTCCCCGCGTTCGGCAGCAGCCTTGGCAAAGTACTCCTTATCCGCCGCGCTGAGTCCCGCAACTTCGGCCTCATCTGTCAGCAGCACCGCCGCTGACTCAGTGGCGGTCTGGAGCTGCGCGCCAAAGGAAGTGGTCAGCTCGGCCAGCTTTGTATCAATGTCCCGCAGAGTTGCGCGCTGTTCGTCGTCTAGTTCTGCGCCGCCGCGGATAAAGCGCTTTTTCAACTCGCGCAGCAGAGCCTCTTCTTCGCTACCTTCTGGCTGCGTCGGCAAAGCGCACATACGCTCCCATAGCTTCCGGTTCAGCCAGATTTCGCTGAAGTGCCGTGCCAACTCGGGGCTTATCGTCGCTTCGATCTCGCGCACTTCGTCGGTGGCATTCGTACCAGCGTAGTTAAATGCGATGGCCAGCACGCGCTGCAGCATCTGACCAGATGCCTCCCATGCCTCCGCGGTGTTTTCCCACGTGGGTTCCTCGGGGTTATCCGCTATAGCTGCGATTTCCGCCGCATGGTCGTCCAGCGCGGTTCGGAAGGCAGGCACCAGCTCGGCGAGGTTGATGGCTGCAAAGTCCGGCAATTCATATGGCAGTTCGGAAGCGTTTTGGAGGTAATCCATGGTCTCCCACTCTAACCTGGAGGCCATGGATTACGTTGATGTGGCCATCAATCAAGGCACCGTGCGCGGCTATGCCATTGACTCCGGGGTCGGTTCCGTCTTGCGCTTCCAAGCCATCCCCTATGCAGCAAGCGATCGTTTCGCCCCACCGGGTACTGCCCCTTCTTTTTCTTTTTTAGACGCCCATTCCTCCACCACCTCAACCCGCCAATCCCTATCTATCTCCTGTCCGGCTAGCGCCCCTGGTTCCACCGCGAACATGCCCGTCATCGTGTTTATCCACGGTGGTCGCTATGAGCAAGGGCACGCTGATGACCCGTGGTACCAGGGAATTCGCTTTGCCGAGGATGGTTGTGTTTTCGTCAGCGTGAACTACCGCTACCGGCTGGAGGGCTTTTTGCCACTACTGGACGAGGATCACCCGGCCGACGTGGATGGTTTTGCGGACCCGAATACCGAACCGGAGTACTACCGCGGGGCAGAGGACATCGTCGCCGCCTTGCAGTGGGTGCGTAGCAACATCTCTGCATTCGGGGGTGATCCAAATCAAGTGACCTTGATGGGACAGTCCGCCGGCGGAGCACTGGCAGCGTGGACCTTATGCAACTCCCGCACGACCAACCTAGTGCATCGAGCCGTGATCCTAAGCCCAGGCTTTCCACGGGTAGGTTGGCCACGCCGCGAACATGTGGCGCGAGCGGTTCTCGGGGGCCCGCTGACCAGGAAACACCTCGGCGGGCTTTCCTCTGCCCAATTGCAGCGTGCATACCGTAGATATGCCCGGATCTACGGCACGGACTGCGCTGTGGGACCATACCCCTTCCGCCCCGAGGCGATGCGCGATATCCCCCTTTTGATCGGCACCTTGCGCGAGGAGTTTGTGCAAATGCCCACTGCCCGTACGGTCGACAGAAGGTTGCGTTCCAAGAACCCGCTGGTGCGGCAAGCTGCCAAGCTCGTGGCTCTTTATTTTGAGCGAGCGTTGCAGGCACGGGCGCGATGGGCGTCACCGCATCCGATGGGCATGGCCATCGGGGATTCGATGATTAAGCGCTGGGCCGTAGCGATCATGGAGGCGAAGCGCGACACGACCTGGGCCTATGAGTTTCACGGGAGCCAATCGGCATGGCATTGCGCGGATCTGCCTTTGGTTTTTGACGCCCTCAACGTCTCCCCGAAAGCCGTGAAGCATTTCTGCGGCGAATCCGCGCCCGAGCGCTTGCAACCGCTGGCAACGGAGTTTCACGGGATCGTCGCGCGCTTCGCCCGCGGAGAGGATCCGGAGTGGGAGACCTATGGGAAGAAGCGAAACGTGCGGCGCTTCGATACGGATGCGTCTGCTCGCGGTGAGGTGACCTGTGAGGTAGCCGAAGATGCTTACCGGGATATCCGTGAGGATTATCCGGAGCTCTACCCGAACAATTAGCTAGCAAAACAAGAACCATACTAGACAGCTCGGTCTAGAGTGCTAGGGTGGATAGCCATGAACGCTTCCTCCTCAAACACCGATCCCCAGAATGGCTCTCAGGGCTCCCCACACTCCCCCAACGACGTCACCTTCCACGACGTCGACACTCTCCGCGCCCGCGGCACAATGAAGTGGACCGTCTACGACGAGGACGTACTGCCCCTGTGGGTCGCCGAAACCGATTTCGACACCTGTCCCGCCGTCAAGCAGACCATCCAGGCGGGCGTGGATCGCGAGTACTTCGGCTACGAGCGCCGCAATGGTTCGGTACAGAAGGCTCTAGCGGGCTTCCTGGATCGCCGCTTCGGTTGGCAGATCGCCCCGGCATGGGTGCGACTAGTACCCGATGTCGTTAAAGGCGTGGCAGCGGCCATTGACGAATTGACGCCACAGGGCTCCGATGTAATCGTCCCCGTGCCGAGTTATCACCCGTTCTTCGACGTGCCAAGTGCCGTAAACCGACCGAAGGTCGAGGTCGCGATGACCAAGGTAGAGAAACAGGGAACTGAAGAGTGGGCATTTGACCTCGCCGCACTGGAAAAGGCCTTTGCCAGCACCGCGAACCCTGCGGGCGTGGGCGCGCTGATCGTGTGCAATCCGTATAACCCGCTGGGGCGCGCATGGCGCCCCGAAGAGTTGGAGAAGCTGGTGGAACTGGCGGACAAATACGACGTGAGGCTGATCTCCGACGAAATCCATGCACCGGTTGTTTATGCACCGCACAAACACACTCCCCTCGCGTCGCTGAGTGATACCGCCGCACGGGTAACGGTGACGGTACTGGCAACGTCGAAAGGCTGGAATACCGCGGGCCTGCACTGCGCCCAGATGATCTTTACAAACCCGGACGACCGCGAAGTGATGGCTAAGGTCAGCCCGCTGCGTACTGGCTCTGCTTCCACCCTGGGGCAGGTGGCCGCCGAGGCTGCTTACACAGACGGCGAGGCTTGGCTGGCCAGCGAACTGGAGTATCTGCAGGGCAACCTCGATCTGCTTGAGCGCCGACTGCCAGAGGTACTTCCCGGCGCGAAGTTCATCCGCCCCGAGGCCAGCTTCCTCCTCTGGGTAGACCTCCGCGATGTTCCAGGACTGAATGAAAAACCAGGCAAGAAGCTGCTGGAAGGGGCGCGGGTGGCCTTCAACGAGGGCTCCATGTTCGGCACGCAAGGTGCAGGCCATGTGCGCATCAATTTCGGTACTTCCCGGGAAATCCTGAACGAGGCTCTAGACCGCATCGGGAATTTCGCTGAGACCGAATTAGCTGAATTAGCTAAGGCCAACGTGAACAATTAACTTGGCAAGGTGTGATTAAAGCTTTTAGCCGCATCCTGCGCTCAACGAAGGAACTCTGGCCTTTCTACATCGTGGTGATGATCACCAGCATCGTCACCGCAGGTCTGGCCTTGGCTACACCTTTCTTGGTGAAGCTTGCCACCGACACCATCGTCGATACCGTCGGGGGCGGCGGGGCTTCCGACGCTGCCATTGAGAATGCGACAAAAACCGTCATCTGGTTGGCCGTCGGTCTGCTGGCTGTAGAGCTGGCCAACACCATCATCCACAACATCGGCGGCTGGTTCGGTGATGTTATGGCGATGCGAATGCGGCAGATCCTTTCCAACCGTTATTACGCCAAGCTGCTGGCCTTACCTCAGGGCTACTACGACAAGCAGGTGACGGGCACAATCATCTCCCGGCTGGATCGCTCCATCCTGGGTCTGACGGATTTCATTAAATCCTTCGCCAACAACTTCTTTTCCATGCTGATCACCGTCAGCATGATCCTGGTAATCACCGCACTCTATTACTGGCCACTGGCCTTGCTGCTGGCGTTTATTTTCCCCCTTTATCTGTATCTGACGATGCTGACCTCCAAGAAGTGGATGGTGTGGGAAAAGGAAAAGAACGAGCACATCGACGTCGCCCAAGGGCGCTTCGCCGAGGTCATCGGCCAGGTGAAGGTGGTGAAGTCCTTCGTCTCCGAGCTGCGCGAGCTGCGGCTATTCCAAAAACACTTCGCCGATACGATCCAGCTCACCCGCGAACAATCACGCTGGTGGCACTTTATGGACATTCTGCGCATGGGCGGGATGAACATCATCTTCTTCGCCATCTATCTGATGCTGTTCTGGCGCACTCTCCACGGCAACTTCAGCCTCGGCGACATGGTGCTGCTGCTGCAATACGTAGTGATGGCTCGCCAGCCTGCCGGAATGATGAGCTGGATGGTCGATACTGCCCAGCGCGCTGCCGCCGGTTCTCGCGAGTACTTCAAAACAATGGAGGAGCTGGAGGAGCCCTCGGCTACTGCTCCCCTGCTGGAAGCCGCCCGCCCAGGTGGACCAATGCTGGTCTCCCAGGAGGACGTGGATCATGCGGTGCATCCGCAGCTTTCCGCTCCAGCAGATGGCCCGGTAATCGACTTCGATCACGTCAGCTTCGAATACATCAAGGGCGAGCCTGTCATCCACCAGGTCAGCTTCCAGGCAAACAAGGGTGATCAGGTCGCACTTGTCGGTGAATCCGGCGGAGGCAAATCCACCCTCGTTAACCTCCTACTAGGCCTCTACCGCCCCACCGAGGGACAGCTCCGGGTCTGCCGCAAGGACGTCGCCAACATGACGGCAGCCGAACTGCGCAGCTCCGTCGGTGTGGTGTTCCAGGAGCCTGCCCTGTTTTCTGGCACGGTGCGGGAAAACATCGCTTATGCAAAGCCCGACGCCACGGATCAGGAGATCGAGGACGTGGCCAAGCGCGCCTTCGCCCATGACTTCATCATGCACTTCAAGGACGGGTACGACACTCTCATTGGAGAGCGTGGCTTGCGTCTTTCCGGAGGCCAAAAGCAGCGCATTGCCGTTGCCCGAGCCATGCTAAAAGACGCTCCGGTGCTGATCCTCGACGAAGCTACCTCCGCGCTTGATACCAAGGCCGAGCGCGTGGTGCAGGCCGGGCTGAACGAGCTGATGGTCGGACGCACCACCATCGTTATCGCCCACCGCCTGTCCACAATTGCCGACGTTGACAAGATCGTCACCCTAGACAAGGGACATGTCTGCGAAGTCGGCTCCCCCGCGGAACTTGCGATCAGTGGTGGCATCTACAACGAGCTGCTGCAGCTCACCAGCTCCTCCTCCGCCGCCGACCGGGCACGGTTGAAGCGCTTCGGTTTCAGTGACTTTGCGTCTGAAGACGACGACACGGAGGAGTAGCCTGGGAGAATGACTGAATTCCCCCCTAACATCACCGAGTTCACTACCTTCGACGGCGCACGTGTGGGCGTCGGCACCGAAGAAGCACAAGCCGCAGAACAACAGGTACGCGACAACGACAGTAACTACGTTTTCCACAGCTGGTCGGCGCAGGAAAAGATCAACCCGCAGCCGCTTAGCTATGCCGAAGGCCCGTGGATTTACGATTACCAGGGCAACGGCTACCTGGATCTGGGCAGCCAGCTCGTGAGCGCCAACCTGGGTCACGCGCACCCGAAGTTGGTAGAGGCAATTCAGCACCAAGCCAGCCGTATCACCAACCAGAACCCCGCGTTCTCGAATGATGTGCGCAGTGAACTGGCAAAGGAGATCGTGGATCAGGCGCAGGGCGAGTTCTCCCACGTGTTCTTCACCAACGGTGGCGCCGACGCCATCGAGCACGCCATCCGCATGGCTCGTCTTACCACCGGCAAGTCCAAGATCCTGACGGCTTACCGCAGCTACCACGGCGCCACCGGCTCCGCGATTATGGCCACCGGCGAAGCACGCCGCCACGGCAACCCCACGACCGACGGCGACGTGAAGCACTTCTGGGGTCCATTCCTGTACCGCAGCGCCTTCTACTCCACCACACAGGAGGAAGAATGCGCTCGTGCTCTTCAGTCGCTGGAAGAGACGCTGGTCTACGAGGACAACGTAGCTGCCGTTTTGATCGAGTCCGTTGTGGGCTCTAGTGGCATCATCGTCCCGCCGGAGGGCTTCCTGCAGGGCGTGCGCGAGATCTGCGACCGCCACGGCGCGCTGTACATCGCAGACGAGGTCATGGTCGGCTTCGGCCGTACCGGCAAGATGTTCGCCTACGAGCACGGCGGCTCGGACCTGCAGCCGGATCTTGTTACCTTCGCCAAGGGCGTGAACTCCGGCATGGCACCGCTTGGTGGCGTGATGATGAACGAGGCCGTTTACCAGCGTTTTGCAGAAAAGCCTTACCCGGGCGGGCTGACCTATTCTGGCCACCCACTGGCGGCGGCTCCTGGCCTGGCCGCGCAGAAGGTGTACCGCGAGGAGAAAATCTTCGAGCAGGTCGCCGACCTGGGCGAGCGCGTTATCGCCCCAGCCATGGAAAAGATCGCGGAAAACCACCCAAGCGTGGGCAATGTCCGCGGCAAGGGCTTCTTCTGGGCCATCGAGTTCGTTAGCGACCAAGAGGCCAAGACCCCGATGGGTGCCGAGGCTATGGGTGCATTCGGCGCGGAGCTCAAGAAGGCTGGCATCTGGCCGATGGTTTCCGGGCACCGCCTTCACTTCGCGCCACCGCTGATTACCACCGAGGAGCAGCTGGACTGGGCGCTGGAGGTTGTCGATCGTGCTGCGTCCGTCGTTGACCAGGCGCTATAAGCACCCCATCACTTCTGCCCCTGACTTTAAAGGGGCATAGCAAAAGTCCCGGCTGAAAGTTTTTCAGCCGGGACTTTAGGCTTTTAGCCTTTAGCTTTTTACTTCTGAGCGTCGCCCAGAACCTTGTTGACAGCGTCCGAAGCCTTGTCCTTCAGCTCGTTGGCCTTGTCCTTGATGTCGGACTTGGTCTGATCCGCACGACCCTCGTTGGCCAGGTCGTTGTTGTCGGTAGCCTCGCCAGCAGCCTCCTTGGCCTTGCCTGCGGCGCCTTCTGCCTTGTTCTTCAGATCGTCGATAGACATATGTTGACCTTTCCTTTCGTCGGGTTTCGCTTGGCTAGGTAGGGCGAAAGTTGTAGCCCTTGTTTACCTATCAAGCGCTGTGCGATTAATTGTACTCGTAAAAGCCCTTGCCCGACTTGCGTCCGGTGTGGCCCGCGGTGACCATACGGCGCAGTAGCGGCGGGCAGGCGTAGCTCGGGTCGCCGAACTCCTTGTACATGACGTCAGCGATGAAGGCGCAGGTATCCAAGCCCACCATGTCGGCCAGGGTCAGCGGGCCCATCGGGTGGTTGGCGCCCAGCTTCATGCCGGTATCGATATCCTCCGGGGTTGCCACACCGTTTTCCACCATGCGCACGGCGGAGAGCATGTACGGAACCAGCAGGAAGTTCACGATGAAGCCAGAGCGATCCTTCGCGCGGATGGCCTGCTTGCCCAGCTTCTCGGTGGCGTAGGTCTGCGCGATCTCAACAGCGTCCTCGTCGGTGGTCAGCGCTGGGATGACCTCCACCAGTGGCAGCACCGGAACGGGGTTGAAGAAGTGCAGACCCAGTACGCGGCCCGGGTTCTTGGTGGCACTGGCGATCGTCTGGATCGGCAGAGAGGACGTGTTGGAGCACAGTGGTGCCTTCTTGTCCTCGACGATCTCGTCCAGCTTTGCGAAGACATCCTTCTTGATGTCTTCGTTTTCAATGATCGCTTCCATGACCAGCTCGCGGTCTGCGAAGTCCTCTAGCTTAGTGGTAAAGGTCAGGCGGCTCAGCGCAGCGTCACGATCCTCCTCGGATAGCTTGCCACGGCTCACGGCCTTCTCCAGGGACTTTTCGATGCGTGCCTTACCCGCATCGGCAAACTCCTGCTTAGCCTCCCACACCAGCACGTCGCTGCCGGCCTTGGCGGCGACCTCTGCAATGCCAGATCCCATCAGACCTGCACCGATAACACCTACACGCTGAACCATGGTCACTCCTTTTTTATAGGTTTATTCGTACTTGATCCAGCCTACCGATGTTGCTCGTACGGATGTGCCCAATGCCATTCCTCGGCTCTGTTCTTATTGCCTACTGCCTATTGACGCCCTTATCCTCCGCTGCGTCATCGTCAGCAACTGGCTCTTCCGTAATCAACTCGCCTTCCTGGTCGTACATCGGGCGGGCGGGAGAGCTTTCCGCATCGTGATCCACATCGCCCACAACTCCCAGGTCACCTTCGATACGCACATTGCCAGGGATAATGAGGTTTCCTTCCGCATCATATTCGAAGCGTGCATGCTCCTTACCCTCGTTGTCGTAACCAGGGGCAGGACGCGACTCGTGCTCGGCCAGCTTCTCCGCCGAGTCAGTCTTACCCCACTGGCGTGACGGCGGTTCGGGGCGTGCCGCGGCATCGTCATTCATGCCTTTAACGAGCGAGTACATCATGACGAAGTTAAAGAGTACGAATGGGAAGCCAATGATGATAACGGTCTGCTGGAGCGCATCGATTCCCGCATCGGGCGCCATGATCAGGATGGAGCCTGCGACTGCACCGATCATGATGCACCACAGCAGTCGGTAGATCAGCGGAGTCTTGCCCTCTTCACCGGCAGCGAACATGTCGTTGATCAGTGCTGCAGAGTCGATGGAAGTGACGAAGAAGATGGTGATCACGAAGAGCGCCAGGATGCTGGTGGCCAGCGTCCACGGGAAGTGTTCCAAGAAGACAAACAATGCCGTAGCTGGGTCACCCTGTTCCACAATGGGGTTGGTCAGTACGCCCGGCTCCTTCTTTTCAATATCCAGACCCGAGTAACCGAAGACAGCGAACCAAAGAATCGTGAAGGCCGTCGGAAGCAGCAAAACGCCACCGATGAACTCGCGGACAGTGCGACCACGGGAGATGCGGGCAACGAACATGCCCACGAACGGGGACCAGCAAATCGTCCATGCCCAGTAGAAGACCGTCCACTTACCCTGCCAGCCAGGATTCACCTGCTGAGAATCGGACCAGAACATGATCTTCGGCAGATATTCCGCATACAGGCTGGTGGCATCCATCGTGCCGCGCAAAAGCAGCAGCGTCGGGCCGGTCAAAAGCACAAAAACCATCAGCAGAGTCGCAGCGAGAATATTGATATTCGACAGCCACTTAATGCCCTTAGACAGACCGGTGGATACTGAGATTGACGACGCCACAACAATGACCACCAGAATAAGAATCTGTACCCATGCGACAGTCTGTGCGCCGAAAACCTTGGACAGACCAGAGTTAATCTGCAACGTACCGAGGCCGACCGACACCGCGATGCCGAAAACGGTACCGATGATAGACAGGGCGTCGATTAGCTTTCCGGGCCAAGAGTAGATACGGGCGCCGAGGATCGGTGCGAAGATACTGGATACACGCGGCGGTAGGTGACGCTTGTAGATGAAATACCCCAGGGCAAGGCCGGGCAGGGCGAAGATAACCCACATGTGCAGGCCAAAGTGATACAGAGTGAAGCCCATCGCCTCACCGATAGCTTCGGAGCTCATCGGTTCAGCATCCTGCATGGGCACGTTGACAACGTGGTTCATGGGTTCAGCCACACCGTAGAACATCAGCACAGCACCGAGGCCACCGGCGAAGAGCATGGCGAACCACGAGAGGGTTCGGAAGGCTGGTTCTTCTCCCTCAACGCCAAGTCTCATGCGACCGAAGCGCGAAACGAACAGCACCATGAGGAAGAGGAAAGCCAGCGAGATGCTGCCGATGTAGAGCCAGTTGAAGTTTTCCAACAACCAGTTCGACCCCGTCGACAGGCTCGCAGCAGCCTTGTCCTTGAAGATGATGGCGTAGGCCACGAAGCCCACGATGAAGCCACAGGCGACCCAGAAGATCAGTGGATCAACTTTGACCTTTTCTGCATTCGCCACTTTGGCTGCGTCGGAATCCTTGCTTGTGCTGCCTGCCGAACCTGCAGCCGTAGAAGTAGACTTTGCGCCTTCCATTGCGGGATCACACCCCATTTTCTTTTCTGTCGTATGTAGAGGAAGCTCGAGCCTCAACCCTAGCGTCTTGACCAGACTCATTTGCTCGCAACGTACCTTTAGCCGAAAAGAGAGGCCTTCAAAGAGCGTTTTTATGCTCTCGAGCCTGTCGGCGAAACAATAAACAATGCGTAGAGAGCTTGCAGATCACACACAGGTAGTTTCCAGGAAGGCTGTTTAGATTAGTTGTCAGTGGTCGACAGAAAGGATCCAAATACGAACGGTCATTCTCCTCTTGAAACGTCAGCAAGAAACCCCCAGGTTGTAAGTTCGCCTGGGGGTTTCTTGTGTTCGTTTTTGCCGATCGTTTGCCAGTTACTAGACGGGCTGGAGCTAGCTCGGGATTCCCGAAGGCTCGATGGGATTCTCGCTGAGGCTGCTCATCAGATCCTCGAGGTCACTTAAGTTGTCGTCCAGCATGTCCTCAAATTCCGAAAGATCAGTGCCGTACGTCGGACTGTATTCGGTCGGCAACGGAAGGTTAGGCGCTGATGTCTTCTGCTCTGGCGAATCGGAGTCACCGTTGTCGCCCTCCCCTGTCGTGTTCGTGGGCTGGGACTCCGATGTGCTTGGCTTTTTCTCTCCCCCTTCATCGTCGCCGGAGACTGCGTTATAAATCAGCACACCGCCAACCACGAGAGCTATGAGGACTAAGAGGCCGATCACGATTTTGGCTACGCCACCGTTGCCGCCCTGTGGGTTGGGGTTGCCCTGTCCATAAGGCTGGCCAAATGGCTGCGCAGCCGGGCCAAATCCCTGCTGGCCTGGCTGCCCGTAGGCACTCTGTCCGTAACCTTGCTGACCATAACCCTGCTGGACATAGCCTTGCTGGCCATACCCTTGCTGGCCGTAACTCTGCTGGCCACTGCCGACCTGGGGGTTATATCCCTGGTTACCGTAAGGATCATTTCCAAATGTATTGCCCGGCGCGCCTGCCTGGGCACTCCCCTGTGCCCCAGCGCCATTCTGCGTGCCGAACGAACCTGCGTACTGGCCACCCTGCCCATTGTTGGTTCCAGAGGATCCAAACACCTGAGTGCTCTGGTCATCCTGGCGCCGATACTGCGGCGGCTCAGGCGCATTTGCCCCGTTGCTATCTGCGGTACTGCCACCGTTGGGCGCAGAGTACGGAGATGCGTTTGCTGCGCCCATGTATTCGGTACGGTCATTCGGGTTGTTCCCGTTCGTTCCGCCACCGCCACTATTAAAAGGATTGTTGTCCTGTGGTGCCATTCTTCTTAAAAACCTTTCGTCAACCGTTTGCGATCAGCCCGAGACAAGAGCTCTCTCAGGCCGATCTATACGGCCTCTAGGCTTCGAGCCTTAAGACTAGCGTAGGTAACGCGCCGCTGCGCGAGTATCTGCGTTCTGTACTGCACGGTCGCCCCAGGAGAAAGAAGCGACGGTATAGCCATTACCGAACGATGCTGAGGCCCGGGTCTGCGGACCGTAATCGGACCATCCCCATTTTGTGCCATTGACGCCCGGCAGGTGCACCGTGCCCCAGTCTTGGCGAGTGCCATCTGCTGCTACCGGGCTGGCGGTGCGCATCCAGTGCAGTACCAAAGATCGCGGGTGGCGGATGCGAAGCTTGTGGAGGAAGTTCGCGGTATCAGTAGCAGACGTGTAGGAATTACCCCAGTGTGCGGCCGCTCGGGTATTACGTAGGCCGTATTCACGGGCGATAGTGCTAATGGCTCGGGGGTACTTCCGGTTGATCTTGGAAGCAGCTCCATCGTCAGAGAAGCGGATCATACGCTCAGCCAGGTAGCGATCCGAGTTGCTGTGATCGCCGTAGCGCAGTACGTAGTCAGCCATATACAGCTTCACAATAGATAGGCCCGGTCGTGCCTGGTCTGCGTTCGGAGTCTTTGCGATGCCGTTGTTAGTGACAACAGCCAATGAGGTGCGAGCTGGAACGTTGTGGATCGTGCGCACCTGGTAACCGCGGTTCGGGCCTGGCGCGGGGCGGTGCGGAGCTGGTGCCGGGCGGTGCGGAGCCGAGGAACCTGGGATCTGATTGGCCGACATGCCCAGCTTGTTCAGGGCATCTTCCACAGCCTGCGGAACCGGCGGCAGCTTTGGCGCCGGTGGAAGCGGCGGCAGAGCCGGCATCTGAGAACCCGCGGGCGGGCCAGCGGGGGCAGCGTTAGCTGGAGCGGCGATTCCTGCCATGCTCACGGTTGCCGTGAGGGCGGCGGTAGCAACCCCTTTAGTTAGGTGAGAGCGAGAATCCTTGGCCGCATGCCGTGGCCGATAGGTGTACTGGGAAAAGTTGAATGTCATAACCTCTAGTCCCGATTGTTCATTTCGTCGTGCGCTGACGAGTGGGCGTCATAAAAATCCACCTAGGACGCCTAGGCGAGAAAACACAATATGAATATACATAAGCGACGACTTATGCACGGGTTAAAGGCTATGCGTCGCGGTAAAGCAGCTCCATTACCTCCTCGTAGGGGGCGGGCTGCAGATTCCATGCATCGACGCCAACGTCAACCTGCCCAGGGCCAGTAATTGGAGTAGCGGAATGCAGATGCCCGTGAATTACATATGGCACATCGAGTCGTAGATAGTCGTAGCGGGATTCCATCCCCTCGTGATCCTGGCCGGGGCGCGGGAAATGGCACAACCAGGCAACCTCGGTG
The DNA here is from genome assembly GCF_056388495.1 of Corynebacterium sp. TUM25020. Classification (NCBI taxonomy): domain Bacteria; kingdom Bacillati; phylum Actinomycetota; class Actinomycetes; order Mycobacteriales; family Corynebacteriaceae; genus Corynebacterium; species Corynebacterium sp. TUM25020. Next base: position 30,416 of record NZ_JBWJFG010000009.1, on the reverse strand, counting down.
TCTGCCTTCTTGGCAAGGTCCTCGTTGTCCGCCACTCCGTCGCCGTCCGGGTCCCATGGCACCACACACTGATAGGGCTGAACGGAATCGAACACCTCAAGGAACCTCCGCTGACGTCGGGCACTGTTGGCATGCAGCGGATGGCATGTGTCGTGATTGCCCGCGATGAGGTGAGCAGTTATGTCCAGGTCAGAAAAAGCGTCCCGTAGCAGGTCTAGCGCCCTTTCCTCCTGTGGACCCCACCCGGAGGAAATATCTCCGAGTACCCAGAGCGTATCGCCAGAGCGCAGTGCGGCTGTGAGATTGGCGAGGATCGTGTCGTCATGCCGGGCGACTTCTTCCTCTTTCTCGCCGAAGCCACGCAGCCCAGCGACGAACGGATGGCCAAGGTGTAGGTCGCTGGTAAACCAAGTGCGGGGTTGGCTCATGGTCACTCCTTCGGGGCGATGCAAGGTCTCGGTATCTGTGTATAACCACTGTAACCCGTCCGCTTGCTTGCCTCTTATAGCCACCAATACCAGCAAATTTCATATTTTGAGACTTCTATCCCATATAGTGGATGTATGACGGTCAAAGAGAAGCAGAGAAGCAACACAACCAACTCATCCGAGGAACGCTCCGCAACCATTGCCGTATGGGCTTTCCCCGCGTTTATCTTGATCGGCGCAGGCCTAGCACTGGCCAGCCCGGGCACCTTCACTCCCCTGGCAGCGCACATCTCCACGATGATCGCCATCATCATGCTGTGCATGGGACTGACCCTGAGGCTGCCTGACTTCGCGCTGGTTGCGAAACGTCCCATGCCAATCGTCATCGGTGTGATCGCCCAGTTCGTCATCATGCCGCTGGGTGCTGTGGCCGTAGCCAAGCTGCTGGGGCTGAACCCAATGCTGGCGATTGGCCTGCTGATGCTGGGATCCGTACCCGGCGGCACCACCTCCAACGTGGTCGCCTATTTGGCTAAGGGCGACGTTGCACTGTCCGTGACCATGACCTCCGTCTCCACTATCCTGTCCCCGCTGGTCACCCCGGTTATCATGCTGCTACTCGCGGGTGAGGAAACTCCGGTGGATGGTAAGTCCATGGCGTGGAGTCTGGTTCAGACCGTGCTGCTGCCCGTCATCGGCGGCCTGGTCATCCGTGTGATTTTCGATCGCATCGTCACGTTTCTGCTGCCGGTTCTGCCGTGGTTGTCCATTGTCGCTATCGGCGGAGTCGTCTTCCCTGCCGTCGCTAAGTCTTCGGACACCCTGATGAACATCGGCGTCACCGTGCTTGTCGCCGTCATCATCCACAACCTCATCGGCTATGTCCTGGGCTACTTCGCTGCCCGCGCCACCGGCGAATCCCCCACTGTCTGCCGCACCACCGCCATCGAGGTCGCCACACAGTCCGCAGGCCTGGCCTCCGGAATGTCGGGGAAGTATTGGAGCCCGGAAGCCGCCATCCCCGGCGCTGTCGCCGCCGTGTGGCACAACATTTCCGGCGCACTATTTGCTTTCCTCATGCGCCGCTTGGCCAAAAACTAGGCCCCTCACTCTCCCCTGAGCCCCTACGATGGGGCTCATGCGTATTTTCGGCTTCGATTCCTTTGGCGGCCCCGAGGTCACTCGTTTCCTCGATGTCGCCGACTACACCTGGCAGCCCGGCAGCGTTTTGATCCGCCCCACCGCAATCAGCCTCAATCCCGGCGATATTAAAGTGCGTAATGGCCAACGCCAGGGCTTCTTCCCCGTCACCTTCCCCATGGCCATGGGCCGTGAGGCCGCGGGCACAGTCGTAGAAGCCGACCCCTCCACCGATTTTTCGCCGGGCGATCGCGTCTTTGGGTCTGCTTTCTCCGGCACTGGCACTGCCAGTGATTCTCTTGTTCTTTTGGACGCCACCTCGACCGCAGCTATCCCCAGCGGTGTAGAGTCCGCCGACGCGGCCTGCCTGCCCGCGGCTGCTGGAACCGCCTACGATGCCCTGGCCGAGCTTCACGAATTGGGTACCTGGCCGGACGAGGGAGCTCGCCTTCTGGTAATTGGCGCAGGCGGTGGCGTGGGCACGCACGCCCTTCAACTGGCGCAACATTTCGACATCGAGGTCATCGGCATCGCCAGCGCCCGCAAGAAGATGTTGGTAGAGCGTCTGGGCGCGCGTTTTATGGATACCGCAGAGCTGGGCAAGACCGGTTCCCACGTCACCGTCCCGCCAGTGGACGGCATTCTGGACCTGGTCGGTGGCGATGTCCTGGAAGGGCTGGTGCATCTTGCGCCGGAGGGCGCAATCCGCAGCGCCGCGGACAAGCAGCTTGCTGCCCGTCTAGGCGGAAGCGGCATCACTCGGATTCGTACCGAGGAACGCTTCGCGGAACTCGCTCGCCTGGTAGCCGAAGGCGCGATGCGTCCCGTGATCGGCAAAGAGCTACCTTTCAGTGCCGCAGCCGAAGCCTACGAGGAGGTCGAGTCAGGCCACGCACTAGGAAAGGTCGTACTGACGGTGGACGACTAGCGGAAGCGCTAGGCTTCCAAGAAATCCCCCCCACCACCCAACAATTCTGGCGACAGCTAAGCGGGGGTCAGTGTGCCCACGGCGGTGATAAGTACGAACTCCGCAATCCAAATCCACAGCCAAGGACGTTTCGGCAACAGAGGCAACTCTTCGGCCTGAGCCGGCCGGGCGAAAGCGGACTTTGTTGCAGGGTCGAAGGATTCCCACACCTCTCGGTAGTTCCCTTCCGTAGCGGCCCATTCCCGCACCGCCTCCGTATCGCGTTTGTTCGCATACATCCAGTACAGCGCCGGGCCAGCGAATATGAGGAAGTACAACACGGCGAAGATTACTCTTAGACCCCCACTGGCTTCCTCCAAGGAGCCGAAGAGGATCCCGAAGAGCATCATCACTCCCAGGATCAAAGCCAGCCACGCCGCAATCTTCTTTGCAGCGTTCGGACGGTACCTTGACAACCGAATACGACGAGCTTCCAGGTCCTGCTCATCAGAAGTACGCGCAACCTGCCCATCGTGTGGATCAGCATCCGGCATCCAGCCAGCGAGGTAATCCTTGTTCTCCCGGCTACCCCGGCTATCCCACTCGCCATAGCGTTGCGGCTCTTTGTAGCTCATGCAATTAAGTGTAAACACCGCTCTGGACATCCCACAGCTCATCGTTCGATTACGGGGTTTACACTGTGAATGTCTTTATTCGCAGCCTCAGACAAGGAAAACCACCACCGCAGTGAATCAAACCAGCCCCCACAAGCAACCCACCCCGCTCAACCCAAAGCCCCCACAGAACCCCGCGGAATTCCCCATCCCCCATCGCCCAAGTGCGTGGGAGCTGTTTACCACCTTCAACTCGAAGGCGGCGGGCTGGGCTGGTGGACTGCGAGCGGCACTGTCACTGCTGATTCCCGGCACGATCGCCTGGTCACTAGGGTTAAGCGATGCAATGCTGCTGGTCGCTGGCGGTGCATTTACCGTGATCTACGGCGGTAATCTGCCCTATCGCACACGCCTAAAGGTGATGCTTTTCTCCGCCACGCTGCTAGCTGCCTGCCCCACCATCGCTGCTTGGCTGGGCAAGATGATGTGGGAGCACCTGGATTCCGGTGGCTCACACTGGTGGCTGATGATCGCGGGCCTGTACTGCACCTTCCTTTCGGGCGTGTTCACCTACACTCAGAACGCACTGCGCCTGCCACCACCGGGCGGATTCTTCATTGTCATGGTCTCCGGCGGCGCGACGATGATTGCCCGCAGCGACCTAAACCCCCTGGCCATTGGCGGCTGGAGTTTGTTTGGTGCGTTCGTCGCCGTGATCGTGGGCATGTTCCCTGCCCTATTCAATCCTCACGGCCCAGAGCAGCAGGCCATCCGTACGCTCAACAGCGCGGTGGCGGATTTCGACCAAGACCCGACCCCTGGCAACTACTACCTTGCCCGCACTTCCCTTTCCGAGGCCTGGTCGGCACTGATGGGCGCAGGCATTGTCTCCGCGGGCAAGGTGATCCGGGAATCACAACGTGACCTGGTGGTACAAGTCCAACGTGCCCGTCAACAGCTCATGGCCATCAGCGCCCGGACCGGCTACGTAGATACGGACGAAGACTTCTCCGATACCAACGGCATGGTCGACCCCACCCGCATTGCCATCCCACACCACCAGCCATCTGTGAAATACCGCTTCGGCCGGTCGCTAAACATCCATAGCCAGGCAGAGCTCAGCATGGAAAAGGTTGTGCTCGCCAGCCTCACCTCCTGCGCCGCCACAATCTGGCTGGGGCTAGACCGCCCTGACTGGGGTGTAATCACTGCCCTATTGATCCTGCAATGGGGACCCGAGAAGGTCCCCGGCACCATCCGCGGACTGCATCGCCTGCTCGGCTCCGTGCTGGGCATTGGGCTGTTCTCCATCGCCCACGCCTTCCACATCGACGGCCTATTGCTGCTCTTCCTGCTGGCCATCTGCCAATTCGCCGCCGAGTTCTTCATTGCCAAGAACTATGCCTTCACCGTCATCTTCACCACCCCCATGGCACTGATGATGGGCAACTCAATGGAACGCCCGCTCGGCGACGTGGTCGTCGATCGCCTCGCCGAAGTGTGCGTTGCGGTTATCTGCTCGTTTATCTTCCTGTGGCTCTGGCGCACTACATCTGACGCCCACTATCACCGCCGCCTGGTAGGCCATTGCGAAGCGGCAATGGGTGCACTGCTGGGCGCGTTGCTGATCACCCCGCCAGATCGCGCGCTCTACGCACGCCGTGATCTGCAATTCGAGCTGCTCAGCGAACGCAAGCACATGATGAAGATGATTAACAACAACTCCACCTATGCGCGGCAATTGTGGGCTAAGCACAACCAGCTACAGCTCACCGGGTACACCCTGTTGGATTATTGCAATGCGCATGGGGACGAAGATCTCTCCCTCAACGAGCTGAACCGCCTGGCCGCGGCGGTACGGCAGCTGGACTGAGCCTAGTCGGCGTCGGTAGACAGCGCAGCAACGAAGGCCTCCTGCGGCACAGAGACCGAACCGATGGCCTTCATGCGCTTCTTGCCTTCCTTTTGCTTTTCCAGCAGCTTGCGCTTACGCGACACATCGCCGCCATAGCACTTGGACAGCACGTCCTTGCGCAGGGCACGGATGTTCTCGCGGGCGATAATCTTGGAACCGATGGCGGCCTGCACCGGCACTTCAAACTGCTGGCGCGGGATCAGTTCCTTCAGCTTCACCGTCATCTTGTTGCCGTACCAGTGCGCGTTGTCGCGGTGCACGATTGCGCTGAACGCATCCACGGGGTCGCCTTGCAGCAGGATGTCCACCTTCACCAGGTCGGCCAGCTGCTCGCCGGCTTCTTCATAGTTCAGCGAGGCATAGCCCTTCGTGCGGGACTTCAGCTGGTCAAAGAAATCAAAGATAATCTCGCCCAGCGGCATGGTGTAACGCAGCTCCACGCGGTCCTCGGACAGGTAGTCCATGCCGCCCATTTGGCCGCGCTTCGACTGACACAGTTCCATGGTGGAGCCCAAGAACTCCGAGGGCACGATCACGGTCATCTTCACGATCGGCTCATATACCTCGCGCATCTTGCCACCCGGCCAATCCGAGGGGTTGCGAACGTACACTTCCTTGCCGTCTTCCTTCACCACGCGGTAGACCACTGACGGCGCAGTGGAGATCAGATCCAGGCCGAACTCGCGTTCCAGGCGTGTGCGGGTGATTTCCATGTGCAGCAGCCCGAGGAAGCCACAGCGGAAACCAAATCCCAGGGCTACCGACGTCTCTGGCTCAAAGGTTAGGGATGCATCGTTGAGCTGCAGTTTTTCGATGGCTTCGCGCAGATCCGGGTACTGATCGGCGCTGATCGGGAACAGACCGGAGTACACCATCGGGGTTGGCTCCTGGTAACCCTTCAGCGGCACCTCGGCACCGTTGGTGGCCCAGGTAATCGTGTCACCGACCTTGGACTGACGGACGTCCTTCACACCAGTGATGATGTAACCGACCTCGCCCACGCCCAGGCCCTTGGTCTTCGTCGGCTCCGGGGAAACCACGCCGATCTCTAGCGTCTCGTGGGTCGCGCCAGTACTCATCATCTGGATTTTCTGGCGCGATTCCAGCCGACCGTCCATCATGCGTACATACGTCACCACACCGCGGTAGATGTCGTACACACTGTCGAAGATCATGGCACGGGCCGGGGCATCGGCATCACCCACTGGCGGTGGCACCAGCTCACATACCTTGTCCAGGAGCTCCGGCACGCCCTCGCCAGTCTTGCCGGATACGCGCAGCACTTCTTCCGGCTCGCAACCGATGATGTGGGCAAGTTCCAGGGAGTACTTTTCTGGATCTGCTGCTGGCAGGTCAATCTTGTTCAGAACCGGAATGATTTCCAGATCGTTTTCCATCGCCAGGTACAGGTTCGCCAGCGTCTGTGCCTCGATACCCTGGGCCGCATCGACCAGCAGGATGCATCCCTCACACGCTTCGAGGGCGCGGGAGACCTCATAGGTAAAGTCCACGTGGCCGGGCGTATCGATCAGGTGCATCACTAGCTCTTCGCCCGCGTGCGCACCGGTCTTCGGCACCCACGGCAGGCGTACGTTCTGTGCCTTGATAGTGATGCCACGCTCGCGCTCAATATCCATGTTGTCCAGGTACTGGTCGCGCATATCGCGATCTTCGACCACGCCGGACATCTGCAGGATACGGTCGGCCAGGGTCGACTTGCCATGGTCAATGTGGGCAATGATGCAGAAGTTACGAATCCTCTCGGGATCCGTAAACGTCTGTGTGGCGTAATTCTTCTGCTTGGCTGCCATTTGCCCTCCTCTTTCGCTTACGCGTAACCCTACTATGTATCTACCCAGAAGTAGCAGACGGGGTTTAGCTGCCACCTGGCTACCTGGAAGTGTTTTGTTCAGGTAATCTTTTATCCATGTCTGGTTCGGAAGCAAGTGATATGAAAGTGACGCCCCCACGTGGGAAATCACACAACCTCTTCGGAGCCATCGCAGAATTCTTCCAACAGTTTTATATTCACCACTTCACGCGCAAGAAGGCGCTGAAACGTGGCATCGGGGAGCTCCATACCCACCTGGGCATGGGTGGACAGTTCGCGGCGGCGATGAATTCGCGCGAAGAGACCATCAAAACCCCCAGCCGGGACCTTGCCCGTGCAGTAACTTATGTCCCGGATATGGACGGTCAGGCCGACGCAGGCGAAGTCGTCTGGGCAAATATTCGACCAAAGAAGGGCATGGTCCCGGAGCTGCGTGCGGTGCTGGTGGTAGGACGCAACCACCACCGACTACTCACCCTTCTGATTTCCTCCCGAGACGACTACGGTAACCAAGCCAACTGGATCCCCGTAGGCACCGGCCCGTGGAGCTCGGATGCAGATAGGGATAGCTGGGTTCGTATGGATAAGGTGCTGGAAGTGCCGGAAACACTAATCCAACGCCGGGGCATTCCCCTGCCTGCCCGACGCTTTGAACGTGTCGCCAATGAGCTGCGGCAAGTTTATGGCTGGAGCTAACTGGCGGGATTTTGTCTTTTCCAATCACCAACTGCTAACATTTTTCGAGTTCACGGTGCTATCCAGAGTAACTCCGCTACTGGGCGCCTAGCGTCTGCACTGCAGGCCACGCCGCATCCCGCAGGACCTTGGGTGGGATGTTAGAGATCGCGAGGCCGTTGAGGGAGCCCGTTTCCCTGATGAACAGAAAATTTTTTACCGAAGACTTTTTGAAAGAAGAGGCACGCCACCATGGCAAACATCAAGCAGCAGAAGAAGCGCGTTCTCACCAACGAGATCGCTCGTAAGCGCAACCAGGCTATCCGCTCCCGTCTGCGCACCGAGACTCGCAAGTTCAACGCCGCCGTTGAGGCTGGCGACAAGGAGGCCGCAGAGGCACAGCTGCGCGTCGCTTCCCGCTTCTACGACAAGGCTGTCACCAAGGGCACCATCCACCGCAACAACGCGGCTAACAAGAAGTCCGGCATGGCCGCTCGCTTCAACAAGATGGCTTAAGGATCCTTTTCAAAGGTTTCCACCCGCTCTTTGCGTAAAAATAACCCGCACCTTCTACACGGGGTTGAGATGTTGCGTCACAAAGCAGCAACAGCAACCACCTTGCCTGGGTGCGGGTTTTCACTATGCCCTAAGCTAGTGATCTAGCTATCCAGGATTGTGAGCCTTAAGTTTTAGTTTTCGAAGGAGTTCGACAAAGGGATGAAGGATCGCTTCCGCTCAGCCCTGCTCGGCACCGCTTTGGGCGATGCATGGGGCTATCCGTACCAAAACCCACCGCAGCCAGACCGCACCCCCCTGCCGGAGCAGCTGGTTATCACCGACGATACGCAAATGACGCTGGCTCTCTGCGCCGCGATGCTGGACATCGACCGGGACAACCTGGATCGTGAGGAAGGCATGCAGGCCATCGGTCAGCAGTTCATCAACTATCACGCCGACCCGGACTACGATCGCTCCCCCGGCGCTTCGACGACCGAATCGCTGGATCGTCTAAGCCAACTCGGTGCCGAGCACTGGGACGATGTGGCTTCGCACTCCGGAGGCGCAGGTGCCGTGATGCGTGTGGCCGCAAGCGCACTGCTAGCCCCGTCGGATCAGAGCGTCGGCTGGTCGGTGCTCCAGGGCGTGATTACCCATGATTCGGGTGTGGCTCGCGCTGCGTGTGCAGTAATGGCCTGCCTGATGTCTGCCCGAAAAGGCACCAATCTCTTGGACGTGGCCGGGGGTCTGGCCGGTGATGAAAACTTCGACAACGACAATCTGCTGACAAACGAGGAAAAATCCGACATCCTCAAGGATCTGGATACGGCACTTATTACGGATCTAACCGGTCCTGATGTGCCGCTAAGCGAGTTGATTTCCCGCGTGGATGCTGTGTGTGAGCATCTGCATCCGTTCCTGGAGCAGGGAGATTTTGAGGAGCTGTACCGGCACCGCAGGAAGTTTGTGCAAATCCTCGGCCAGGGGTGGGACGCAGGTTCCTGCACGGCTTCTGCCCTGCTGCTGACGCAGTTGTACTTGGATCACCGAGAACAGTACGCCCCGCATGATTTCCTGCATGTGGCAGTTAACTGGCCGGGAAACCGCAATACCCGCACGTCGCTGACTGGTGCGCTAATCGGCTCCCACCTGGAAGGCGGAGTGGACGACTGGGAGAGTTCGCGCGAGTACCATTTTGAAACCCGCTATGATGACGCGGTTCACTGTGGCTTGTGGAAGGGCTTTAACCTGCGCTAATCCCCAGGCACACCTGCGCTAACGTCGCCCTGCAATGTGTGCGATCTGGCGCACGGCGTCCTCCACGGCATAGTCGGGGTCGGCGCTATGGCCTTTCACACCTGCATCCAGGTTTGCTGTGATTTGCACCGCCTGGGCGATCATGGGGGTGGTCCAGCGCCGCGCAGTGCGGATAGTCTTGTCCAACTTCCACGGTGCCATGCCAAACTTCGCCGCATCGCGGCGGGAGTTAATATTTCCGACACCCGCTACCTTCGCAATATCCGCCACGTTGGAGCTTAGCGCGCTCGCAAGAAGGACCGGAGCCACTCCCAGCTGAAGCGCCCGGCGCGCCAAAGCCACGGCGGCTCGGACGTTTCCGGCAATGGCATAATCGGCAACCTCAAACCCACTGACCTCGGCTTTCCCTTGGTAGTACCGCTTCACTGCGGTTGCATCGACCTGCCCGTCGGTATCAGCGATGAGCTGACTGATGGCGCTGGCCAACTGCCGCAGGTCACTTCCAACCACGTCCAGCAAAAGTTCACATGTTTCGCGGGTCACGCGCGCACCCTGAGAGCGGAATTCCTGGTCGATAAATGCCAGCTGCTCGCGGCCTTTTAGCTCCCCGGCTTGGAATACCACGGCACCAAGCTTCGGCCAGCTGTCCACGAGTTTCTTGTTGCGTCCCTTGCCGGTGTGCACGATGATCAACACCACGCCATCTGCCGGGTCTTTAATGGCCTGCTCAAGCAGTCCGATGATCTCCTTACCCGTGTCCTCTACGCCGGTGACCACCACGATGCGGTCTTCGGCGAACAGACTGGGGCTGAGCAGTTCGGCCAGCTCAGTGGCACTGAGTTCCGAGGCTTTACGCATCTCTACTGGTAAGTTCGGATCCCCGCTGGCTGCCCGTGCCTGTTCTACAATGCCTTGCCTGCGCCGTTCGGCGAGGAAGTCGTCGCCCCCGACGATCATGTTGATGGGTGCGGGGTGCTCAGGGGCGGGCGCAGCGGCGGGCACATTCATAGGTTCGATCTTGCCAGATCCCCGCCCATGGATCCCTAACGGATCTCTAGGTTGTCTGTGCATGGGTAGTACACCGGTACCCCATTGGGCATAAAACTTGGTCTGTCGTGGGGTTTGCCACACTGCGTTACTATCACCGCGACCTTTCCTGTCCCGCCGGCTCTCCCCACTGCCACCTCTATTTCTTGCTGTTGCCGCAGTGCCTGCGCATCATCGCGCACCCGAATCACGATTTTGTCGCCAAGTTCTATCGGCCCACTTACAAGCGCTGCGGGTGTTTCTGGCTTTTCTAGCTTTAGGACGCCTCCTCGTCCCCATGCCCCCAATATCACTAGGCCCCATAGCACCGTTGCCCAGCACCACCGAAGTCTGCGCCAGTGCCGAAAGAAACGCACGCTGAGCAACAGCAATGCAAGCAATCCGGTAGCCACACCTGCCCACGTCCATCCACCTGGGGTGGCGAGCATCGGGACACTGGAGCCAATGCTTGCCACCCGTAGAATCCAGGCTGCACAAGGCACGGCTGGGGCAATGATGATCGTGGCCAACGGTGCCGTCACCGGCGGGTAGATCGCGGCCACGAGCGCGGCCGCCAGACCCAGCACAGTAATGATGGGAACCGCCGCTGTCACCGCCAAATTGCATGCCACGGCTACCAGCGAAACTTTGCCTGTCATGTGAATGATGATCGGTATGGTCACAAGATCCGCAGCGATGGCCACCAACACCATGCGCACCAGCATTGCCTGCAACTGTGTGGGATGGCCGTTTATGGATAACCACGGAATCAGTGTCATACGTGCCAGTACGGCTTTTGACCACCATGGCAACACCACAACAATTCCCGTCGTCGCTGCACCAGACAGCACGAAGGCATAGCTGATTGACATCTCCGGAAAGATCACCATCAGCAGAATCACCGCCGCGCAGAGAGAGGCGATCACATCCGTCCACCGGGCGGAGGCTACGGCGACCAGCCCAACACTGCCCATAATGGCCGCCCGCAGAACACTTGCTTCCGGCCCGACCAGCAGCACGAAAGCCACCAGGGCCACCCCAGCTCCCGCCAGCCGAGTAAGCCGTCCCGCTTTACATGCCGTTGCTAGAACCAGGGCGGCGCCAGTAACCACTGCGACATTGGAGCCAGAAACCGCGCTGAGGTGACTTAGCCCAGTGACGGTGAATTGATTGCGCAATGTGGAATCTTGCATGCTGACATCCCCCATCACCATGCCAGGCAGAATCTTTCCGGTATCCCACGGCAAATCAGCGCACAATCCATGAAAGCTGGAGCGCAACCAGCTGGTGATGCGCCACAGCCCTTCCGGACCAGTGATATTCTCCGGTGCACGCGTGGCCGAGAGGGTGATGGGAAGCATCTCCGCGCCTTGGCTGGGGCGTGCGGTGGCTGCGATGTCGAAGCTCATTCCGGGTTGCAGCTCAGTGAAATCGCTGAGTGTTCCGTTACCCGCCTCAGCCAAATCCGGGCGTAGGAAGAGCGGCACCTCGCCTAGGCCATGCACGTTCACGGGAACCATCACCGTTCCCTCCGCCACCTGTTTCGGTAATCCGGCCACAGACACGCTCTCCCGCACACTGCCTGTGCCTGAGGAGAGGTTTCGCAGTTGCAGTTGGGCGTCAATAAGTAGGATCCGCAACCACGTACCCAGCCCGACTGTGCTGGCGGTGGCACCGACAACAGCAACGCTTCGCGGGAGCATCCGCCACGGTCGCCCGCGCAAGCTCCTGCGAAGATAAAGCCACCCTGCAACGCTCATGACCGTGACTACGCTGCCAAACGCGAGAGGCCAAGAGCTGCGGGTCAGGATGATCGCGGCGGCCATCAGCCAGCACGCAAGGGCAACCGGCACGAGCCGCAAATCCATACCCCGAGCTTTGGTGACCGCCTCCGGAGTGAATGGCTCTGGAGTGAAAGGATCTGGAGTAGCTGACCTCGGCAGAAACAGCTCAGCGCCTGCGGATCCCTGGGATCGACGGAACGCCGGGGATGTCGACTTTCTAGAGGGTAACGGCATCGCGCATTGCCTCGAACTTCGCAGGTCCGATCCCTCGGACCTCCAAAAGCTGCTCCACGCTGGTAAAAGGGCCATTGGAATCGCGCCAGGCGATGATGGCCTCGGCTGTTGCTGGGCCGATACCGCTGATTGTTTCCAGCTGTGTGGAATCCGCGGTGTTGAGGTTCACCTTGCCCTCTGCACCCTCCGCGCCCGCTGTGCCACCTCTACCCCCTGCGTTCCCCGTATTTCCAGCAGTGCCCGCATTACCGGCGCTAGCGCCCTTCGCCCCGGCGCCTCCCGGTGCGGAGACGGCTCCGCCTGCGTAGACCACTCGCGAACCGCGATCATCCACCACGATCTGCATACCATCGCCGACGGGTTCAGCGAGGTTGATGCCTAACACCACCGACTTTGGCAGTCCTCCACCGGCGGCCTCAATCGCTTCCCCTACGCGCGTACTGGACTTCAACCTCAGCAGGCCAGGACGGCGCACCATCCCCTGCACGCTGACTACAACATCCTGTTCGTCGCCCTTGTCATCTGCTCCAGCTCCCCCAGCGCTTCCTTGGCCATCGCCCATGCCACCGGGGACATGTTCCGACTGTTCAACACCTTGTACCACAGGGGCGGGTGAGGTTCCTGAAGCACCAACAGCCGGCCCACTAGTGCCTGCAAGAAGTTCGGTTCCGCTCGCTTCCGACGCACCATTCTCACCCCCGCGCTGGCAGGCGAACAGCGTCACGCAAATCAGTACCGCCACTACAACGAGACCGATCAGTGCCCGGGAGGCTCTTCCGCCAATGACTGCATGGGTGTCCAAATCGACATTGGAGAGTTCATGCTCAGGCATTGGCTGGGCCAACGCTTCAGCGCGTGCGCGTACTTTTTCTACGGAACTCTGCCGCATTCGTCGTGTAGACATGCGCCGAGCACACCATACGAGTTAGGCATCGTGGCCTTGCATGACAGCTTGCCAACAGCAAAAGCCCAGAGGGCTGTGGAAAACGTGCAGCCTGTGGAAAACAGTGACCGACGCACTACGCTTTCGCTAAGGGGTCAGTCCGCTTTCTTCTTGTCTGTGCTCTTCTTGTCAGTGTTCGTCTTGTCTGTCGGCTCGTTAGCCTCAGCAGACTCAGTTAGTTCGGCCTTTCCCTGCATGGTCGCCGCCACCCCCAGTGCGCCTTGCCCCACGTGCAACTGCAGCACTTCGGGGATGTTAACAATGCGCACCTCTACCTGCGGTAACGACTTCCAGGTCTCTACGCGAACCTGCCTGCGCAGACCATGCGGGCGCGGCTCTGGTTGCTCAGTTGGTGCCTTGAGCTGGTTGAGATCCTCCACCATCTCCCCGATCCGCGCCGATAGATCCACGGCCTGCTCCTCGGCATCGCTATGGTGCACGGCGATGTGAACGGCCCGAGGGTTCCCACTGGCCTGTACTGCCTCGTCTATCACTAGTCGGCGAACGAAATTCACCACCCGATCCATGGCCTTGGCCTGGGTGCGGGTTTTAGCTGCCAGCGTCAATTTTCCCTCGGCCAGCTGCAGGATCGGCTTAATCGCGAGCGTAGAGGTCAGGAGCGCCTGCCCCACCGACAGTCGTCCCCCCTTGCGGAGCACGTCCAATTGATGGACGTATAACCACAGCGAAGAATTCTGCAGTGACTCCTCGGCCACCGCCACCACAGCATCCAGATCCGCCCCCTGTTGCGCAGCCTCGGCGGCATTTAAAGCGGCAAAGCCCAACACCATGCCGATATTCTTCGTATCCAGAACCCGTACCTGACCGTCGAACACTCCTGCAGCAACGCAAGCATTGGCATAGGTTGCGGAAAGCTGCTTGGAAAGGTGCAGCGCCAGCACGCCTTCATCCCCGCCGCGCTCCAAAAGCCGGGCATAGCTCGCGGTCAGCTCCAAGGAGCTGAGACTCGAGGTGGTTTGTTCTTCACCCTCGCCCTCAACATGAAGATCCAGGACCGTTATGCCGGCCTTTTTAGCTACATCCTCCGGCAGACAGCAAGAGGAATCAGTGACAATCTGGACAGTCACTTCCTACCTACCTTCGCTGGAATCGCGCACAGAGGAAGTGGTGGCGTCGCTACCCAAAGAACTAGAAGAACCACCTGGCAGCGCCCCCTCATCCGGGCTTGCGTCGGTGGCTACGCCAAGGTTCCACCCCTCCAGATGCCACTGCGGAAGCACCCACCAGTCCTCACGGGTGGAAGCAACCAGAGGCACCGTTGAACCGTCGACGGCCACCGGAGTAGTGCCCTTGGCCTCGCCGGTAAAACGCGGGCGAGCCAGCAACTGTGACCAGCAAGCATTTCCCAGGCCAGTGAATACCGGGTAGTAACGCACCGGCAGATCCAGCAGGCGTGCGGTCAAAGCACCGATCGTCCCACCATGGGCAACGATCATCACATCGCCTTCATCAAACGTGTCTGTAGCCATGATCTCCTCGATCACGGCATTTGCTCGCTCCGCAACCTCCAAGCGCGTCTCGCCTCCCGGCGGTGCCCACTGTGGATCATGGCGCCAATAAGCCCGTTGCCCTGGAAACTCACGGTCAACGTCCTCGCGCGAGGCGCCCTGCCATTGCCCCAGATCCGTCTCCCGCAAACGCACGTCGGTCGTAACCTCGCAACCGAAAGGCTCAGCAAGGATCAGCGCAGTATCGTAGGCGCGGCGCAAGTCGCTGGAGATGACCCGCGCAATCCGCTTGTCCCCTAGCATCTGCGCCGTCACCTTGGCCTGCTGTACTCCCACTTGAGAAAGATCGGTGTCCAGCTGTCCCTGCATACGCCCCGTGGCGTTATATTCCGTCTGCCCGTGACGGACCAAGTAGACCCTGCGCTCACGCATGAACGGCCTGGCGCTTAGAGTTCGTCCGCGTCCGGGGCAGGCCCGGCCAACGGAAGGTCGTCAATGCTAGTGGCTTCCAGCACGTCCACGTCTACGTCGGCATCCCAGTTGCCGCCGCGATCCAGCTGCTCCACGCCTTCCACCTCGATCTGTGGGGCGTCTCGCCACAGACGATCCAGTGCGTAGAATTCGCGCTCTTGCTTGCGCTGCACATGCACTACAACATTGCCATAATCCAACAACACCCAATGCCCTTCGCCGCGACCTTCGCGGCGAGTCGGCTTTGGCCCGTCCTGGCCCACTTCGTACTCCACCTCGTCGACGATGGAGTTAACCATGCGCTCATTATCGCCACTGACGATGACGAATACGTCGGTGATGGCCAAGCGATCCGAGACATCGAGAACCAGGATGTCCTCCCCCAGCTTCTCAGCCGCTGCGCGCGCCGCCACTCCGGCGAGCGCGATAGATTCTGCGGTGGCAGTCAAAAAATCAGCCCTTCATTATTGGTTAAAAACAAATCCAGTTTAGCAACCCACCAGCTATTCGCTGGAAACGTACATGCCGTGCTTGGCGATGTACTGCACCACGCCATCGGGCACCAAGTACCACACTGGGCGTCCACTGGTAGCCCGCTCCCGCACGTCGGTGGAGCTAATGGCCATCGCAGGAATCTCGACCAAGGACAGGCGCCCCGCCGATACTTCCTTCGACAGCGGGTCATCGCTATCGTCATCACCCTTGGGTAGTTCGTAGCCGGGGCGAGTCACTCCCACGAAGTGCGCTAGATCGAAGATCTTCTCCCAGTCCCGCCATGTGACGATCTTCTGCAGCGCATCTGCACCGGTAATAAAGAACAGCTCGGCTTCAGGGTATTGGGCGCGAATATCAGCAAGGGTGTCCACGGTGTACGTATCCCCGCCACGGTCGATATCCACACGGGATACCAGGAAGCGCGGGTTGGAGGCCGTCGCAATGACGGTCATGAGGTATCGGTCCTCGGCCGCAGATACCCGCTTGTGCCTTTTCTGCCATGGCTGTCCGGTCGGTACAAAAACCACCACATCCAGGTCGAAAAGGTCCGCAACCTCGCTACCAGCAACCAGGTGCCCATTGTGGATCGGGTCGAACGTGCCACCCATGATGCCGACCCGGGTGGGCTGTGTGGTGGTCTTTTGCACTGTTGTTTCTACCTTCTCAACTTCCTTCACCAGGTCTTTTTCTTTCCGTTCGGAAGATTCTAATCTGGAGGGGTACGGGCGAACGATTGCCCAAAATTATAGGTCAAAGCGCAAGGAGTGTCCGATCTAGCGATGAGAACCAATCCTTGGGTTCCGAACCAGCACGGCGCGTGGGCAATGCTTTTCCTTCCTATTGTCACGGGGCTAATCACCGCTGACGTCATTGCACCGTCCTATGGCAATCCCGTCCAGTGGTTGGCGCTAACTTTCATGCCACTGGCCTGGATCTTCGGGTACTTCACCTATTTCGCCTTTGGTTTGTGGTTCAAGACTCGCAACCCGACGCGACGTCGTGCTTATCTGTGGCCGACTCTGACCTACGGCGCGCTGACGGCCACGTTCGCCGCAATCGTTCTCTATCTGCAGCCACGGCTGCTGTGGTGGACAGTTGCCTTCGTGCCGTTGATCGCCATTGCCCTCATGGAGGTTTTTCGACGGCGCCCCCGCAGCCTCATGTCCGGCATAGCCACCACGATCGCGAGCGCATTGATGTACATCGTTGCAGTCTCTGCCAGTGGCTTTTCCATCCTGCCGTGGTTCTTCAGCGAAGCTCCAGTGGCGGTCTGGGTAACCACATTGACCATTGGCCTTTATTTCACTGGCACGATCTTCTACGTCAAGACGATCATCCGCGAGCGCGATAATGCCCCCTTCGAGCGCATTTCCCTGCGCTATCACCGTATCGCGTTGCTGGTCACGCTGATCACTGCCACCGCAGCGGCGTTGGACGGTGGCTATACGGCCAGCGCACCGCTGATGATCCTGCTCATGGCCGCAGCTACCCTACGCGCCAAGCTTGTGCCACCGATCGCGAAGGCTAACCCCCGCGAGTGGACGCCTAAGAAGGTTGGCATGTGGGAGGTTCCGCTGTGTCTGGTTCTGGCTCTCGGCGCGAGCTTAACGCTCGTGGTGTAGCTGTCTTTTTGTGACGCCCACTTCTCAAACGGAAAAGTAGGCGTCACAACCAGACGGCTATGGGCGTACCTGGCCTTCGCCGTTGATGATCCACTTGGTGCTCGTGAGTTCCGGCAGCCCCATCGGACCGCGGGCGTGCAGCTTTTGGGTGGAAATGCCGATCTCCGCGCCGAAGCCGAACATCTCTCCATCCGTCCAGGCGGTAGAAGTGTTGATAGAAACAGCAGCTGCGTCGACGTACTGCTCGAAGTAGCAGGTGGTCTTGTAATCGCGGGCAGCAATGCCCTCCGTGTGGCTGGTACCGAAGCGATTGATGTGCGTTACGGCTTCCTCTACACCATCGACGATGGCAACGGCGATATCGAAGCTGAGGTATTCGTCGGTCCAGTCGCTCTCCTCGGCCTGGACAACATCGTTGATCAACGGATCCAGCTGCTTCTTCTCGCCGTGCAGGGTTACGCCTGCCTTCTGCAGCTCTTCCAGAACATAGATCTTATCCGGATCCGGCAGGGCGGAATCCAGCAGCAGAACCTCGGTGGCGTTGCACACGGAGCAGCGACGGGTCTTGCCGTTGATGACGAGCTTCGTCGCCTCCTCGATATCCGCCGAGGAGTCGATGTAGAAGTGGCAGTTTCCGGTGCCGGTTTCAATGGTCGGGACTGTCGCACCCAGCACAACCGCGTTAATTAGCCCGGCTCCACCACGCGGAATGACGAGATCCACCAGACCCCGAGCGGTAATGAGATCCTGCACCGAATCGTGAGTGTCACACGGCAGCAGCTGCACCAGCTCGCGAGGCAGGTCGTGGGCCTCTGCGACGTCCTGCAGGATCTGCACCAGCTTTTCATTGGTGTGGCGAGCAGACTTGGAGCCGCGCAGCAGTGGCACGTTACCGGACTTGATGGCCAGGCCGAAAGCATCAACGGTGACGTTGGGGCGAGCCTCGTAGACCATGCCCATCACGCCGAGAGGTACGCGCACCTGCTTCATACGCAGGCCGTTGGGGCGGGTGTGTCCGCGGACGATCTCGCCCACCGGGTCGGACAAGCCGATGACCTGTCGCAATCCTCCGGCGATGCCGGCAATACGCTCGGTATCCAGAGTCAGACGATCCAGCAGGGAGTCGGCAAAGCCGCGCTCCTTGCCGGCTTCGATGTCCTTCTCGTTGGCGGCGATGATATCCGCCGCGTTGGCCTCCAGCGCGTCAGCAGCTGCGGCCAGCAGATCGTTCTTCTGCTGGGTATTGAGCAGCAGCTGGGAGCTAACCTCCTTGGCCTTCTTGGCCTTGGCTAGAACTTCGTCACGTTCTGCCTGACGTTCCGGGGACAGAGTGTTCTCTTTAGCGTCGTTGGAGTTTGTCATACCAACCCATGCTAGCGAACTAGCCCTTGAGCTGCGCTCGGTTCGAATAATGGGACATGTAGTCGGCGTGTACCACCGGCCTGCGGGCGAACTCCGGCAGGTCGGAGGTTGACTGGCCGATCAAGTCGTGCAGCATGGCGGAATCGTAGGCAACTTCGCCACGGCCAACGATCTTGCCGTCCGGGCCGACCAGATCCACCACATCCCGCTGCGAGAAGTCACCATCGACCTTGGTAATTCCCACGGAAAGCAGGGACTTGTGGCGCTCTGTTACGGCACGTACCGCGCCGGCGTCCAGGTGTAGCTGACCATGGGAATCCGCTGCGTAGAGCACCCAGAACTTCCAGGCACTCAGGCGATCCTGATCCGGCCAGAAGCAAGTTCCAACCTCTGCAGTATCCAGTGCGGCACCGATGTTTTCCGTCGAGGTTAGCAACACAGGCACGCCTGCGCGGGAGGCAAGGCGAGCTGCAGATACCTTCGCGGTCATACCGCCGGTTCCCAGTCGCCCACCATCGCCAGCCGCTACGCCTTTAAGATCCTTGGAAGTCCTCACTTCAGCGATAAACTGCGCGCCTGGCTCGGCTGGGTTGCGATCATAAAGGCCATCCACATCGGATAGCAGAACGCAGGCATCCGCGAAGGCCAAGTGGCTCACGAGCGCAGCCAGGCGGTCGTTATCGCCGAAGCGCATTTCGGACGTCGCAACCGTATCGTTCTCGTTGACAATCGGCACAGCCTTGAGCTGGCGCAAGCGGTCAATGGTGCGCTGGGCATTACGGGCACGGTCGCGCTCTGCGGCGTCGGAAGCAGTAAGAAGAACCTGGCCGATAGTTCGGCCGTAACGGGCGAAGCTTCGCGCCCATTCCTGAGCCAGCAGCACTTGGCCGACGGATGCGGCTGCCTGTTTTGTAGCCAAGTCGGTGGGGCGTTGTGAGAGTTCCAGCGGCCCCATTCCGCAGGCCACCGCGCCAGAGGATACGACAATGACGTCCGTATCGCGCGCCATTCGCGCTTCCAGTGCATCGGCGATCATGTCGATCTGATTCGGGTCAACCCGACCCTCATCATCGGTCAGCGAGGAGGAGCCAATCTTTACCACGAGGCGGCGGGCATGAGCGATGTCGCTACGGACATCGGAATTGTGGCCCATCGCCGGGTCATCTTCATCGGCCTCTGGCTCGGGAAACTCGATCGACGTCGCAGGAACCACCGGCCCCGGTTCGTGCACCGGCCTCTGACCGTAGGTGGGCACAGGCGCCACGGGTTCGGGGGTCACCTCCCCCGGTCCGGCGTAACTAAACGCGGACTGGGCTGAACTGAACTCTTTTTCGGCTTCAAAGTCGGAATCGGAGGATGACATACAACCCAGTATGCCAGCCCCCCGCTCGCACCTTGTGCGGATTAGCGCAAGGCGACTACCCCTGCCAACGCTCGCGCTCTGCGACTTCCCCATCACCAAAATCATTCTCATCGATGAGGCCACGACGGGCCTGGGAAGCACGCTTGCGCTCTTCCGGAGTAGCGCGGGTGGTCTGCTCAAGGCGTGCATCGGTGCCACGCCCACTGCGCATAACGTCCACACCAGCGGCGGTCTGCGGATCCCATTCGAACGTGATCTCGCCGATCGTGACCTCGCTGCCGGCATCGGCGCCAGCCTTGTAGAGTTCCTGCTCCACTCCTGCCTTCGCCAAACGGTCGGCTAGGTAGCCGACGGCTTCGTCGTTTTCGAAGTCGGTTTGGCGGATCCACCGCTCAATCTTCTCGCCGCGCACAATGTAGGCATCTTCGGCGGATGGATCGACTTCGACCTCGAACTCGGCAAAGCGTCCACCGCTGCGCTTTCGCAGCCCCTTCGGGGTAATGACCTGTGCCGGCTTCTCCTCCACGGGATGCGCCTTGCGATGGGCCTTCACAATATCCATCAGCGCATACTTCAGTGCATCAAGTCCTTGATGCGCAACGGTGGAAATGCGGAAGATCGGCCAACCGAACTCTTTAAGCTCTTCTTCCTGTAGGTCGGCCATGTCCGAAGCATCTGGCACGTCCATCTTGTTGAGGATGATGACGCGGGGACGCTCACGCAGGTCACCCAACCCGGAGTCGCTCGCCAGCTCCTCCTGATAGTTCGCCAGTTCTTTTTCCAGCGCCTTGATGTCAGCTACGGGATTGCGGTCTGCTTCGAGCGAGGCGGCGTCGACAACATGAGCCAGAACCGCGGTGCGCTCGATGTGGCGCAAGAAGTCCAGCCCCAGTCCCTTGCCTTCGCTGGCGCCGGGGATAAGGCCCGGAACGTCGGCGATGGTGAAAACCTCGTGGCCGAGGTTCACCACACCCAGGTTGGGAACCAGAGTCGTAAATGGGTAGTCCGCGATCTTTGGCTTAGCTGCGGAGAGCACGGAAATCAGTGAACTCTTACCCGCCGAGGGAAAACCCACCAGTCCGACGTCGGCCATGGACTTAAGCTCTAGGGTGATGTCTTTGGTCTCGCCAGGCTCACCGAGTAGCGCGAATCCTGGGGCTTTTCTGCTTTTGGACGCCAACGCCGCGTTTCCCAGTCCACCGTGCCCACCCGCGGCGACGATCATCCGCGTTCCCCTGCCAGTCAGGTCCGCAATTGCTTCCCCGTCTGAGTTCAGTACGACTGTTCCTTCGGGAACCTGAAGCACAAGATCTTCACCGCGGGCGCCGTGTCGATGATCACCGGCGCCGTTGTTTCCGCGCGGAGCCTTGATATGGGGGTGGAAGTGAAAGTCCAGGAGGGTATGGACCTGGGGAGAGACTTCCAAAATGATGTCCCCGCCGTGGCCACCGTTGCCGCCATCGGGGCCTCCAAGGGGCACGAACTTTTCACGGTGAACGGAGGCACAGCCATGGCCGCCGTCACCGGCCTGCAGGTGCAGCACTACGCGATCAACGAATTGTGGCATGACGTTCCTTTCACCCCAATTAAATCTTCGAGCTCCGAGTCTATAGGGGATTTCAACATCAACCTAAAGAACAGTCTCCGCGGCTTTCTATTTTTCCTTGACACGATCATGACCTATAGTTATCCTACCCTTGCATTCAGTAAGGGTTGGCTAACTTTATGTTCTTGTTGGCCTACTCACCCCCACGTAAAGGACTCACTATGCGTTTTTCTCCTCTGCGCAAGCTCTGCGCAGGAGTCATTGGAGCTACCCTCGCACTGGGACTCGCAGCCTGCGGTGCGTCAGGAGTAGTTGATTCTAACTCTGACGCGAATGGAGCTGGTGGATCAGTCACGGTCACTGACGTCACTGGCCGCCAGGTCAGCTTCGACCACAAACCAGAAAGAATCCTTCTCGCAGAAGGCCGCGGCCTGTTCGCCACCTCCATCCTCAATAAGGAGGATCCCATGGAAAAAGTCGTGGCGATCGGCTCCGACCTGCACAAGGCTGCCTCCTCCTATGAGGAGAAACTTGCTGCAACACATAAAGATTTAAAGGATCTACCGACGGTGGGCAATATCGCACAGGGCGACGTGAGCGTAGAAAGTCTGCTATCCCACAAACCAGATGTCACCGTGCTCACCCTGGATCACAAGAAAGCTGCCGAAGAATCCGGCCTGCTGACAAAAATGGACCAGGCCGGCCTGAAGTATGTGTTCACCGACTTCCGCCAAAAGCCACTGGAGAACACCACGAAGACTATGGATCTCTACGGTCAGCTCTTTGGCAAGGAAGACAAGGCCAAGGAGTTCAACGACTTCTACAGCGCCAAGGTCAAGGACATCACCGACCGCGCCAGCGCCGCAAAGAACAAACCAAAGACACTGGTGTGGCAGGCGGCAGGAATGAAGGATTGCTGCGCCACGGTGAAGGAATCCAACCTCGGCGACCTCGTGAACGCCGCCGGTGGCGAAAACCTGGGCGACAGCCTGCTGGAGTCCGAATCTGGTGACCTGACCGCAGAGAAGATCATTTCTGAACAGCCCGAGCAGATCATCGCCACCGGCGGCGACTGGGCTAAGGACCCGGAGAAGCCGGAGGTCCTCCCCCACGTGGAGCTCGGCTACAAAGCTAAGCCCAACGTCTCCGAGAAGACGCTCCAAGGTCTTCTGGAAACTCCAGGCTTCACAGCTCTAAAGGCTCCTAAGGAAGGCAAGCTACACGGGGTTTATCACCAGTTCTACGATTCCCCGCTGAACGTGTTCGCTCTCGAGCAATTCGCCAAGTGGCTCCAGCCGGAGACCTTCAAGGATCTCGATCCACAGCGCGACTTCGCTGACTTCCACAAGGAGTGGCTCCCGTTTGAATATTCCGGAACGTTCTTCACGTCAATCAAGAGCTAACGCCATGTCTCACCTTGTTACCTCAGAAGAAGAAACGGCAGCGCAAGCCGCCCAAGCCACCGAATCGTCAGACGTAACCCCGGTTGCAAATGCAAACGACGATGCGGAATCCGGCGCTTCCCCCGCAGCCAGCGAGGTTATCCAGCACTATCGCCGTCAGTCACGGCGCAAGATTCTAGCGATCGTCGCGTTGACGATCGCAGCGCTCGTGGCTTTTGCCATCGCCACCATTGTTGGCCCTATCGACCTCAGCCTCTCCGAGCTGTGGAATGGGCTTTTTAATCCCGATGGCGTAGACGAGACCACCCGCACAGTGCTGTGGAACCTACGACTGCCAGCTGCAGTTATGGCAGTGCTCATCGGAGCTTCACTGTCGCTTTCTGGGGCACATATGCAGACCATTCTGGATAACCCGCTTGCCGAGCCGTTCACCCTGGGAATCTCCGCGGCGGCGGCTTTTGGTGGTGCGGCATCGATCGTTATGGGCTGGACCGTACTGGCAAACCCGCAATTCAACCTCGCCGCCGTGGCGTGGGTAACTTCGCTGATCGCGGTCTTCGTCGTAGCTGGCGCCGCCGTCTGGCGCGGAGCCAGCGCCGAATCGATGATCCTCTTAGGCATTGCCCTTGTTTTCCTGTTCCAGGCACTGCTCTCCTTAATGCAGTACCGCGCGACCACTGAGGCTTTGCAGCAGATCGTTTTTTGGACAATGGGCTCTTTGCAGCGCGCTACCTGGACCTCTAACGCGATCATCCTGGGATCCCTGGCAATTGCAATCCCGTTCACAATCTTTAACTCGTGGAAGCTCACCGCATTGCGGTTGGGCGACGACCGAGCGGCTGCACTGGGAATCAACGTCCAGCGCCTGCGCGTCTCCACCCTGGTCGTGTCTTCACTGTTGGCAGCCAGCGCGGTGGCTTTTGCTGGCGTGATCGGCTTCATCGGCCTGGTTGGCCCACACGTAGCACGCATGCTTGTAGGCGAGGATCAACGTTACTTCGCTCCTGCCTCTATGGCCGCCGGTGCTCTACTGCTGGCAGCCGCCCACGCAGTCTCCATTACGATCGTTCCGGGTGTTGCCGTACCGATCGGGATCATCACTTCCCTGGTTGGCGTGCCCTTCTTCCTCGTGCTGATCTTTGCTCGCCGACGCACTCTCTGGGGGTCTTAATCCATGCTCACTCTCGACGACATTCATGTCCGTTATGGCAAACGCCCTGTGCTGAAGGGAGTATCGGCTTCCGGCTTCGAGCCGAGAACGATTACGGGCCTCTTGGGGCCTAACGCCGCTGGCAAGTCCACCCTGGTGAAAACGATCGCAGGGATACAGAAGGCGTCACAAGGCACCTGTAGCATCACCGTCGACGGCAAAGAACTCACTGGCGGCGCGCGGCGCGAGGCGATCGGCTATGTGCCGCAGGACTTGCTGTCCAGCGCTACCCTGACGGCTTTCGAGTCGATCCTCGTGGCCACTCGCCGTTCGTCGCGCGCGTTTGCACACAGCGGCGCTGGAAGCAGCTCTGCCGCTCGTGCCCAGGAGCTCGCAGCCTCGGTGATGGAGCGCCTCGGCATTACACACCTGGCATCACGCCATGTTCATGAGCTCTCTGGCGGTCAGCGGCAGCTGGTTGCCGTTGGGCAGATGCTGGTGCGTGAGCCAGAGGTGCTTCTTCTTGACGAGCCAACGTCCGCATTGGACCTGCGGCACCAGGTGGAGCTGTTGAAGCTCATCCGCCGTGAAGTAAGCCGGAATGATTCCGTGGCTCTGATTGCGATTCACGACCTCAACCTCGCCGCACGCTACTGTGATCGTCTGATCGTGCTCCACCAGGGACGTCTCATGGCGCAGGGCCGGCCTTCCGAGGTGCTTACCCCAGGTTTGCTAGAGGAAGTATACGGGCTGCGGGCGAAGGTGCTGGATGATGACAGCACGCCCGTCATTTGCCCCGTCGAAGAGTAATACCGCCCTGCCTAGCAGGCTCCCCATATCTACCCCCAAAAGCCCCGGTGCAACGGGGCTTTTTCATTGCACTGTTCTTTCCTCAACGGCCTGATTACGGATGCAAAAAGTCCAGTGCACGCATCTTGTGCGTCCACTGGACTTCTTTGGCGTTATAAGGCTTTTGCCTTAGGCGCGTCAGGTCTAGGCCTCGACTGCCTCGTTCTCGACGATGTTCACCACGCGACGACGACGCTTGGTAGCGAACTGTACGGCGCCGGCCTTCAGAGCGAACAGAGTGTCGTCGCCACCGCGACCGACGTTCTCACCCGGGTGGAAAGAGGTACCACGCTGACGGATCAGGATCTCGCCGGCCTTGACCTGCTGGCCGCCGAAGCGCTTTACACCGAGACGCTTGGACTCGGAGTCACGGCCGTTGTTGGAGCTAGATGCACCCTTCTTGTGTGCCATTTGTCTCTCCCTCCTTAAGGAAGATTATTGAAGTGTCTCGGTAGTTTACTTGATACCGGTGACCTTCAGAACCGTGAGGGTCTGACGGTGGCCGAAACGGCGCTTGTAACCGGTCTTGTTGCGGTAGTGCATACCACGGATCTTCGGTCCGCGGACGTGCTCTACGATCTCAGCGTTGACGTTGACAGATGCCAGCTTGTCACCGGTGGTGACGTTTGCGCCATCGACGACGAGAACCGGGGTGAGAGCCACGGACGAACCCGGCTCACCCTCGATCTTCTCGACCTTGACGAGGTCACCTTCGGCAACCTTGTACTGCTTTCCGCCGGTCTTGACGATCGCGTACATGTAGGGCTACCCCTTTAATTTCTCTTATCGGCTCAGGCAGCCTCCTTCTTAAGCCGAAGGCCATCGTGCACGCGATGGATCCCTTCACCCTTAAAGGAAGCATCCTGACTGTTACTTTTGCTTAGCTGCGTCCGTTCCCCCGAAAATCGGAGCACACCATGCGAACGCACCAAGCTGGATAGCGAGTACATTCGCATAGTCCCCGACGACGCGCGCGTTAAAGCTGGTCACCGGCGGAACGAACAGCGACTGGTTAAGACTACCCGGTCAGAGGGGTAAAAACCAAATCCCTTTGCTTTCGCTCGAAACTAATTCTTCTTACGCACCACTCGACGGCGGCGCCCCCGCGAACGGGTGTTCTTCGAGGCACTTTCGGTGCTTTCTTTCTCGACGCCGAAGTCCTCCGGCCGTGGAGCAACATCAGACTTAGAGTTGCCACGTGTCCGGCGCTTACGGCGTGGAGATTCGTCGAACTCGCGCTTGGCTTCCTCATAGTTGGAAGGTCGGCTAGCGGATTTGTCGGCGTCATCCACAGAAGAACGAGCAGCGCGATCAGTACGAGCTACGCGGGCGTTCTGGGCAGTTGCCTGGCGCGAGCGCACTACACGACGACGGCGACGACGACCCGACGCAGATGCACGGTCGGTAGTCCCACTGTCCTTTGCTGAACTTTCACTGGCCGAGCTATCAGGCGCAGCATTGTGCGCAGAGTTAGGCGCGGTGTTAGGCGCAGCATTGTCGGCAGCCGAAGGCTCGTCTGGATCCGCCTGGGCAGAACGCTTCCGAGCACCAGCCACAATGCTCTCAATATCGCCGGTGCTTCCAGTACGACCAGCGCTTCGAGGCTGGCCACGGCGAACTACGCGACGGCGTACTCGCCGGCGAGTGCTCTGCGAGACGGTCTCACGCTGATCCTGTGGCTCCTGCGACTCTTGAGCTTCTTGCGGAACCTGCTGCTCGTGCTGTTCCTGCTGCTGGCGCTGTTTGCGATCTTGTCGATCTTGCTTTTGCTGCTTTTTCGCGTTGTCTTGGTGCTTGCTTTGCTGCTTGTCCTGGTGTTTGTCTTGGTGCTTACCTTGGTTCTTGGCCTGTTGGCGCTCCTTGCGGTGCCCGTGATCCCGGCGCGGCTCCGGATCCTTCTGCTCCACAGGATCCGGGTGCATGATGAACCCGCGACCATCACAGGCCTCACATGGGGTAGCGAACGTCTCCAGCAGGCCGGTGCCCAGACGCTTACGGGTCAGCTGCACCAGCCCCAGCGACGTCACCTCCCCCAGCTTGTGACGAGTACGGTCGCGTCCCAGGAACTCAGACAAGCGACGCAGCACCAGATCCTGGTTTTGCTGCAGGAGCATGTCGATGAAGTCCACCACGATCATGCCGCCGATGTCGCGCAGGCGCAGCTGGCGCACAATTTCCTCAGCCGCCTCCAAGTTGTTCTCGGTGACGGTGGCCTCCAGATTTCCGCCCGAACCGACAAACGATCCCGTGTTGACGTCAATGACCGTCATCGCCTCGGTGTGGTCGATTACCAGATAGCCGCCCGACGGCAGCCACACCTTGCGGGCCATTGCCTTTTCCAGCTGCTGATCCAGGTCCAGCGGTGCGAAGGCGTCCTGACCGTCATGCTGCCCACGGTTCCACTTGTGAACTCGCTCCATCAGCTCCGGGGAAGTTCGTCCCAGATAGTCGCGCACGGCCTTCCAAGACTTGTCGCCGTCGATGACGAGCTCGGAGAAGTCTGCATTGAAGACATCGCGTACCACTTGGATAAGCATGTTCGGCTCTTCATAGAGCGTCACAGGCTTCGCGCCCTTGGACTCGCGCTCCTTATTCTCCAGGTTGCGGATTTCCTCCCAGCGCTTCTGCAAACGCTGAACGTCCTCAGTGATCTGCTCTTCGGTCGCATTTTCCGCGGCAGTGCGGATGATCGCGCCGCCATCACCGGCGATAACCTCACCCAAAATGTCCTTGAGGCGCTTGCGCTCGCCAACAGGCAGCTTGCGCGAAATTCCGGCAGTGGTACCCGCTGGGAAGAACACCAGGTAGCGGCCCGCAAAACTAATGCGGTTGGTCAGACGTGCACCCTTATGCCCGATTGGGTCCTTCAGCACCTGGACCAGAATCTGGTCTCCCGGACGCAGAGCTTGATCGATCTTGCGGTTCTTAGAATGCAGGTGCGGCGAGCGCCAATCCATCTCGCCCGCATACAGCACGGCATTACGCCCTGTACCAATATCCACGAAGGCAGCTTCCATGCTGCCCAGGACGTTTTGCACACGACCGAGGTACACATTGCCGATCAACGACTGGTGTGTAGCATCCGCCACGAAGTGTTCAACCAGCTGGCCGTCTTCTACCACGCCGACCTGCGTCATCATGCCCTTGTGGTCGGTGCGCTGCGAATCGCGGACGATCATCGTGCGCTCGACCGACTCGCGTCGTGCCAGGAATTCCGCCCGGGTGATGGCCTTGTAGTTCTTGTCACGGTTCTTCGCGCGCCAGCGTCGCTGCGACTCAAGACGCGTGGAGCCCTTGAGCTTCACCGGCTCGTCCACCATGTCTTCGGTGGAGCGCTCGGCGGGGTGCAGATCCTCAGGTGCAGTGACCTTTGCTACCTCTTCGGCCTTGTTTTGCTTCTTGCCGTCTCGCTTCGCATCGTTCTTGTTTTTCGACGCCCGCATCTCCGCTTGGCGCACGCTTCCCACGCGACGAACGACGCGCCGGACTCGACGGCGACGAGTCGGCTGCTCGGTATTCTCTGCGGACACTGGCGCCTTATCGTCCCCTTCGGGCACTGGCGCCTTAGCGTCTCCTACGGACACCTCAGGCTCTACCTGCTCAGGCTCCGCAGTCTTCGCCGGCTCCTCCGCCTTTCTCTGCGTCGACTTCTTCACTACGCGCTTGGCAGTGCGCTTTGCTGTGCGCTTCGCGGGGCGCTTGGACGACTTCTTTCCTGCGTCTTCATCGCGGTTTTCCGACTTATCTTCAGCTGCTGCACTAGCCGCAACTACTGCCGCTTCTTCCGGCGCGGTATCCGCCACAGCATCCGGGCTTTCCTGCTGAACGGGGTTAGGCTTCTCAACTGCCTTTTCAGCTGGCTTATTTACAGACTTCTTCGTGGTCCTCTTAGCGGTCTTCTTCGTGCTCTTCTTTGCAGGCTTCTGCTCAGCGACCTCTTCCGCCTGCTTTTCGGTCGACTTTTTGGCGGCCTTCTTCGCAACCGACTTTTTTGCAGTCTTCTTGGCGGTTTTCTTGGCTGCGTCCTTGGTAGCTTTTTTGGCCGTGGTCTTCTTGGCAGGTCCCTTCGGCTCTTCGGAGGCTTCAGAAACCTCCGTTTCCGCAACCTTCTCATCCGGCTGAGAGGACTGTCCGCTGGAGCTAAGGGCGTCCAGAACAGAAAAGACCTGTGCCTTCGTCAACGTCGAAGCGGTCTTTTTCCCCTCAATACCGTGATCCGCAAGTACAGTCAGGAAGTCCGTCGCCCGGATCCCCAACTGCTTGGCAACGGTGTGGACGCGAACCTTCTCCCCCACACTTTCTCGATCAATTTTCGCAGCCTGCACTGCAATTTCCGGGCTAGTAGTCGCCACGAAATCTCCTTATAAAGTCTTCAAAGTTTGCCTGATCGTTGTGCCGCATCGTCGTTGTGGGCATTCGATCCATCCCCATTGTCTCACATCCACCCGCTCATGCAGTGAACAAGCACGAGCGAAGCAAAGCCGGACTGTTACGCTTTACGCTATGGCCACCCCTGCACAGCCTTCTGTACCTTTCGACAGCACAGTACTTCTAGACGTTGCCAGCAGCACTCGCCCAAGCAAGGGTGCGCAATTGGCCGTTGCAGTCGCATTCGGCATCATGATGTTTATTCTGTGCTCGCCCGTTTCCGGCCCGCTACCAGCGGCGGGCATAGCGGTGTCTGCTATCGTCGCCGGAATTCTTTGGTGGCGCTATCTGCGACGCAACGGCGTCCGCGGCAACGACTACTCCCCTCTAAAGACGGACGCAGAAGCCGCCCGCACCCCGTTCAGCTGGAAAGAGGAAGGCCGCCTCATTGTGGTCCTTGCCATCTTTTTCGGTGCAGCGCAGTTCGCACCGCTTTTTTCCGACCACATTGGGCTGGCCTATGCCGGAGTTGTCGCGCTCCTCACAGTGGGGTTGACGTACTGGATCATTACTTTTGACGCCTGGCGCCCAGCCCACTACACCATCCCAGAGAAGCTAGACCAGGGAATCCGGGTCGAGAAGCCCGCCGAATGGTTGCAGGCGTTCCTGTACTGCCGCCGCTGTGTGCCCGGTGGGCTGCAGATCCTCAGCGATACGCTGAAACGCGATCTCGCGCACTACGGTTGGACTGCTAGCGACGTAGACACTGCGCTAAACAAGCTGGTTAAGCAGGGCAACGCAGTAAAGATCCGCGAACTCCGCTCTACCGACGGGACGCAGAATTGGCTAACGCTGACTGAGGAAGGTTCGCGGGAGTTTCAAAAGCGCTACCAGGCAAGCTAAAACAATCTAGGGTTAAGTAAAGAAAAGTGTGTCCGTATGCCACCATAACCCCAGACCACACACCACAAATCACCAAAGAATAGCTCCCCGAAAGCTATTACCCACACCATCCCGCACCTCCGGCCACATTTGTGCTAACCGCACACCGGTTGGATTAAAGGAT
>NZ_JBWJFG010000008.1:0-79149 GCF_056388495.1 Corynebacterium sp. TUM25020 | reverse complement strand
ACAAGACGCTACCCAAGACGGGACAAAAGCCAGCAGCAAAGCCTGCGCCAAAGGCTGTTGAAAAGCCAGCACCGAAACCGGAAACCAAGCCTGCAACAAAACCAGTAGCAAACGCTGCACCAAAGCCGGCAGCCAAGCCTGCACCACGACCGGAAACCAAGCCTGCTCAAAAGCCAGCAGCAAACGCTGCCCAAAAGCCGGCAGCCAAGCCCGCGCCAAAGAAAATTACGCCTAAGGCTGAGCAAAAGGCAACGCCTGCACCAGTTGCCGTTCAGAAGCGACCTCGGCAGAACGTGCCCGAAGCGTTGGCAATTCCGCCGGAAAACAAGACTGTAAAACAGGATCGCCGCGCTCGCCTGCGCCAAGTCAAGGGACTGGATGGCCTGCGCGGACTCGCAGTACTCGCCGTAGTTATCTACCACTTTTTCGGCGACATACTGCCTGGTGGCTATCTGGGCGTAGACCTATTCTTCGTCCTCTCTGGATTCTTGATTACCTCGCTTCTGGTGCGCGAGTATCGCGTAAGTCAGACAATCAGTCTCAAAGACTTCTGGATTAGACGTTTTCGGCGCATTCTTCCCGCAGCGCTCGTCACACTATTCATAGTGACTGCGCTGGTCACCGCCATTGGCGGGGACATAGCAGTGGGGATTCGGGAGCAATTCCTGGGTACTCTGTTCTTCGTCAATAACTGGACCCAGATCGCCACTTCCCAGTCCTACTTCGCTGAAAACGAAGTTCAGGTGTTCGCACACTACTGGTCGTTAGCCGTCGAAGAGCAGTTCTATATCATTTGGCCACTTTTAACTCTGGCCATGTTTACCTTTACCCAGCGCAGACTCCACCGTGCCCCACGGCGAGTTCCCATGTTGGTAACGGTTCTTCTGGCAGTTGCCTCCGTGCTGGGTATGTGGCTGCTCTTCACCCCGGGTGAGGATCCAACACGGGTTTACTACGGCACCGATACACATGCTTTTGGCCTACTCATCGGAGCTTTCTTCTCGCTCCTTGTCACGTCAACTCAGAACGACCCGCGGGTGGATTCGTGGGCGTCAGTAGGTAAGTTCGAAGCACGCGTAGCCGGAGCGATCGGCTTCCTGGCCTTCATCGGCTACGCTGCGCAGCTTCTCTTCATGGGTGACGACCTTGCTTTCACCTACCGTGGTGGCCTGGCTCTCACCAGCGTGTTGGGTGTCCTGATGATCTGGGGCGTGATCCGCGAAACAGGCCCGCTGACTTTGATCTTCCGGACCAAAGTCATGCGTTGGTTGGGGCAGCGGTCGTTCTCTCTATACCTATGGCATTGGCCCGTCATCATGATCCTGCGAGAGCTCTTTAATGAGGACGGACGCATGCAGCACGAATGGATTCTGGGGCTAGTTGCGCTCCCCATTGCTCTGCTCATCTCCGAGATCTCCTACCAGCACGTCGAGAATCCCTTCCGCCGTCGCGGCTACAAGCAGACGTGGAAGAACTACGTGAACGCACGACCGAGCTATCACGAGATCAATGAAGGGTTCAAGAAGGTCGCCTGGCCTTTCGTACCGCTTCTTGTCGTAGCTAGTGTAGGCGGCGTGATCTACGGTGTGGTCAACTCGAACGATAAGACTGAGCTGGAACAACAGCTGGATCAGCTGCAACAAATGAACCAGTCGGCAAATAACAACAAGAAGACCGCGCCTGCACCTGCCGCTCCATCCCCGAAGCCTGACCAGAAGTCAGCTCCGGTTCAAGGTAAAGACATTACGGCCGTAGGCGATTCTGTGATGCTTGCAGCAAGCCAAGCCCTGAATGCCGACTACCCCGGGATTTTTATCGACGCAGATGTATCCCGCCACTACACCGCAGGCGTCGAGGTACTGCGACAGCTTAAGGATTCAGGACAGTTGCGTTCCACGGTGTTCCTGGGATTCGGAACAAACGGCGCTGCATTCCCCGATCAGATGGAAGAAATGATCAACCTCATCGGGCCGGATCACACGATTGTAATGGCTACCCCCTACGGCGATCGCGAGTGGATGGGACAGGCACGCCAGGAGGTCATCGAAGCAGCCAAGACCCATGACAACGTCTACCTGGCGGACTGGTGTGGCCATGCGCAAGCCCATCCGGATCTGCTGTTCGAAGATGGCGTTCACCCTATGCCGGAAGGCGCTGAGGAGTACTCGAAGGCATTCGGTGAAGCTCTCGAGCAATCTTCAGCCCATAAGAAGAAGACCACGTCCTCCTGCGCCTAGGTGCTCTCCTCCGGGCGTTGTGTGCCAATGCGTTTCCAGCCATTGAGGGCTAACCCGCTAGACTAATTGGCACTATGAGTACAACCGCATCCGAAGCCTCACGCCGCCGCACATTCGCCGTCATCGCCCACCCGGATGCCGGTAAATCCACTCTCACAGAGGCACTTGCCCTGCATGCCCACATGATTAAGGAAGCAGGCGCAGTGCACGGTAAGGCGGGCCGCAAGTCCACAGTTTCCGACTGGATGGACATGGAAAAGGATCGCGGTATCTCCATTGCCTCCTCTGCCCTTCAGTTCGAGTACGCACCGGAAGGGCACGAGGGCGAGCCGTTCATGATTAACCTCGTCGATACCCCGGGTCACGCCGACTTCTCGGAGGATACCTACCGCGTTCTTTCTGCTGTTGACGCCGCAGTGATGCTGATTGACGGAGCAAAGGGCCTTGAGCCTCAGACGCTGAAGTTGTTCCGCGTATGCAAGGCGCGTGGCCTACCTATTGTGACCGTGGTAAACAAGTGGGATCGTCCAGGACGCAGCCCTCTAGAACTTGTCGACGAAATCGTCAACGAGATCCAGCTACAGCCCACTCCCCTGTTCTGGCCGGTCGGTGAGGCCGGAGACTTCCGTGGCTTGGCGCGCATTAACGACGACGGTGAAGCCGAGGAATACATTCATTTCCTTCGCACGGCGGGTGGTTCCACGATTGCCCCGGAAGAGCACTACACCCCGGAACAAGCCTCAGAGCGAGAGGAAGATGCGTGGGATACCGCAGCCGAGGAAGTTGAGCTGCTGGCTGCCGATGGCGCACTACATGACCAAGAATTGTTCTTGGAGTGCACCACCTCTCCGTTGATTTTCGCTTCCGCCATGCTGAATTTCGGCGTCCACCAGATCCTGGATACCCTCTGTGCCCTGGCACCTGCACCCGCTGGCAGAGATTCCGACCCGAAGGTGTTGGAAGCCGCTGCAGGTGGGAACTCCGGTTCCATCGATGAGCATCGCGACCCAACTGACGAATTCTCTGGCGTGATCTTTAAGGTGCAGGCAGGTATGGATCGCAACCACCGCGATTCCCTGGCCTTCATGCGAGTGGTCTCGGGTGTTTTCGAACGTGGTATGCAGGTCACCCATGCGCAGTCGGGCAGATCTTTCTCCACGAAGTACGCACTGACAGTCTTTGGCCGCACTCGTGCGACGGTCGAAGCTGCTTACCCCGGCGACATCGTGGGTCTCGTCAATGCCGGCTCGCTCGCTCCCGGTGACACGATTTACAGCGGCAAGAAGGTTCAGTTCCCACCCATGCCGCAGTTCGCCCCCGAGCATTTCCGCACTCTGCGCGCGAAGTCGCTGGGCAAGTACAAACAGTTCCGTAAGGCTCTTGAGCAGCTGGATTCCGAAGGCGTTGTACAGATTCTGCGCAACGATGCCCGCGGTGACGCGAACCCAGTGATGGCCGCAGTCGGCCCCATGCAGTTCGAGGTCATGCAAGCTCGAATGGATGTTGAGTACAACGTGGAGACAGTGGCCGATCCTGTGCCCTACTCTGTCGCGCGACGTACCGACGCCGAATCCGCGCCGATGTTGGCGAAGCAGCGCGGTGTGGAAATTTTCACCCGCACCGACGGGGAACTCATTGCTCTCTTCGGCGACAAGTGGAAACTGGCCTTTGTGGAAAAGGAACACCCAGAGCTAACGATGGAGACATTGGTCGCTGACTAGTGCCTACTAGTAAGGCCAGCCTTGCTGGGAACGACTTCCCGCCATAATCTTGCGCAGGTATTGCAATTCTTCGCTACCTGTGCAATATTTTTCGCATGGCAAAATTTCTCTACCACGTAGGCCGTTCCGCCTACCAACACAAATGGCGCTTCCTCGCCGCCTGGCTGATCGTACTGATTGGCGTGGGCACCGCCTCCGCCCTCCTCACCAAACCCACCTCGCAGTCCTTCACCATCCCGGGCCTGGAATCGATCGAGACCCAGGAGAAGATCAAGGAGGACTTTCCTAATAGTGAAAACACCAACCAGCTAGAGGCCGCAAAGGGCAAGCTAGTTATACAGGCTCCCGAGGGGCAAACACTTGCCAAAGGTGAAGCCGCCCAGGCAACTGAGGACGTTTTGCAGGCGCTGCAAGAACTCGATTTCTTGAAGGACAAGGAAAAACTCGTCTCTCCCGTCCTGGCCAGCGAAAACATGCACCAGCAGATGGCTCCGATGAAACAGAAGCAGGGCATGCCGAAGGAGCAGATCGCCTCTGACATCGCAGCTTTGAGCCCGCTGAGTCCCGATAAGCGTACTGGCATGATCGAAGTCGCATTCGACGCAGAGACCGCCACCGACGTACCCGCCGAAGACATCCAGAAATTCGAAGAAGCGGTCAAGAATCACCAAGGCAATCTCCAGGTCGGCTGGAACGGCAACGCATTCCAGCAACCCGAAATGAACATGACCTCCGAGATCATTGGTCTGGCCGTCGCCGCCATCGTCCTGATCGTCACGTTCGGCAGCCTAGTGGCCGCTGGCCTGCCGCTATTGTCCGCAGTCATCGGCGTGGGCACTGGCATCGGCATCGTCATGGCAGCCACCTCCGTCACCGACAGCATCAACTCTATGACCCCCACCCTGGCATCCATGATCGGCCTGGCTGTGGGCATTGACTACGCGCTATTCATCCTCTCCCGCTACCGCAGCGAATTGATCGCGCACGTGGACGGGCAGGATCTCGAGCCCAAGGAACTGCAGCAAAAATTCAGGACTATTCCGGTCAAGGACCGCGCCCACTTGGCTGGTCTCGCCGTCGGCAAGGCCGGTTCCGCAGTGGTCTTCGCAGGCCTCACCGTATTGATCGCTTTGGCCGCACTGTCCATCATCAACATTCCGTTCCTTACCGCCATGGCTCTGGCCGCAGCCGGCACCGTAGCCATTGCAGTCATCGTCGCGATCACCCTTTTGCCCGCCATCATGGGTCTGATCGGCACAAAGGTTTTCGCTGGCCGTGCCCCGATTGTGAAGGCGCCGGATCCGGAAAACGAAAAGCCCACAATGGGTCTAAAGTGGGTGCGCATCATCCGTAAGAAACCCGCCTTGTGGCTAATCGGCGCGGCAGTACTACTGGTCTTGCTTGCCATCCCTGCAATGAACCTCCGGCTCGCCATGCCATCTGACGGATCCATGGCCAAGGGCACTCCCAACCGCATCGCCTACGAGATGACGGAGGAGGGTTTCGGTGCTGGCCGGAATGCTCCAATGCTCGCACTCGTGGAGTATCCGGACCTAAAGGGCAAGGAAAAGGCCGCAGCCGCCCAGCAGGCCGTCGCTACCATCCAGGGCACCGACGGCGTTGAAAATGCCCAGTTGGTTCAGACCAACGGCGACCCACAGAATCCTGCTGACATGGGCACGGCCGCTCAGGTGATGATCACCCCGTCGTATGGCGCTACGGATGCCCGTGCTGCTGACGTACTCGAACAGATCCGCGCTGAGGAGTCCAGCTACGCCGAGAAGACCGGTGCCACCTACGCCATTACCGGTGTAACCCCGATGTACGAGGACATCTCTCAGCGTCTATCAGAGGCCCTCATCCCCTACATCGCAATCGTCCTGGTACTGGCATTCATCCTGCTCATGGTCGTCTTCCGCTCCATTTGGGTGCCGCTGATCGCAGCGGTCGGCTTCGGACTGTCGGTGGCCGCCACGTTCGGCGTTACCGTCGCACTGTGGCAGGAAGGTTTCGGAGGTATTGTCGACGACCCGCAGCCGATCATCTCCTTCTTGCCAATCATGCTGATCGGCATCGTGTTCGGCCTCGCAATGGACTACCAAGTCTTTCTTGTTACCCGTATGCGCGAAGGCTGGGCGCACGGCAAGACTGCCGGCAACGCTACCTCCAATGGCTTTAAGCACGGAGCCCGAGTAGTTACGGCCGCAGCGCTCATTATGATGTCGGTCTTTGCTGCGTTCGCTCTCGCCGACGAGCCATTCATCAAGGTGATGGGCTTTGCTCTAGCCGCCGCCGTATTTTTTGACGCCTTCATTGTCCGCATGACCTTCATCCCAGCCACTATGTTCCTTCTCGACGAGCATGCGTGGAAGTTCCCCAAGTGGCTAGGGAAGATCATCCCCACGGTCGATGTCGAAGGCGAAAGCCTGATCGGTCTCAAAGCTGACGGAAGCCGCGATTCGGAACCTGAAGCCAAAGCTGACGGGGCGCACCTTCAAGAATCCCAGCAGGAGGGACGATAGAGGGCGTCGTTAGGCAAACAGGCGAACAGTAGTCAAAGAAGGATGGCGCGCGAAATGAGTAACCAAAACGGCAATCAACCTGCGGAAAAGACACTTGGCCTAAGAGATCGCAAGAAAGCTGAGACTCGCGAACGCATTGCCCAGGCTACCGTTGAAATTCTGGTCAACGAGGGAGCAGAGAATGCGACAATTGCCCGTATCGCAGAAAAGACGGACATTTCCGCGCGCACTTTCCACAACTATTTCCCCCACCGGGAAGCAGCTTTGTTATTCATACTTAATCAATTTGTCGACGAAATGGTTAACATTGTGGAAGTCGCAAGACCCGGCCAACCTTTAATCTCAATCGCCGAGAACATTGCGGTAAACCTCTATAATCGCCCGTCAGAAAATCCCAGGAGCATCGACACTCTCCCCCGCCTCGCTGACCACCTCCGCAGTATTCCACCTCATCAACGAGAGGAACTTTTCGCAGAGGATCAGCGGCACTTCAGTTCCGGAGTGGAGTTCTTTTCCCCACTTGTAGAAGCTTTTCAGCAATACAGCAAGCGGGCAGGAAACACCCTATCCACTGTCAATGCACTACTCCTCATCAATACCATGATGTTCATTCCCGGCATCTTCGTGGAGCTCAATAAGACGGGCGATGTCACCACCGAACAAGATATTCGAAACGTTTTCCAATTACTGGCAAATGGCCTCTCAGAACTCCGTTAACTCTTAGAAAACGCTAGATGGACAGTTTTCATTATCGAGTTCAAGCTTCAGCTGCAGCAGTCCTGCTACACTACTCTTCAATCAGCTTTATCGCGCTCATTGAACTCATTGGGCAGATTGAAAGGTTTCCTCACTCACATGGCGACAAACGCGACCATTCCCGAGCCCTCTGCCTCTAGGCGCGAACAGAAAAAGGCCGAGACTAAACAAAACCTTATTGATGCCGCGATCGATCTGTATTTGAACGACGGGCCGGATGCAGCCACGGTACATGCCATTACTAAGAACGCTGGCGTGTCTCCCCGTACCTTCCACAACTATTTCGAACGCCGCGACGATGTCTTCGCATACTATTTGCACGACGTTTTTGAGAACTTCGCCCTGCGCGTCAAAGAGGTCGCCACAGACCACCGCACTGGCCGCACCGCCGACATCCTGCGCGACACCATGTGGATCTACTGCTCCCCACTAGGGCCGGAGTCCGGGGACAACTCTTCACAGATCTCCGACCCCATCACCCCAGATGTCCGCAAGTTCAAGCCTTTACTCATCATGCTGGAACATCCTCATCAGAACAGTAGCGGCGACAGCCTGGAAGTAGATCTCCCAACCCTTACCGAGCCCGGCACTCAGGCGCTATGTGAGATCGATCCCAACCTCACCCCCTTCGATGCTTTCCTTCTATTAGATGTTGCTTTCAGCATTGCTCTGCGGGCTATGGAGGCCGCGGCGGACGAGAGGCTCGCAGGCGATGCCACCCCGCGGGAACTCTACGATCGAGCCTTCGACATGCTGGCTAGCGTAGATCGCAGTTAAAAGACCAATGCAGTTAAAGGGCTAATACGCTCTGAAGTGCTTACCCGGTTTTCTGCCGCGGACCCGAATGGGGAAAGATGGTGACTGTGGAATCCGAGGGAATCTTTACAACACTTCTCAACGCAACACTGTTCATAGGCGGCTACCCGATCCTCTGGAGAGAGATCATCGGCAATCTGTTCGGCCTCGCCTCCGCCGTTGGCGGAATGAAGCGCGTGGTCTGGGCCTGGCCCGTCGGCATCATTGGCAATATCCTGCTATTCACCGTATTCCTGGGCGGACTCTTCCACACCCCACAAGACCTCGACCTCTATGGCCAAGCTGGGCGCCAGGTGATGTTCCTGATCGTCTCTGTCTACGGCTGGTATCAGTGGAATCGCGCCCGTACCGCCGGTCTGCGCGAACCAGATAACACTGATCCTTCGCGCTCCATCGTCAGTGAACCCGCAGCGGACAGTGCCGCCGTTCAGCCCAGCTGGGCCAGCACCAAGGAACGCCTGGGGATGCTCGCCTTCGCCGTCTTCGGCACCATCGGCTTCGCACTCGTCTTCGATGCACTGGGCTCCTGGGGTCCATGGGCAGACGCCTGGATTTTCACCGGCTCTATCCTCGCCACCTTCGGAATGGCTCGAGGCTGGACGGAGTTCTGGCTCATTTGGATCGGCGTGGACATCGTAGGGGTGCCTCTCCTACTGTCCGCCGGCTACTACCCCTCAGCCACGCTATACCTGGTTTACGGCGCATTCGTTCTGTGGGGCTTTTTCGTTTGGGTGCGGGTGCAACGCAAGGAAAGCGCTTAATCCCCTAACTATCCCAGCAGCTCCTGCCATTTCTGCACATCCACTTCGTCCGTGGACGCAGGCTCAAATTGAGCATTGAAATCCTTGTGTTCCAGTACAGCGCGAACACCCTCAATGAAATTCTTCCCCCGACGCAGCTCTGAGCCAACCTTGTACTCCATGTCCAAAGCCTCACGCAGTGTTGAGTTTTCCGCACGACGGAACAGCTCCACGGTAGCCACCAGGCTCTCAGGGCTGGCTCCCTTCAAGCAATCTGTCACCTTGGTTATGAACTGCGCCAACTCGGCGTCAGAAACAGAATCCGCATCCTTAGCAATCCGGGCCTCGATTTCGGCCCACGAGCTTTCGGCGAAAGTCTGCTCAATCCACTCGGAGTGGCTCTGCAGCGTAGAAACTGGTTCGTCCAGCTCTTGTAGTTCCAGCGCATGTTCGCGCAGTGCCTCTGGCAATTCATCTGTTTGCAAAGCAGCTTCGAAAGCGTGAACATCTGCCACCAGGTTCGTACCCAGCCCGGTGTAAAGCATATCTGCCGGGCTTAGGCGCCACCCTGTCGTAGCGATAAACAGGCCAATGGCTGGCGGAACATCCAAATGGGTCAGCTTGTGCGACATCCCTACGTCGGGCACGAACCCGATCGCCGCCTCTGGCATAGCGCCGAGCGTACGGGGAGTGATGATGCGGTGCGATCCGTGTACGGAAATGCCCATACCCCCGCCCATAACGATTCCTTCAAGCAGTGCAATGACGGGTTTGTTGACTATGGACAGGCGTTCGTTGAGGTCGTATTCCTCCTCGAAGAAGGCGTCACCGAATCGGTACATGCGCTTCATGTCCCGCGTGCGCACGTAGCGCACGTCGCCGCCGGCACAAAATGCTCGATCGGAGGAGGACTTGATGACAATGAAGCGGATCGAATCGTCATCGGCCCATCTATCGACCGCCTCGCGGATCAGGCGAATCATCTCCGCGTTCAAGGAATTGAGAGCCTTCGGGCGATTCAGCTCGATCACTCCGACGCGCCCCGCTACAACAGCGGTAACCTCCGCCTCCGGGTCATACATCGGCTGCTTCCTCTTCTTGTCTGCCATGCAACTATGATTACAGGAACCAGAAAAGCGCGCAGCCCAAAGTAAGTTTTCCCTCATCAGAATAGAAAAAAGCTAGGCAGATTCTCAGACCTGCCTAGCTTTTAGTGACCTTGAGAACTCCTATTTCTTCTTCTTGGACTTCTTGTCACCCTTCTTGGACTTGGACTTGGCTTTATCCTTCTTGTTTTTGTCCTTGGATTTTTCCTTATCGCCCTTCTTGGACTTGGATTTCTTTCCGTCACTGCCGTTTTTGGACGCCGCAGCCTCCTCGGCCACACGCTTGGCTTCCTTCTTCACCAGATCCTTCTCCAGCATCTTCGCCACATCCGGAACATAACGGAACTGGGTACGCGGCGGGCGCTCATAGGTGGAATCGGATTCCGGCCGCTCCGGGATCTTCGGAACGTTCTTTTCGACATACTCCCACGGAATCGTGTTCAACAGGTGGTTGATCACGTTAATGCGGGAGCGTTTCTTATCCTCAGACTCCACTGTGTACCACGGGGCGGAGGGGATGTCGGTGTGGACGAACATTTCGTCCTTCGCACGCGAGTAGTCCTCCCAACGGGTGATGGACTGCAAATCCATTGGGGACAGCTTCCACTGGCGCAGTGGATCCGACTGGCGAGATTGGAAACGACGAATCTGCTCTTCATCGGAAACAGAGAACCAGTACTTGCGCAAGATAATGCCGTCTTCTACCAACAGTCGCTCAAAGATAGGCGCCTGGTGCAGGAAGCGACGGTACTCCTGGGTTGTACAGAAGCCCATCACGCGCTCGACACCAGCGCGGTTGTACCACGAGCGGTCGAAGATAACGATCTCACCGGCCGTCGGCAGCTTCTCAATATAGCGCTGGAAGTACCACTGACCTTGTTCACGGGAGTTCGGCGCGGGCAGCGCCTCGATGCGACAAACACGTGGGCTGAGGTACTGGGTGATGCGCTTGATCGCGGACCCCTTGCCCGCTGCATCGCGCCCTTCCATCACAATGACGATGCGCGCGCCGGTTTCCACCACCCACTGCTGCATTTCGACGAGTTCCGCCTGGAGCCTCTTCAGCTCCTCTTCATAGGCCTGTTTGTCCAGCTTGGGTAGTGCGTTGTTCATTGTTCCAAGCTTAGTTCTTTGCAGGCGGCAACGCCTAATGCACCACCATCGTCAACCGCTGGCGAATCTTCCGCGATGAAGATGGAATAATAAGCCTTTATGCAGACTAAGGAAGACACCCCGGCGCGCGTCGAAGATTTCAGGCACCTCAAAATCGGCGTCCCTTTGAAAGTCGTACTCAGCGTACTCGCGGTGCTGTCTTTCCTTCCCACGATTGTGAACACTCGGGGCTTCCACTATCACCTGGATCTCGATGTTTATCGGGTGGGCGCGCAGCGAGTACTGGATGGTCAGGAGCTTTATAGCGGCCACTTCCACATCATCGGCGATACATTCTTGCCTTTTACCTATCCTCCTATTTCGGCGGTATTGTTCACTCCTCTTGCGGTACTTCCCTATGACCTCTCCGCCGTGTTGCTCGCTTCCGCCACGGCGCTCCTTACCTGGTGGATGTTCGCCTACACTCTGCACATGGCGGCGAGGGTGGATCGCACCTCTGCCGCATGGGTCTCGGTCGCGTTGACAACTGTTCTTATCCACCTGAGCCCCATTCACACCACCTTTGCCTATGGGCAGATCAACGTGTTGTTGATGGGCATGGTTTTTGCCGATGCACTGGTCGTTCCTCGTCGTTATCGGGGTCTGCTCACGGGTGCTGCGGTAGCCATCAAATTGACGCCCGCAGTGTTCGGCCTGTGGTTCCTGTTGCGCAAGGACTGGGGTTCCATCGTGCGCATGGGTGCGGGCACGCTGGGTACCACGGCTCTGGCTTGGCTGATTCTGCCCAGTGACTCCAAGGAATATTGGACTCACACGCTGCGCGAAACCGGACGCATCGGCAACCATGAGTATGCCTTGAACCAAAGCCTTAACGGCCTCCTTCACCGCTTCGGGCTCCAGACGCAGGACTCCTCAAGCTTGCTGTGGATAATCCTGGTGTGCGTCTCGCTAGTGGTCATCACCTTCGTCATGTTCAGCTTGCTCAAGGCCCAGGCTCCCATCGCTGCTCTTAGCGTCAATGCGCTCTTTGCTCTGCTAGCCAGCCCGATTTCCTGGAATCACCACTGGTCTTGGGCACCGGTACTTCTGGTGGCATTGGCGGGCTACGCCTTCGCCACCCCTGCCTCCCCTGTGGGCACCCCGCGCTGGCTGTGGACTTCCCTGGTGGTATTGGGGTTCGCGGCCTTCGCCTTCGAACCCACCGCCTTCGTCCCCTTCCAGGAACAGCGTGAGCTGGATTGGAATCTCTGGCAGGTCATTGTGGGTAACTCTTACCTGTGGTGGACCATCCTTGCGTTGGCAGTGATGACCATTCACTTCGCGTTG
Organism: Corynebacterium sp. TUM25020; assembly: GCF_056388495.1. NCBI lineage: Bacteria > Bacillati > Actinomycetota > Actinomycetes > Mycobacteriales > Corynebacteriaceae > Corynebacterium > Corynebacterium sp. TUM25020. The sequence goes on along the minus strand of NZ_JBWJFG010000008.1, from coordinate 66,812 downwards.
TCCCACAAGAGCCGCCCTGTCCCTCCGTCCCCCGCTGAGACACAGAACTAGCGTGTCCTAGCACTCAGGGACATTGACTGAAACATTTGTCGCCAAGCCTCCGCCGGCAGTTTCCTTGTACTTTTCGGACATGTCCCTTCCGGTCTGTCGCATGGTCTCAATGACCTCATCCAAGGTGACATGGTGGTCTCCGTCCCCGCGCATAGCCATCTTCGCAGCATTGATGGCTTTCCCGGCGCTGATGGCATTTCTTTCGATGCATGGAATCTGCACCAAACCACCGATCGGATCGCACGTAAGCCCCAGCGAATGCTCCATGGCAATCTCCGCTGCATTGGCGACCTGGCGTGGTGAACCACCCAGTACCTCCGCCAATCCAGCTGCGGCCATAGAGGCAGCGGAGCCAACCTCGCCCTGGCAGCCGACCTCAGCTCCGGAGATGCTGGCGCGTTCCTTGTACAGCGATCCAATCGCTCCCGCGGCCAGCAAGAATCGCCGGTTGACGTCAAAAGGATCCTGCTTCCCCGCAGGGGTGAACTCGCGGGCATAAAACATCACAGCCGGGATAATGCCTGCCGCTCCGTTGGTCGGGGCGGTCACCACCCGTCCACCGGCAGCGTTTTCCTCATTCACAGCGAGCGCCACCAGGTTCACCCAGTCCTCGGAAAACTCCGCGCTGCGATGCGGATCTTCCTCCATGAGCTGGTCGTACCAGCGCTTGGCGCGGCGGCGTACCATCAGAGCGCCGGGCAGCACTCCGGCAAAGGACACGCCCCGCTTGGCACAATCCTGCATGGCCTGCGCAATAGCATCCAGGTTCGCATTGATCTGCTCATCGGTGCGCAACGATTGCTCACAGCGCCGCTGCACCTCTCCCAGACTTAATCCCTCGTGTTCGGCCAGCGAGATCAGCTTGTCACCGGATTCGAACAACCACGGACCGGATAGTTCATCGAGGGTGGGGACTTCCTCTTCGGTGCGGATGAAGCCACCGCCGATGGAATAGTAGGTCTGTTTTAGTGGCTCCACGCCGTTCACGCCGTTGACCACAAAGGTCATCGCATTTGTATGCACCGAGCGACGCACAGTGGGACGTAAAACAATGTCCTCGAAGCCACATGTGATCGGCAAGTTTTTATCCCCTGCCAGATGGATGGTGCGCGTAGCCCGGATCTCCTCCAGGCGGGTCTGCATATAATCCGGGTCGATCTGCGCCGGATCGGCACCGTCCAGCCCCAGCAGACACGCTCCGAGCGTTCCGTGGCCCGCGCCCGTAGCCGCCAGCGAGCCATAGAGGATGATGCTGATGCTGGGACCGTTCTCGCCCTCATCGGGTAAGCTCACCACATTCGCCAGCTTGTCAGCGCCCAGCGGGTGCAAGCCCTCGTCGGAGCCTGAATCGGTGGCGCTGGGGGACGCGGCGTCATCGGCAAAAAGCGCCTTGACCTGCTGCGCGAATGAGAGCCCCGCGCGCATGGGTCCGACGGTGTGTGAGGATGACGGCCCCACACCGATCTGGAAGAGATCGAAAACACTGACGGTCATGCTGATTACTGGGCTAGTTGTCCTCGACGCGGAACTCAGCCATGCGATCCCACTCGGTCTTGCCCGGGATCTTCGTATTGATGATCTCCGGGGTCTCCAGCAGGTACTTCGGCATTTCATCGCAGGCGCGCTTGAAGTGCTCGGACTCGACGTGCGCAACGTCGCTATCGTCCTGGAAAGCTTCGATCAGTAGGTACTCATTCGGGGTTTCCGGATCGCGGAACCAGTCGAAGAAGATGTTGCCCTCCTCCGCACGGGTGGACTCGGTGAACCAGGAGACCTCCTGCAGGAAGGTATCGGCGAACTCTGGGCGAACCTTGTACTTAACGTTGATCAGGATCATGGTTCCCCAGCCTACGCTTTTCTGCGGTATGCAAGCAGCCCCGGCTCGTATTAGCCGTTGTCGACACCGACTTCTTTCTCCGGCCCCTGGGTGAGCATTGCCTCGTCCAGTTGTTTCCGCAGTTCTTCGGCCCGAACAGGGTTGAAGTCTTCCCCGCCGACCATCGCGAGCATGGCGTCCAGCACTCCATTGCCGTAATTGTGCCCATGTCCATTCGGCACATTGGCGGCGACGGGAAGATCCATTGTGACCTGCCAGAACGTAACAAAAGGAATCCACGACATCGACGGCGAGCGGTCGAACCCAGCGGGTTCCTTTAACCAGTCTGGTTCCCTGGCTATCAGCGACGGTGACCACCACACCACTGGATCAGAGGGGTGTTGCAGGAAAAGGATGCGCGGGTGGTGCCAACCACCTGGGGAATTCAAGTCCACCTCATCGCGCCAACTCCAGATTTCATCGGTGTTTTCGGCGAAGCGCACATTCAACCCGCCCGCGTATTCCGCAGAAACCTGCGGCGAACCGGGATCGCGCCGGTCAACCAGGCCGTGCCACAACTTGTTGGAATTCGGTGGCCCCGCCCATAACAAACCATCAACGCTGGCGGCGATGTCCCGAACACCTGAAAACGCGCCGCTGCCGGCATTGGTACCTAGAGATTCGCCATAGACGTAGAGCTTAGGCCGGTGATCCTTCGGCAAAGTGTGCCACCAGTCGACGACGGTGGAAACTAGCGCCTCGCCTGCGTCTTCCACACGCTGCTGATCAGCGATGAACTGTACGCCGCTAGGCAGGTACGAGTATTGCGCCGAGGCGATAGCGGAGTCACCATCAAACATCAGCTCGAAAGCTTGAGCAGCCGTGGGGTTCACCCACCCTGTGCCGGTCGCGGGGACCACAAGCAGCGCCCGACGATCCTTTGCCCCCGTCCGTTTCAACTCATTGACCACACTTTCCGCGCGCGCCGCGTCGGTATCTTCGCTGCCATTCTTCAAGCTGGCATACACCCGGATGGGTTCTTTGCTAGGGCGGCCGGTGATCTCTTCAAGTTCGTTCTTATAGAGCCCCAGTCCAACAAAGCGCGTACCGAAAGCACCCAGGTCTTCCCATTTATTGGGTGACGCCGAACTACCGGAACGCTCCGGCACATGAGGCTGTTTCAGGTCCGCTCTAATCTCCTGGTCACGGACAGAAAACACATTTTCAGTTGCGTGCACGATCGTGCCGGGCACAACCGTATCTACAACGAACCCCAAGGCCAGCACAACCGCCATCCAGGCAAACAATTGTCGAGTAACTCCGCCGAGACGGCGCCCGACTGGGCCTTCCTCCAAGACTTCGATCAGCCAGAGCAACCCCTTGCCCACAAGGACAATCAGCGCCCACAAGCCAATGCCAACGGGCAACACCAACAGGAACTCTCCCGCCGTATAGGCCTCCGCGCCCATTAGGTTTGCCAGCTCCTGCTGCCAGCGGACAGCGAAGGAGATCCACACCAATAGAGCCAGAATCACAATAAGGACGAAGACGACCTCCAGGCCGGTCTTGAGTTTCCCCATCCTCTGGTCACTCAGACCAGCGCGGAGTTGGAAGCGGCGCACATATTCCCTGGCTTTGCGGCGCCACTTCCACAGAGGTTCGCTGAAGTATTTGTGCAGAAACGCCTCCCACAGCCAATGCAGAAAGACGCCCATGATGTAGCCCGTACCACCGGAGATACCAGCGACGACTCCCTGGAAAAGCCAGTCGCGTGGCAACAGCGAAGGGGTCAGCGAGGCTGCAAACAACAGCGCGCCGACAACCACGCCACCGGGATCAACGTGGGACTCCCACTGATCCCTGGCGGCGCTAAACCTCTCCGCAAGCTCCTCCTCGGCATCGGAGGCAACATCAGCTATCTTCAAGCTTCTCCCCAATTTCCAGCCACTTCATCTCTAGATCGCCGTGTTCATCCTGGGCTGCCTTCAAATCTTTATCAAGCGCAGCTAACTCCTCGGTGACAGGCTCCCCAGTGGCCGCCTTTTCTGCCACCTCATTCATCTTCTCGTGGATGGAATTGATCTTTGCTTCGACCTTGGTCATCTTCCTTTCCAGCGCACTCATTTCCTTAGTGAGAGCATGAACCTCCTTGGCACCGAGGCTGGGGCGTCCAGAAGAAACAGCGTCAGACTCTGCACCGGCGGCAGAACCAGCAGCGTCGAACGACAGGGTGTTCTTGCGCTCCTCCGCACTGGCCAGTTGTTTGCGGTGCTCTAGGTACTGCTCAATTCCACCGGGCAGGTTAGTCAACTGTCCATCGCCGAAAAGCGCCCAGGTGGAATCGCAGATGCGCTCGATCAGATACCGGTCGTGGGAAATGACCACGAGCGTGCCGGGCCATTCATCCAGCAAGCTTTCGAGCTCTTGCAGCGTATCGATATCGAGGTCATTGGTCGGCTCGTCCAGCAGCAGCACGTTCGGTTCGCTCATGAGCACGCGAGTGAGCTGCAGGCGGCGCTTTTCGCCACCAGAAAGATCGCCGATGGGTGTGCGTTGCCGCTTCGCGCTAAAGCCCAGGCGCTCAGCCAGTTGCGAAGCAGTGATTTCCTTTTCCCCGAAGGTCACATAGCTGGCAACATCCTCAACGGATTCGAGCAACCGTTTCGTGGGATCCAGGTCGTCCAGCTCCTGGCGTAACCATCCCAGGCGCACAGTCTTGCCTTCCACACGACGTCCGTTGTCCAATGGCGCTTCACCGGCCAAAGTGCGCAGCAGTGTGGTCTTTCCAGAGCCATTTACTCCGACCAGGCCAATGCGTTCGCCGGGGCCGAGGCGCCAGGTCAGGTCTTCGACCAGAGTGCGCCCGTCGGGCGTGGTGATACGCGCGTCCTCCAGATCGATGACCTTTTTGCCCTGTCGGCGTGCGGAGAAGCTCATGAGCTCCACTTTGTTTCGCATCGGCGGCACATCGGCGATCAAAGACTCCGCGGCCTCAATGCGGTATCGCGGCTTGGAGGTACGCGCCGGTGCGCCACGGCGCAGCCACGCCAATTCTTTACGCGCCAAGTTTTGACGTCGCTGTTCAGCGGCATCGGCCTGGCGGGCACGTTCCGCGCGAGCGAAAGTCCAGTCGTTGTAGCCGCCCTCGTACACGTCCACCACTCCGTCGTGTACCTCCCAGGTGTGGTTGGCGACTGTGTCCAGGAACCAGCGGTCGTGGGTGACGATAACCAGCGCAGTATTGCGACTCAGTAGGTGCTCAGCGAGCCACTGCACGCCCTCGACATCCAGGTGGTTGGTCGGCTCATCCAGAATCAACAGGTCGAGATCCTGCACTAGAGCAGCGGCCAGGCCCGTGCGACGACGCTCACCACCGGAGAGCTCCTGCACCTTCGCATCCAGCCCCAGGCGGGCGATATCCAATCCGTTAAGCACGCTGCGGACCTTCGGATTGCCCGCCCATTCGTACTCCTGCAGCCCTAGTGGTTCCAGCACTGCCCCAGCGACGGTCATAGCTGCCGGTGCGTCGCGCAGTACATCCTGGGTGACCATGGCCATGCGCAGGTCGTTGTTGTGGCTCACACGCCCGGAATCCGGTTCGTCCTTCTTACTCAGAATATTCAGCAGGGTGGACTTACCCCCACCGTTGAGTCCCACTACGCCAATCCGGTCGTTGCTATCCACGCCGAGGCTCACGTCATCAAGCAGGGTCTTTAGCCCGTAGCTCTTCGAGACTTTTTCTAGGTTGATGAGGTTAGTCACGTACTTCCTCCCTTTTTATGACGCCCGCAGCTGCAGCTGGGGAACTAGTCGTCATTGTGGAGCTGGCTTTTCCAGCAACGCTTACGGCTGTGGCAACCTCCACCGCGTCGTCAGCAGAAGCACACAGCATGGCCACGGTCGGGCCGGAGCCGGAAACGATTGCGGCAATGGCCCCGGCTTCAGCGGCGGCTCTGAGGGTTTCCCGCAGACTGGGCAGCAGACTAATGGCCGGTGCCTGCAGATCGTTGACTAGAAGTTTGCCTACCTCTTTGGGGTCACCCCCGCGAAGGGCAGTGATCAAAGCCTCGGGGCTGCCCGCGCGGGTGGCCTTTGGGCTGTTCACTTCTGCACTAGCACGCTGCTGATCGAGTTGTTTGAAAACCGACGGGGTGGACAGGCCGCGTTTATCAGTGGCGATGGCCCAGTGATATCTACCTGTGGCTATCACGGGCATGAGGTTCTCGCCCTTGCCTGTGCCCCATGCGGTGCCGCCGAGGAGGCAAAAAGGAACATCTGCTCCCAGGTCAGCGGCCAGTTCTACCAGTTTTGCACTATCCGGGCGACGCGGAGCACGGGGGTCCGGAAAGTACAGCTCTGTAGCGGCAATCAACGCCGCCGCGGCATCTGCCGAACCACCGGCCATGCCACCAGCAACGGGGATCCCCTTGTCGATATGGATATGCACGGGCTTGTCTGCCCAGGGCACATGAGCTTTCCGTGCCAAGTCTTGGATAACAGCCACAGCCTTCCACGCCAGGTTGCTGGAATCCTGCGGTACCAGGTGTGCGTCAAAGCCGGAGACGCTCCACGTGCACTCCGCGGGATCATCATCTTCGCGCAGAGCTACGGTGACCTCCTCCTTCAGGGAGACAGCCTGAAAGATCGTGTCCAGCTCATGGTAGCCATCTTCCCTGGCCGGACCTACGCCTAAGTGCAAGTTAACCTTGCCGTGCGCACTCGCCGTTATGGAGCGATATGGAGGTTTTTGGGGTCCAAAAAAATGCGACACACTCATCGAGCCCCTCGCTGACTTCCTTGCAGGGAGGTCACGGCAAGCTGCACAAATTGCTGGGTGGAGAGCTTCTCGCCACGCAGGGTTGGATCGATCCCCGCGCTGCGCAGCGCCTCCTCGGCAGCTTGCCCGCTACCGAAATGGCCGGACAGTGCGGCTCTTAAGGTCTTGCGCCTTTGTAGGAATGCCGCATCAGCCAAAGCAAACACTTCACGGCGCAGCGCCTCTGATTCAGTGTTTTCTGATTCAGTGTCTTCTGATTCAGTGTCTTCGCCAGCTTCACGGACGATCTCCGCCCATGGCTGCTCTCCCTCGGCATAGCGGTCTATCCGCACCAGACCAGAGTCGATCTTGGGGGCAGGCCAGAAAACGTTTTTACCGATGGTCGCCGCGCGGTTGACGGAACCATAGAAACCAGCCTTCACACTGGGCACTCCATAGATTTTGGAGCCAGGAGTCGCAGCTAGGCGGTCTGCAACTTCCAGCTGCACCATGACGAGCACGCGATCGATGCTGGGGAATTCCTCCAGCATGTGCAAGAGCACAGGCACGGAAACGTTATAGGGAAGATTCGCGACAAGTGCGGTGGGAAGTGGGCGTCCCCCGTTCGCAAAGTCCTCGGCGGTGACGACCATTGCGTCCTTGAGAATCACCGCAGTGTCAAGGCCTTCGGCGCCTTGTTCTGCAAGGGTTGCGGGTAGCTTTCCGGCCAGTCGTGGGTCGATTTCGACGGCAGTGACACTCGCTCCGGTTTCCAGCAGCGCCAGAGTCAAAGACCCCAGGCCAGGTCCGATTTCTACCACGTTGTCCGCGGCGGACACGTCGGCGGCCTTCACGATTTTGCGCACTGTGTTGGGGTCGTGGACGAAGTTCTGCCCCAGCTTCTTGGTGGGGTTTAGGTCCAGTTCTTCGGCAAGCTGCCGGATCTCATTTGGCCCCAGCAGCCGAATCTTCCGTTCATTCACCATTCACAGGATAGTCGAGCTAGTGCCCGATAAAAACCGATGAAGGTGCGCGGTGAGGCGAGCGGGTTAGCGTATACCCAACTTGGAAGTGCAGGCAGGCCATGCACCCCAGCCCTGGGCAGCCTGTACCTTCTTTGCCACGGCGATCTGCTGCTCTCGGGTTGCCATGTGGGCAGCCGGTGCGTACTGCGTGCCACCGAAGCCTGCCCAGGTGGACGGGGTGAACTGCAGGCCTCCGGAGAAACCGTTGCCGGTGTTGATGGACCAGTTGCCGGTGGACTCACACTGTGCCAGCTGATCCCATACGGAACCGTCGGCTACAGACGGTGCAGCTGCGCCCGTGTTGGAGTCCTTGGAATCCTCACTGTCGGCAGCCTTCTTGGTGCCGCGGATGATTACGCGCTCCTTCGGAGCAGCGATCTCCTTGGAGGACTTCTCGTCGCGGCTTACTTCCTGGCCATTGACGGTACGGACGGTGACAGTGACGCGAGCCTTGCCCGGAGCACCCTTTTCGACAATCTTTTCCTTGCCCTCTGGCATGTTCGGGTCTTCCTTCACACGCTCCGGAGCCGGAACTTCCTTCACCTTAGTTTCATCGCGGGTGGCGATGCGGGTGACGTCAATGTGCATCCCCTCTGCCAGCGGGGTGTCTGCGGCCGGGGTGACCTTGTCTTCCTTGCCCAGCGGGGTGCCACGCATTTCGAAGATCTCGCCCACGGTGCGGGCGGGCAGGCTCATGCGACCCTCTTCACCACCGTCGTTCAAGGTGAACTTCTTCGGGGTAACGATCTCCAGCTCCATGCCGTCGAGCGGGATTTCCTTGTTGCGCGTCTGAGACAGCTGGTTTGCAGCATCGCTACGACCGATCTGATCCAGCAGGGAGCCTACGGTCAGCGCGGTGGTATCAATTTTTTCCTGCTTGCCGTCGATGGTGAGCGCCACGGTGCGAGCGCTGCGCACGGTGATCGTGGAGTTGTCGCCGATGGCCTCATCGAGTGCCGGGGTAACCATGGCACGGTTATCGATTTCCACGCCAGCGGACTTTAGGGCGCCCTTGACGTCGCCGGACATGGTGCTGGCCTGGATGATATCGCCGTTGACGTCGAGGGTGACCGACTTCTGCCCAGCGACCGCAACGCCGCCGCCGACAACCAGGGTGGCGAGCATGCCACCCGTGGCGATGCGCAGCGGGGTGGAGTTGGTGTTGTTAATGCGGTGCAGGTGGGACTTCTTCTTCGGTGACACTAGATCGTTGCCTCTCTCATTGTGACGCCCCGAGGTCTCGACTGCGCTTTTCGACTGCGCTTGTTGCTCGGGGCGCCCGAACGCCGATTTTTTCAACTTTTGTCACAATACGATAACGATCCTTGCGAGACAAAGATCCGGGGCAAAATGTTCCACAAATCACAAATATGGGGGTACATCTGCAACAACAGTAAACACGCAGGCTAACTTGCGTTAATTTTTATACGTTTTCGTTACCTCGCGTCACAGCAGAAACACACACCTCACTAGCGGAGTTCGATCCCATAGAGCCGTGCAGCATTGGCTGTCACTAGCTCACCGAGCTCCTGCGGCTTTACTCCTCGTTGTTTCGCCACACACGCCGCCGTGTAGCCCACAAAAGCCGGCTCGTTGCGTGCACCGCGAAAAGGTTCAGGCGTCATATAGGGAGCGTCGGTCTCGACGAGAATCTGTTCCGGCGGCGCAATCCGTGCCGCTTCACGAAGTTCCTCATTGCGTTTGAAAGTCACGTTGCCCGCAAAGGAGAGCACATAGCCACGATCCAGAGCTTCCTTGGCCACCTCCAGTGGAGAGGAAAAACAGTGCAGAATCACGTTCTCCGGTTGGGGCGCATCGGCCAGCACTCGCAATAGATCAGCCTCCGCTTCACGGTTGTGGATCATCAACGCCTTGCCGGATTCGCAGGCCAGGTCAATATGGAAGCGCAGTGCCTCCTCCTGCACCTCAATGCTCGGGGTCTCCTCCCCATCTCCTGCATCTTTGCCAATCCAATAGGAATCCAATCCAGTTTCACCAATCGCCACGCAGCGTGGGTGAAAGGCCATCTCCCGCAAACGCTCGCGCACCTTTTTTGTCACCGTCTGTGCCTTTGTGGGATGCACAGCACAAGCTGCCCACACACGATCATGAAACTCCGCGGCCTGCAGAGCCTTCTCTGTTTCCTCAATACCATCGCCTACCGTGCATACCCCGCGCACGCCAACTGCATAGGCGCGATCCATAAACTCCCCCACCAAGCGCTGGTGATCGTCCTCGCCGAACTCGCGAGCATCCGCATCCTCCCTGCGCTGGTTCTTCAATACCGTGGACCAGAGGTGAGTGTGCGCATCGAAAAGGGGCACAATCGGCTCGGGCGGAACAGGGGTGGGTCGCTTCTTTTTAGCCATACGCACCACCTTAGTACCCTGTGGCGGCTGGCTTTCCGCAACCGACTTCGGCTGTCAGCGATCGTCGACGAATACCCTCCGGCTAGCCACCAATCCCGCGCCCAGCAGGACGACATTGAATCCCACGAGAACACTCAGTCCGGTGGTCCAGGACGCAGTGGCGTCATAAAGAGCACCAAAACCAAAAGGCCCAATGCAGGCGACGGTGTACCCGATGCCCTGCGCGCCCGACGAGAGCACCGCGGCGGCCTTCGGCTCGCGAGTGCGAGTGGCGATCAGCATCAACCCGAGTGGGAAGGTCGAGCATCCCAGCGACACCAACGAAATCCACACCACCGGCAGGCGCATGGGGTCAGTAATCACCATCAGCAGCGCAACGAACATGCAGCTACAAGAGAGGATCGTCACCGCCGCCGCACCGCGTTCGAAGCGCGAGGTCATCCACGGCACCAAGAAGGATGACGCCGTGCCGACGATGGCGAACACTCCGCCGATAACCCCACCGAGCTGTGCCGAGCCACCGGACTCCACAATGATCTTTGGCGCCCAGGTGATAAAGCAGTAGGAAATCGAGGAGGTCATGGCGAACATGACCACAATCCCCCAGCTCACGGGGTTTTTCCAGATATGACTATAGGCGCCGCGGGACTCGTTGTTTTTGTTGTTTATGACGCCCATCAGCTTCCGTGGGTGCGCTTGTCGCAACATCTCGCCACCGCGTTGGCTGGCGGTTCCCGGAGTCACAGCGAACACAAGCACACCCCAGCACAGCAGCGCCAAAAGCGGCGGGATGGCCCACACTCCGATCGCCACACGCCAGCCCCCGAGTTCGGCGAGCGGCACGGCAGCAACAGAAGCAGTGGCCATGCTGACCTGCCCGACTGCCATGTAGGCAATGGACATGACCGTGAGCTTGAAAGGAAAATAGTCCTTAATCACGGCGGGTAAGAGGGTGTTGGTTATACCAACCCCAACCAGCCCGATCATGGTGCCGGCAAGGAACGGCAGCTCGTTGGATGCGATAGTTCTTAGTCCAAATCCGGCGGTAGCGAGCACCATTGCCGTGCTAATGACGGCCCGAAAAGACAACGCCTTGGCCATGGGACCAGAAAGGATCGCGGCAACGGCAAACATTGCGGTAGGGGCCATTCCCACTAAGCCGATGAATAGCCCGGAAGCCTCCAGCCCATCGGCGACCTGGTCCGCGATGGGCGGAAAAGTGCTCACAGGGCTGCGCAAGTTGGAGCTAGTCAGCAATACCGCCAGTGCCGCAATGAAAGCGACGGCGGAAGGGATGCGACGCGCTCCTTGTCGCACAGTCGGCATTTTGTTCACCCCCGGTTCGTTTTAGCTTCGCGTTGGCGCCACCTTCTGGCCATGCAGGCGAGGCACACTAGCTTTAAACCTACTAGTTCCCACCAGCTACTTCCCACACCACTGCAACTGCAAAGGAAAGCACTCTGACCATGGAACACTTCATCGTCTTCGACTTGGGTGGCGTACTGGTTCAGCGCCGCCACACTCTGCGCGAGCTCACCACTGTGATGATCCGCCACGCCAGCATCCAGTCCCGCGACAATACCGGCAGTCAGACTAGCGTTCCGACCATCATCACTGATCCGTTCAGCTTCGAGGCCGCCTATGGCCGCTACCGCGAAAGCTATAGTCTTTCGATGGGACCGAACGACTATTTCACCACGCTCTGCCGCGCAGCTGGGGTAAGCCCTACCCCGGAACTCCTCGCCGAGTTGCAGGAGACGGACACCCGACTGTGCTCCACCGTTAACACGTCTGTGCTCAACCTGCTGAACCACCTCAACGCTATTGATCAGCCATGGGGCATTTTCAGCAACGCGCCGCGACCGGTGATGGAGGCGGTGCTGAGCCAGGATTGGACCGATGGTGCAGCCGTCACCTGTTTCTCCCCCGACCTGCGGTTCACTAAGCCCCACCAGGGCGCGTTCCGTCGCTTCGAGCAGGCCGCGGCCGCAGCCGGCTACGAGGACGCTTCCCTGGTTTACTTTGACGATCGCCAGGCCAACTTGGATGCTGCTGAGCGCCGTGGCTGGGATGCGTACCCATGGCGCGGCGTGGAATCCGTCCACGAGGTGCTGATGCCGATTACGGGTTTACGCCGCGCGGACTAGCTCCGCGTTACTTCTGGACAGGAGCCCACTCGGGTCCGGTCTCTGCCAGCTCTGGGTCCAGCTTGGGGAACAGTGGTTTTGGCTTGTGCAGTACCGTTCCGGGCTGAATCTCTTGGCGTGCCCATGTCGCCTTTTGCTTTGTGTAGTCGCCCATGATGACGGGGTACGTACGTCCCTTTTCCGGTAGGCCGACGCCCATTGGCTCCCGCGGAGACTCATCAGTCACCTCAATAACCTCTGGCTGAGCTGCCCAAGTCCCTTCCCCGCCGAGAGTTTCATAAATCTTCTGCGCGGAGAACGGCAGGTAGGGGGTGAGCAAGGTGTTGACGTCCGAGACGACCTGCAGTGCGGTGTACAGAACCGTGGCGAGACGCTCGCGCTGCGATTCGTCCTTCGCCAGCTTCCATGGCTCCATTGCGGCGATGTACTGGTTGGCACGACCCGCAATGCGCATGGCTTCGGTAATGCCGGCCTTAAAGCGAGAGCGGCTGAGGTTGTCGCCGACCACGTCGAAAGCCTTGGCGGATTCGGCCAACAGTGCTTCGTCTTCTGCAGTGAGCGGTCCTGGGGTAGGCACTTCGCCAAAGTTCTTGTAGGCCATAGAGACCGTGCGGTTAACCAGGTTTCCCCACTCATTTGCGAGTTCGGAGTTAATGCGGCGCACAAACTCATCCCAGGTGAAATCGGTGTCAGTGGTCTCCGGGCCGGCGGTGGCGATGAAGTAACGCAGTGCGTCGGGACCGAACTCCTTGAGGAAGTCGCGGACGTAGATCACAACTCCCTTGGAAGAGGAGAACTTGGAACCCGACATTGTCAGGAACTCGGAGGACACAACCTCGGTCGGGAGGTTCAGCTCAGGCTCGGCCAACTCGCCGGCCTCTCCGCCCTTGGCTCCCTTGCCGCTGTATCCCAGCAGTTCGGCAGGCCAAATCTGGGAGTGGAAGGTGATGTTGTCCTTACCCATGAAGTAGTAGGACAGCGCTTCCGGTTCGTTCCACCACTTGCGCCATGCCTCAGGGTCACCGATGCGCCAGGCCCATTCGATGGACGCGGAGAGATAGCCCACGACGGCGTCGAACCACACGTAGAGCTTCTTCGCGTTGTTGTCCTGCCATCCCTCGACGGGGATCGGCACACCCCAGTCGATATCGCGGGACATAGCGCGCGGGCGAATATCCTCTAGCAAGTTGAGGGAGAACTTCAGGACGTTCGGTCGCCAATCGGTGCGGCCTTTGAGCCAGGTGCTCAGCGCGTCGGCTAGAGCGGGAAGGTCCAGCATGAAGTGCTCGGTATCGACGAATTCCGGGGTTTCGCCGTTGATTTTGGAGCGCGGGTCGATGAGATCCTCAGGATCCAGCTGGTTACCGCAGTTGTCACATTGGTCGCCACGGGCGTCCTTAGCGCCACAGATCGGACAGGTGCCTTCGATATAGCGATCCGGAAGGGTACGCCCCGTTGACGGGCTGATGGCTCCGCGAGTGGTTTGGGTGACCATGTAGCCGTTGTTGTAAAGGCCGGTGAAGAGCTCTTGCACTACGGCGTAGTGGTTGCGCGTGGTGGTGCGGGTGAATAAATCATAGGAAAGTCCGAGTCCCGCCAAATCTTCGACGATGATGCGGTTGTAACGATCCGCAAGTTCCTGAACGGTCGTGCCTTCTTTTTCCGCTTGCACCAGCAGCGGTGTGCCGTGCTCGTCGGTGCCCGAGATCATGAGCACCTCGTTGCCGACCATTCGCTGATAGCGTGCGAAAACATCCGAGGGCACACCGAACCCGGCGACGTGGCCGATGTGACGGGGGCCGTTGGCATAAGGCCATGCAACTGAGGTGAGAACTCGTTTAGACATAACCTTAAGATTAGGTGATCCGCTTATACGATGCGAAAGCAGCCCAGGTTACCTGGGCTGCTTTTCTATAGCGTCAGTTTATGCGTCTTGAGTTCCCTTGGCAGCTTCCTTGGCAGCTCCCTCGACGCGCCGGGATTTCTTTGCATTCGCAGCTTCTCGCTGCTTGTTGATGCGACGCTCGCGTGCCATGCGCAAAGCGTATTCTCGCTGCGCCTTCTGATCCAGGTAGAGAGGATCGTTGGACAAGGCCTTGAAGATGGCAAACATCAACGCAATGATCACCAGCAGGAAGGGGCTTGCCGCAATGATCGTGACGTTCTGCAAGTTGGTTAGTGCCTCGTCACCACCGGTGAGCAGCAGCATGAGAGCAATCACTGCAGTCAGGGCACCCCACAGAACCGTGACACCACGGTTAGCGACAAGCTTGCCGCGCTGCGACATTGAGCCCATGACCGTGGACGCAGAATCGGCGGACGTGATGAAGAAGGTCGCCAGCAGAATCATCGCAACGATACTTGCGACCTTGCCCATAGGCAGAGTGTGCAACAGGTTAAATAGCTGGCTGGTGGCCTCACCATCGCCCCAGATGGAGTTGCCCGTGTCCTCTGCGTGAACGGCAGAGCCACCGAAGATCGAAAACCAGATGATGGTGACCACAGTAGGCACCATGAGCACAACGGATACGAACTCGCGGATGGTACGACCGCGGGAGATACGTGCGACAAACATCCCGACGAATGGGGACCAGGAGACCCACCATGCCCAGTAGAAGATGGTCCAAGAGCCCAGCCACTCGCCCGCGCCCTCGCCCGAGTCGGCGGTACGGGCTGCCATGCTGAAGAACTGGGAAAAATAGTTGCCCAGCGAAGTCGGGATCAGATTCAAAATCACCACAGTTGGCCCGGCAATCAGGACAAATAGTGCAATAAGACCGGCCAGGATCATATTCGCATTAGAGAGGTACTGAATTCCCTTGCCTACGCCGGACGCAGCGGAAACCAGGAAACACAGACCCAGGATCACAATCGTGCCGACGATCACGGAAGTACCCGGGTTGGAAATAAGATCCGTTGCTTTCAGGCCAGACTGAATCTGCACAGCGCCCAAACCCAGAGACGCGGCGGTGCCAAAGACGGTGGCGAAAATAGCGGCGACATCAATGATCTTGCCGAGTGCTCCCTCGGCGCGTTTCTCTCCGATCAGTGGGATGAAGGCTGCGGAGAGGAGTTGCTTGCGCCCCAAGCGAAAGGTGCTGTAGGCGATAGCAAGCGCCACGATGGCATACAGAGACCACGGGTGCAGGCCCCAGTGGAAAAGTGTAGAAGCAAAGGAACTTGCCACGTCGTGATCCTTCGATCCTGGCACGCCGTTGCGGTAATAGGTCAGTGGCTCAGTGACGCCATAGAACATCAAGCCAATACCCATGCCCGCAGCGAACATCATCGCCACCCAGGACACACTGTTGAACTCTGGGGATTCGTTATCTTTCCCCAATCGGATGTGCCCGAACTTGCTGAACGCAATGAACAGAATGAAAACGACGAACACGGTTCCGGCCAGCACGTACAGCCAGCCCCAGTCGCCCACCACGTAACTCAGGGCAGTAGAAGCGAATGCGGCGAAGCTATCGCCACCGAACACGCCCCACAGTACGACTGCCAAAATCAAAGCCGCAGCACTGCCGGTTACCACCCAATCGATCGGTTGATCCTGCTCAGACTCATCCATGAGCTGGCCAGCATCCACCTCTTCAGTCTCTTTCGCTAACACTTCTTCTCTTGACACTGTCATTCTTTACATAGTGGGGGTTACGCTGGAACTTTTCAACCGCTTCATTCCCCGCGACCGCGCAGGACGGCCTCATAAAGCTCGCGCTTGCTCACTCCCTTGGCTTTCGCCACCTCTCCGGCTGCTGTCTTTAACCGGTCGCCCTGTGCAACCTTCTGCTCCACCAGTTCGACCAGAGAATCAACATCTGGTTCCTCTGTTTCTGCAGCGGCATCCACCACAACGCATATTTCCCCCTTCACACCTTCAGCCGCCCACTGAGCCAGCTCCCCCAATCCGCCAACCTTTACTTCTTCGAAAGTTTTTGTCAGTTCACGGCACACCGCTGCCTGGCGGTACTCCCCCAATTCGTCTGCTGCCACCTGCAGAGTCTTGGCCAGCCGGTGCGGAGATTCAAAGAAACAGACCGCGTAGGTGGCGTCACTAAAAGCTTGAAAGAATGACCTCCGGGCGCCGTCCTTGCGCGGCGCGAACCCCAGAAATGCAAAATGCCCCATGCCCAAGCCCGAGAGCGCCAGGGCAGTCGGCACGGCAGAAGGACCCGGCAGGCAGGTCACAGGAACCCCGGCGCGCCGAGCAGCAACGACCAACGGAAAACCGGGGTCGGAAACGGATGGCATGCCTGCATCAGTGACCACCAGCACACGACGCCCCTGCTCAGCCTGCTCGACAAAGAACTCGGCCCGCTCGGATTCGTTGTGGTCAAAGTTTGAATAGAGCCTGCCTGCGATCTCCACTCCCAGTGTGTCCGCGAGTGTGCGAGTACGCCGGGTATCCTCCGCGGCCACGATATCGGCACTCGCCAGGGCGTCGATAAGGCGTATAGACGCATCCAGTGGATTGCCCAAGGGCGTGGCCGCCAGGATAATCCCGCCCCGTGGCAAGGGACGGTTCTCGACTGCGCGGGCGACGAGCGCATTGGCATCAACGGTAGCTACGGCATCAACAGCATCATTCATAACCGCCAGTATGCCCGCCATTGCTCCCGCTTGTCCGGTGCTTCTACTAAGGTTGTCTTTCGTGCCGACCTCGTCAACGACCCCACCCACGCCGCCGACGACGCCTGTGAAAGCAGCTACCCCGAAAACCCCCGAAAGGGCACGGAAAAGCGCACGTCGGGCAACTATCGCTGCGCGGGCACGGTCATTCACACTGACCCGTTGGACTGGCATCATGCTCGCCCTCGGCGTGCTGGGCGCCCTGAGTCGCCTCATGATGCTGCAGCGGCCAACGGATGCGAGCACTCCCGTGTTCGACGAAAAACACTATGTGCCGCAGGCCTGGCAAATTTTTCAGAGCTGGTCTAATCCGCTGATTGGCGGCATCGAGGATAACCCGGGTTATGGATTGGTCGTCCACCCACCGCTCGGTAAACAAATCGAAGCTTTAGGCATGGCCCTTTTTGGCTATACGCCGTGGGGCTGGCGCATTATGTCCGCTCTGCTGGCTGTCGTTGTGATTCTGCTGATCGCCTCCATTGCTCGGCGCATTTCTAAGTCGGATTTGGTGGGTATGTTCGCCGGCACCATCGCCATTTGCGATGGCATTCTTTTCGTCACCGGGCGCTCGGCAATGTTGGACCATTTCCAGGTATTTCTTTTGTGCCTGGCCGCTTATTGCGCCGTCCGCGATGCTGAGCAGATGGAGGATCGCTTCCAGCGCGTCTGGGCTTCGGATCGCATCCAGGACTCGGTTTTTGGTCCCCGCATGGGTTATCGCTGGTGGCGCTTTACCGCCGGCGTCGCGCTGGGCCTGTCGCTGGCGGTCAAGTGGAATGGCCTCTACTACATGGCCTTTTTCGGCGTGACGATCGTTGCGGTTGATTATTTTCGACGCCGCCGTTTCGGCGTAGCCCGTCCCCTTCTCGGAACCGCCTTCTTCGACGCTGTACCCTCCTTCTTCTCCATCGTGATCGTGCCCGTAATCCTGTACGTCGTCAGTTGGCGCGCGTGGTTCGCCTCCGAAGCGGGAGTGTTCCGTCACGCAGTGGAATCCGGTGAGTTCGCTAGTACTACGGAGGGTTGGTTCTGGTCTTTCCTGCCAGACACCGTGCAGAATTTTATCTACTACCACGTGTCTGTCCTGCGTTTTCATACTGAGCTGACCAATTCCAATGGCCACCACCACAACTGGGAATCAAAGCCCTGGTCGTGGCTCGTTTCCAGCCGTTCGCTAATGTATTACAGTCCCTCCAACGATGAAGGTATCCATAAGGTGATCCTGCTGGTCGGCACTCCCGCTGTGTGGTGGGTATGCGTTCCAGTGATGTTGTGGGGTCTGTGGGGCCTCATCGTGCACAAGGATCGCCGTTGGGTGGTGCCGGTTCTTGGCTTCGCAGCTGGATTTGTTCCTTGGCTGTTTAACCTCGATCGCCAGATGTACTTGTTCTACGCTGCAAACCTGGTTCCATTCCTTGCCATCGCATTGGCTATGGCTCTGGGTCAGTTGGTGCGCTGGCAGCGCCCGGGCGTAGCCCAGCCGTATTCCTCCCCTCGAACATTCGTCAAGGCTCGCCCTGGACAGCTGCTGGTCGTCGTCTACTTGATGCTGGTGGTCTGGAATTTCCTGTATTTCTTGCCGATTTACACAGCCGCACCCCTCAGTGACGCTGCTTTCGATATGCGCATGTGGTTGCCTTCTTGGCGTTAGAAGTAGGCGACGGTATGGGTTATTCCCATCCGCGCGGGCGAGGTTGACCTACCTCGTACGTAGAGTGACGGCGCGCATCGCTGGGGCTAAAAGTGACAGGCTGAGCCATGAGCGCGCGCAAGGATTGCTTCAGAGGCATGAACACGTTTCGTCGCCCAGCCCACACGACAATCAAAGCCACTACTGCGAAAAGATGCACAAACAACAGCCATAGGGCGTTGAGGTTGCCGCTTTCCCCTATTAGCCCCAGCACGATTTCCCTGGTGGCAAAACCCAGGCCGAAAGCCCACATGGCCAAGTAGATCGGCAAGACTGCAGAGGCAACTTTGGGGCGCCAGGCCGCCCATAGCAATCCGCTAGCTAGGGCAAAGCGCATCGTCGCAGCGTCGGAAACGAGGTGGAGTTGGGACGAGTCGGCGTCGTCCCCAATCGGCCCTCCGAACAACAGCGACAGTCCCCATACGAGATAGACCAGGGCGACCCCTACCAGGGCAAAACGACCGAACGCGAAAGGCAGCTGGCGACGGCGGAGTCCCACACTGATCTGCGGATCGCTATCGGCTTGGGCAAGAACCTGCTCTAGCAGTGCGGCCTTTCGGTCGTCATGTTCAGCACCGGGGTTCGATTCCTCTTCAGCGGGCGCTGTGGTGAGATTCATGCGACGGCCCAGCGCGGTGATGGTGGCGTACCAGCGTTGGCAGTCCTCGCAGCCTGCGAGGTGCGCATCAATGAGCTCGTCGGACAGCTCCGCAGTCTCTCCGTCCAAGCGGGCCGACATGGAGGTTCTGACTTCCTGACAGTCCATGCGCTCATCCCGTCTCTTGCGTGTTTATTAACCTCAGCCGAAGCGCGACAGTGCCTTGTCCAAGCTCGCGCGTCCCGCACCGAAAACAACAATCATCATAAGGGAGACGACCAAGAGCAACATAAACTCCATGCCACCTTCGGTAACGAAGAAACCATTTGACCAGTGCACAAAGTAGAGCACCAGTGCGCTGTAGATCACGAACAGTCCGGCTACGGCTGTGGTCAGCAAGCCTGCGATGAGCATCGCTCCGCCCATCATCTCGCAAATGGCGGCCGC
The DNA here is from genome assembly GCF_056388495.1 of Corynebacterium sp. TUM25020. Taxonomy (NCBI): domain Bacteria; kingdom Bacillati; phylum Actinomycetota; class Actinomycetes; order Mycobacteriales; family Corynebacteriaceae; genus Corynebacterium; species Corynebacterium sp. TUM25020. The sequence goes on along the minus strand of NZ_JBWJFG010000008.1, from coordinate 47,281 downwards.
CCAGGCGCTTATTTTCGGCTGCGGAATATGCAATCTTTCGAAGGTGGCAATAGTTCCAGTTTTGCCATCCATGCCGTCGATAAAGACTTTCTGCCAGCCGTGGGCGATGAAAATCACTCCAATAACGAGGCGTACCAACAGCAGAGCCGCGTCACGCGTGGCGGGGTGGTTCAGCATGCGCGCGGATCGCTCCTATACCGCGCGGATGCCGGAGCGCGGGTCGAGGTATTCTTCGTCGCGATCGGCAATGCGGGGGTTAGTGAAGTTGGTGTTGGAGTTCGCCCCAGGATCCACGTGCGTTTCGGTGCCTGGCATGTCGAAGAAGTCGGCGCCGTCGGCGTATTCCAGATTGCTCAAGGCCGGATCGTTGTCATCCGTTTCCAAGATCACTGCACCCGGTCGCATGAGGCGATCCGGGACACCCAGCTCGTCGTCCTCAGTGTTGCGCACGCCCAGGCGAGCGCGGCGCATGCGCGCCAGGCGACGGTGCCGCAGTTCACGTTCTTCAACGGCCTGTCGGCGCAGCATAACTAGATAGAACGCAGTGAATGCAACCATTGCGATAAAGGTCAGCCACACTGCGCCGCCCAGCGCGAGGCTCGTACCGAAAGTTAGTGCGCACAGCGCGAGCAGAACCAGCAGAACCCTCTTGCGACGATTCTGCCGCTGGCGAGCCAGCTCCGCGGAAGCCACGGGGTCATATACGCCGCGGCCACGGCGAGCAGCGAGGTACTTCAGGTCGGCCTCGCTCAGCTCGTCGGAATCCTCGAGGATATCCACAGCCTTACCTGCCGGAGCTGCGTCGACTTCATCGACCAAGCCCGGTGACGCCTTCACGTCCCCGCCGCGCACGTACTGGGTAGGAACTGTGGCGTACGCAGCTTGGCGAGCGGTGTTTTCTTCAGTGTTTTCTTGGGTGTCTTCTTCAGCGTTTTCTTCGGCAACTTCGGCACCACCGGTGCTGTCGGAACTCGCGGCAAAGGCGGCGCTATCAGCACCTTCCGCGTCTGCCTCACCGTTCATCTCTGCCTTCTTCACCGGGGAAAACTCTCCAGTGTCCATCTCATCCTGAGCGGTGTAGCGCACAGCAGCACCCGACACATTGGCGGTCGCCGAGGGAGCCTTCACGTCAGAAGAAACGACCTTTTCGGCAACGTCGCCGGTGTCTTCTACGTCGTCATCGATGGTCTCCACAACCTCACCATCAATCACCTCGGCGGCCCTCTCGGCTTCCTCATCCGCAGAGCTCTTAGAAGTCATCAGATCTCGCAGCCCACGCGACGCGCCCTTCTTCTTGTTCGCGTTGGAATCCTCGTCTTCCAGCAAGACGTACTCCGGCTCCGCGTCTACCAGCTCCAGCTCCTCGTCATCGGAGATCATGTACAGCCCCTTTGCGGGCTTGAGCTTGCGCTTTGCATTAAGCTCGCTTCCCCCTCGGTGCAGCACCCTCGTTTCACTCAGTGCCTGAGCAGTCCGTCGCACGGGTTTTTGGTTGCGCAGCAAAAGTGGCGCCAACAGCACCAGCCATACGGCGGCGATGAGCAAAAGGGAGCCGGACACGAGTATCAGTTCTCCTCGGGTTCTTTATGCGGGCAGCGTGAGTGGTCAAGTGCTTGCCACGCTACCCGTGCAGTGGGCTAATCTGCGGTGCCACGCCGAGGCTATTGGCGGTTCACAGCCAGCCCCAAGAGTCCTCGATTCACCAACCTGCGAACCAGCCCCTCAGGCAGCACTTCTTCCTGCGTCTGTGCCACCAGATAGTGATCCCGCCATTGGCCGTTAATGTGCAGGTTTCGACGCAGGTGCCCCTCGGTACGGAAGCCGGTTTTCTCAAGGACTCTTCGTGACGCCACGTTCTCCGCCATGACCGTTGCCTCTATCCTGTGCAGCCCCACCTCTTGCATCCCCAGATCCACGCCCAAAGCGACAGCGGCGGTGGCCACTCCCCTACCTTGGAATCGCGAGTGAACCCAATAACCAATCCAGGCACTTGAGATAGTTCCGTATTGAATGTTTCCAATCGTCAATTGGCCGGCGAACTCCCCGTCGACGTCGATGACCATTGGCACGATAAGGCGATCAGCAGCTAGAACTTGCAGATTGTGGAAGTTCTTGCGCCACGCCTCCGGGCTGTGTGCGTCGTCCCACCCCACGGCTGTGGTTGGTTCAAATGGCTGCAGCAAGTGTTGATCTTCGATGCGCGCAGCTCTCCACTGAGAGCCATCGCTTGCGCGAATGGGACGCAGAGAGACTGGCAGGCCGGGAGTGAAGGCGTCATCAGTGTCTTCGGCAGTCCCATAAAGATGACCGCGGCTGAGGACGGTACGCGTTCGCAGTTCCGACGCACGGGTTTCGAGCGCTGCGGAGGAAAGAGCAGCGCGGAGGCGGTGCAACACGAGCGGACTATTCCTTGTTGCTGAGGAATAGCACGTCAACGACCTGCCCCGGCGCCACGTCGGTGACGTCGGAAGGAACTACGATCAGGCAGTTTGCCTGTCCGTGGCTGCCTAACAGGTGGGTCGGCTCGCCGCCGTTGACCGCACCGAGTGGATCCACCAGGAACTCCCGGGTTTCGCGGTCACGCATCAGCTGACCGCGGATAAATCCACGCCGACCAGGGGCAGAGGCGATGGCTGCAATCGTGCGGGCGGACACCACCCGGCGAGTGGCCTGACGACGTCCGCGAATCAGCTGCACTAGTGGACGCACCATAACCTCGAAAGCCACTAACGCCGCCGAGGGGTTAGAGGGCAGCAGGAACGTTGGCACCTTGTCTTGTCCCAGGGTGCCGAATCCCATTACGGAGCCAGGGTGCATAGCGATGCGCTGAATATCCATCTCTCCCATTTCAGAGAGAATCTCGCGCAGCTCATCGCTGGCGGCTCCGCCTATCGCACCAGAGATGACGACTACCTCGGAGCGGAGTAGCTGGCTTTCGATAACCTCTCGCATCTTGCGCGGTTCACCGCTCAAGATGCCGACGCGGTGGACGTCCGCGCCTGCTTCCCGTGCAGCAGCAGCCAGCGCATAGGAGTTCACATCATAAACCTGTCCCACGGCCGGGTCACGGTCGATATCCAATAGTTCGCGTCCGAAGGAGAGCACCGACAGGCGCGGGCGCGGGTACACCAGCACTTTGGAGCGTCCCACTGCCGCCAAAAGTCCTACTTGAGCTGCCCCAATGACGGCACCTTCTTCGACGACCACGTCTCCGGGCTGAACATCAGAGCCTTTGCGGTGGACGAACTCGCCGGACGCGATGGCTTCCAGCGGGCGGATTTTACGGCCTTCCTTTTCCACCCAGTCCAGCGGCAGCACAGAATCGGCAAGGGTCGGCAGCGGAGCTCCCATTTCAACGCGCACAGCTTGGCGCGGTTGTAGGCGAATTGGCCTTAGAGAACCAGCCGTAACATCGCCAACGATCGGCAGGGTTTCCTTCACTCCGCTGAGGTTCTCAGCCGCTTTACCGCCCTCTGACGTATCACCGTGATCCCCGCCTCGCGCGAGGGTAAGTGCCTGGCGGATGTCGACGCTTCTCACGGCATAACCGTCAATCGCTGCCTGATCGAAGCCCGGCAAAGGTTCGGAACCTTCGACCCTTTCTGCACAGCGCAGGCCCAGGGTCTCGGTGATGGCGATGCGCACTGGCTCAGGCGTCACCGCCGCAGAGGTGATGATTGCCAGCTGTTCTTCAACCGATCGCATGAGAGGTTCCCTTCAGCTTAAAAAGCTTGTTAGTTCTCTATGATCCCAAGTTCTCTTGTGCCAGGCGCTCTTGCAGCCAAGTCTTCAAGCTGGGGCCATAAGTCTCATTCTGCAACGCGAAATCGACGCAAGCTCGAATGTACCCACCGGGGTTACCTAGATCATGGCGCAGACCATGGTGGACAATAATGTGTACTGGGTGACCTTCGGTGATCATCAACTCGATGGCATCGGTGATCTGAATTTCGCCGCCCTTACCAGGCTTGGTGCGACGCAGCGCGTCAAATACCTGACGGTCCAGCAGATAGCGACCCGTTGCAACGAAGTTCGACGGAGCATCCTCCACCGCCGGCTTCTCAACCATGCCCTTGACGACTTTGACATCGGCGTGGTCAGCCTCGTCGATCTCAAAAACGCCGTAGTTACTTACTTCCTCACGTGGCACCTCGAAGGCACACAAGACCGACCCACCATACTGCTTACGTACGGCCAGCATCTTCTCCATCACGCCCATCGGCAGCACCAGGTCATCCGGCAGCATGACGGCGAAGCAATCCTCGTCATCATCCAGCGTCTCCTCGGCCAGCCCAATAGCGTGCCCCAGCCCCAAAGGCTTTTCCTGCTCCACAGCGACCACATCGATCAATCCATCGGTGGCTCGAACCTTTGCCAATTGTTCGGTCTTGTTTCGCTGTTCCAGCGTGCTTTCCAGCTCAGCGTCGGTATCGAAGTGACCGAGCACACCTCCCTTTTTCGGGGCTGTCACAATAGCGAGGCGACCAGCCCCCGCGTCAGCAGCTTCCTTGGCGATTAGCTCGATACCGGGAGTGTCTACAACTGGAAGCAGCTCCTTCGGAACAGTCTTAGTAGCAGGCAAGAAACGGGTTCCAAGTCCGGCAGCTGGCACCACAACGGTATGCAGGTTAGCTTGCTCGGACGTGGAGATCGTAGGGCTAGAAGTCATGCCGGAATAGTAGCGCTTCTATGAACCGATTTGTGCTCTACACACCGCCTATGCACAGTTTTCTTTCCCAGATCAAGCATTTTGCCCTCTGCAGTAGGCTCGAAGGCGATGAAAGATCTTTCTACCAGCAAAAAACTTGCCCGCGCCGCAGTCCGTGCCGCTCGCACCGCCCGAACTGATCAGCGCCCAGCGCGCGACCGCGCAATCCAGTCCCATCTTCTTAAAGCCCTCACGAAATTGCCTGCAGCACCCTCAACTCTCACTATCGCCAGCTATGTCCCCTTACCTGGCGAGCCCGGAGGCGCTGATCTCCCTGACGTTATTGCTAGTACTGGCGCGCGAGTTCTTCTCCCAAGGGTGTCCCGAAACAATGCCTCAGCTTCAAACGGCTCCCCCAGCGACGGCACCGTTGAAGGATCTACTCACGTCCCTGTCCTCGAATGGGTCGAGTTTCACCCCGAAAACCCGAACCTGGTTGCTGGAACTTGGGGGATTCTTGAGCCGGAAGGTAATGCGATTCACACTTTTCCAACATGCGCGGATGTAATTATTACACCTGCGCTGGCGATTGATTATCATGGGATACGGCTCGGGCAAGGTGGTGGCTTCTACGACCGGGCACTGGCCGACCGCCCCTCACACATCAATGTGTGGGCAGTGGTGGACCACGAAGAGTTCACACGCATCGTCCCTAGCCGGGAGCACGACTTGGTCGTCGACGCTGTGATCAACGACCTCGGTTTCTTTCCCGTCATGTAGTTGCTTGTACTGACCGCGCATGCGTCGCGGACAAGAAAGGTCTTTCAGCACAATGCTCGAAGGTTTTAAGAAGTTCATCATGCGCGGCAACGTTATTGAGCTTGCCGTTGCCGTTATCATCGGCGGTGCGTTTACCGCAATCGTTACTGCTTTCACCAGTGGCATCATCGAACCGCTGCTCGCAGCCGTTGGTGGATCCCCTGAGTTTGGCCTTGGCTTCCACCTGCGTGAGGGTAACCCCGCCACTTTCGTCAATATCGGTGGCATCCTGACCGCAATCTTCAACTTCTTGATCATCGCTGGCGTTATCTACTTCCTGATGATCATGCCGATGAACAAGCTGGCAGAGATCAACGCTCGCCGTAAGGGCATTGAGCCGGAGGAGGCTACTGCAACCGAGACTGAGCTGCTAGCCGAGATCCGAGACCTGCTCATCGAGCAACGCGGTGGCGAGGCTGAGCCGACCGGCAAGCACGCCAACTAAAGTCCACCGGACTAACCCCAATGCGGTGGACGCTGCTCCTCTAGGTAGCGGCGTTCCAATTCCGCAGAAGGCAGCTCATCACCCCACTCATCCTGAACAAGGTCTGAGTGGGGTTTCGTCGTTTTGGAGGCGATGGCGTCAAGAAAAGAAGTCCCCGGGTTCTGCGCCTGGCCGACCTTGCCGAAGAACCTGCGGCGACGACCAGAAACGGGTTGTGGAACCTCTAGGTCATAGCGATTGCGGTAACCGGGTTGGTTCGAACCCGAGTGCCGTCGGGCCATGCTAAGCCCGGTTATTCATATCGTCGACAACGTGACGAACCAGCGGCCCCAAAGTGGCCATACCGTCGCGAATCGCTCCGCGAGAACCGGCGATGTTCACCACCACGGTGGAACCGGAGATGCCCGCAACACCGCGGGAAAGGCCCGCATCCAAAGAGTTCGCCGCCAAGCCCGAGGATCGAAGCGCTTCAGCAATGCCCGGAATCTTGCGATCCAACTCCGCGCGTGTAGCCTCCGGCGTCTTATCCCGCGGACCGGTTCCGGTTCCGCCGATGGTGACAACAAGATCCGCGCCTCCGACAACGGCGGTTTGAATAGCCTTGCGGATCGCCCCCTTTCGGGACTCAACGCTGAGAACGGCGTCGACCAAGAAACCTTCCTCGACCAGCAGCTCTGCAACCAGTTCCCCGTTCTTCGCTTTTTCCTCAGGGAAATCGGTTACGAGAACAACCATGGCGTGCAGGGGCGGATCATCGAGAAGCTGCTCGCGGGTTCGCTCCTTGGCGTCCAAGGAGTGAAACAGTGCGTCATCCGGCTCGGGGATCTCCTCTGCCAGTCGCTCCACCTGTGCGTGATCCACGGACTTCATGACCGCGACTTCATTAATGTCCGCAGACTCTGGGTTAGCCTTCCGAACGGCCACTGCGATCCTCCTGAATAAATAAACGAACGTAACTAATAAAATATCCCGTCCGCCTACTGCTGTACAGGCGAACGGGGATGCCGGACTACTCGGCGGTAGTTAGAGTGAGCTCAACCTCACGTTCTTCTCCATCGCGACCTTCTTTAACCTTGAGCTTTACAGTGTCTCCCACTGCGTGCGATCGGATAGCCGCAATCAAAGCAACGCCGGAATCCACACGTCGCTCGTCGACGTGAGTAACCAGGTCGCCCTTCTTCAAACCAGCCTTATCCGCAGGACTGTCTTTGTTGACGTCGACGACGACGGCGCCCACTTCATTGGATCGAGTATTGACCTTCGCGCCGATAATCGGGTGCTCCGCTTTACCCTTATCGATCAGCTGCTTTGAGATGCGTTCGGCCTGGTTAATCGGAATGGCAAAGCCCAAGCCAATAGAGCCCGCTGACTCACCACCAGTGGAGGCGATAACAGAGGGGATGCCAATGAGCTTGCCTTGCATATCCACCAGTGCACCACCGGAGTTGCCGGGGTTAATGGAAGCATCCGTCTGGATCGCATCAATCAGAGAAGCTTCGCCACCATCTTCGCCAGATGCCTGTACAGGACGATTCTTAGCAGAAACAATGCCCGTCGTCACCGTGGCCGATAGCCCAAGGGGGGAACCAATCGCCATCACGTCTTCGCCCACGTTCACAGCATTCGAATCACCGAACTCAATGGGCTTAAGGTCCGTGACGTTCTTTGCCTTAATCACCGCGATATCCGTCTGCGGATCGGTGGCTACGACCTCCGCCTCGAGAGTACGACCGTCGTTGAGAGCCACTTCCATTTTCGCCTTTCCGCCTTCAGCGGCAGAGACAACGTGGTTATTCGTCAAAATGAGACCATCAGAGGAAATGATCGAGCCAGATCCCTCGTCACCGCCTTGAGACGTGGTGACGCGAATTGACACGACTGAAGGTAGAACCTTGTTAGCCACATCGGAGGTGCTTCCCGGCTCTACCGGGTTAGAAGCCTCTTTTTCCTTTGCGGACTTATTGGTGGTGTTAGAGCTGTCGAAAGACGTTGTGGCATTGTTGCTGGACTTGTTCTCATTCAAGGCATCCATGCCCACGTAAGTCACCGCGGAGGCCACCACGGCACCGGTCAGCAACAACGCAGCAACCGCTGGTGTCGACCAACGCTTCTTCTCCCGTGGCTGCGGCGCCATCGGATCCTGTGGCACTAGCGGATCCTGGAACGGTTGGCTCTGCGCCTGCTGGGGCTGCATCTGCTGGGGTTGAATGTGCTGAGCCTGGATCTGTTGAGTCTGATTATCCTCCAGACCCGTTGGCCACGCTCCCGGTTGCACCGGCGAGCCAGCGTGCGTTGCCGGATACTGTGGCGTACCTTGCTCGCCATTCCAATGAATATGCTCGCGCCCTATCTTGCGAGCCTCTGTGCCACCACCGACGTTACCGTTTGCATTAGCGTCCGCGTTGGCGCCGCTAGCGCCTGCACTAGCTCCAGGATTCTGAGCTGCTTCCCGTCCCCCATCGGAAAAGTCCGGTTCGCCCGGCATTCGCTGCCCATTCCCCGAAGTGTTCTCACCCATATCGTGTTCCCTTTCGTTCATGGACACCAGTATGTCTGTCATATATGTAGGTCAGCGCTACGAACGCTGTAACTTTTCTGCCAGTTTAAGAAAAATCAGCGGACAAATGTTCCCGACCCACGTCACTCCTGCGATTCCCCAGGCAGTCCAGGAAGAACGGCACGCATGAGAGCACCGCCGTCATCGGACTCGTCAACCACGATCACACCGTGGTGGCGCTCAATAACTTGCTTCACGATCGCCAACCCCAAACCGGATCCTGGCATTGATCGAGCCTTTATTGACCGATAGAAGCGGTCGAATACAAGTTCTCGATCCTCCTGCGGAATGCCCGGCCCCGAATCTGCCACACGAATCTCCACCTCTTGCAATGCTGAATCTTCTAGATGGGAAGCTGCGGCGTCACATCCCTCACCAGCGATTGGCTGCATCCAGACCCGCACCACACCGCCTTCGGGCGACCATTTGGCCGCATTATCCAGCAAATTAAGCAGCGCACGCGACAGGGCGAAAGAATCTCCCTGCAGGTTCCACTCAATGAGGTGGGTATCGAAGGTCACGTCGGGACGACGCCTTTGCACGCGTGTAATGCCTTGCGCGATGAGCTCGGAAATCTCGACAGTGCTCAAGACCTCTGGGTCGGAGTCCTCACGGGCTAGGTCAACAAGATCGCCGATCAGACCGCTCATTTCGTCGATCTGCGCAATGACGTCTCGCTCTATGTCTTTGCGGTCTTCATCACTTATGCCGGGACCGTCACCGTCTTTTCTTTGCGACGCCAACATCAGCAGCTCCACGTTTGTACGCAGCGACGTCAGAGGTGTCTTCAGCTCGTGTGAGGCATCCGCAACCAGATTCTTCTGTTTCGTCTGGGCCTCTTGCAGCGCATTCATCATGTTGTTGAACGACACGGTCAGCGCCCCTAGCTCGTCCTGAGAGTAGACGGGGATCTGCCGCAGCTCACCGGTACGGGAGACTTCATCAGCAGCCCGGCGCAGCCGGGTGATCGGCTGAGCACCGGAGTTCGCCACCGCTATGCCCACGATAATCGAGGCAATAAAACCTGTCGTGGCAATGAGAATCAACACTAGCCACAGAGATTCCAGGGTTTGATTGGTAAAGGAAATATCCAGACGCAGCACGATGACACGACCGTCTAGCGCAGCAATGGCGAAACTGCGGGTATCGCCGTTGCTTTCGAAAACGTATGGGTCATCGCCCACCAACACACCGACTTCGTCGGCGCTGAGAATACCCTCGAACTTCGATAAATCTGCCTGCCGTCCCGCCTGCTCAGCGGGGACGACGAGCACACTCATGTTGTTGTCGGAGTCAAAGAAGCGAGGGCGGTAATTCTCCCCTTCGCCGGTTTCACTGGTTGGAAACTCGAATCCAGAATCGATATAAGCCTGTGCCTGAGTCTGCAGCGTCTTATCCATCTCTTGCGATAGCACCTGCTTGACAGTGGCATAGGAAGCTACGGTGATAATCGCGATACACAGCATCACTACGATGGCTGTGAGCCCAGCCAAGCGGACACGCAGAGATAATCCGCGCAGAGAAAAACGCACCGACTTTACTAGTCGGCCGCTTCTGCTTTCGCTAGAGCCACCGTCTTTCTCGGCCTGGGTGTAATCCGTTCCGGGCTCGACCGCAAGATTCTCCTCCGGGAGCCTACGCAGGATCACGGTGCAGTCTCACGCAGCGCGTAGCCCACTCCCCGCACAGTGTGAATCAAACGGCTTTCGCCATTGGCCTCGGTCTTGCGTCGGAGGTAACCGATGTACACCTCCAGAGCATTGCCGGAGGTTGGGAAGTCGTACCCCCAAACCTCTTCCAGGATCGTGTTGCGAGAAAGAACCTTTCGCGGGTTGCTCATCAGCAGCTCCAGGAGGGCGAACTCCGTGCGGGTCAGGCTGATCTGGCGGTCGCCGCGGTACACGTCGCGAGTCTCCGGGTTGAGGGTTAGATCCTCGAAACGCAGCGGTTCGTGGGACTCACCCTCCTGAATCGCCGGGCGGGCAGCGCGACGGAACAGTGAGCGGGTACGCGCCAGCAGCTCCTCCAACGCAAAGGGCTTCGGCAAGTAGTCGTCTGCACCAGCATCGAGACCGGCAACGCGCTCTTCCACGGAGTCGCGGGCAGTGAGTAGAAGGATAGGCAGATCATCGCCATGGCTGCGCAGTTCGCGGCAGACATCCAGCCCATCCTTTTTCGGCATCATCACGTCAAGGATGGCAAGGTCTGGTCGCTCATTGGTGATGGATTCCAGAGCTTCTTCACCATCCGTCGCCAGTACGACAGTGTAGCCGTTAAAGATCAGGGAACGGCGTAGGGATTCACGCACTGCCTGGTCGTCATCTACAACAAGAATCTTCATACGAACCATTGTGCCTTCGAATCTGTGGCCATGCTCGTGCGCAACAACTTTTTTAATGAACACACAGCTTTTCTTATATGTCTTAACAAGGCAAAATCCCCACCACACTGTGTGTGCGGTGGGGATCGATACGCTACGAACGTAGCTTTAAAATCGCTATGGAATCAGACCTAGTCCAGATCGATGAGACCCAGCTGAGCGGCCTTTACCAGACGGCGAGGAATCTGAACTTCCTGGCCCTGGACCTTAACGTTCTGCAGAGCAACGTTGTCGGCCTTCCACTGGGAACGGCGGGAGTGCGTGTTTGCACGAGACATACGGCGCTTCGGTACTGCCATTGTCTTCTACCTCCTTATTAAAGGTGTGAAATAGATTTCTTGGGATCTGTTTAGTGAGAAGAGTTCTTACTTCTTCTTGCGGCGGGTCATGTTGCCGTAGCGACGCTGGAACTTCTCCACGCGGCCGGCGGTGTCCATAACGCGCTGAGCGCCGGTCCAGAAGGGGTGGGACTCACTGGTCACGTCAACGACGATGAGCGGGTACTCGTTGCCGTCTTCCCATTCAACGGTGCGGTCGGAGGTAGCGGTGGAGCGAGTGATGAACTGGTGTCCGGTGCTCGCATCCTTGAAGACTACGGGGTGGTAGTCGGGGTGGATATCCTTCTTCATGGTTTCCTCTTATTCCCTTAGGTGTGTGTACATCAGGTCGGTCCTGCGAATCTGTTACGCAGGTCGTGCCTGAGTCGGGTCATAAAAAGCAGCGCGCCTTCTCTGCCTTCTTTATTGACGCCCTTCAGGCCACTCGGTTACCGAGGGGCTATTAAGGCGCGACAAAGTTAGTCGCACAACGAGGGACTATGATAGCGAACAAACACCTCATTAATAAAATCGCGTTTGCCGTGCTGGGACGGTGTCACAGCAGGGCGCGATGAGAGCATAGGGCGTCACAAAGAGCGATTAGGTTATAGCGCACCCGTGGGGTAAAGTTAGCTCCCGCTGTTGTCTATGTAAACGTCATCGCCGGACGGATTTAAGGCTAAAAACAGCGCCCCACCACGTAAAACTCAAGGCCCGTCTAACCATGGGTTTTAGATGTGCGCGGCGCTGGCACCTTTGATCTCCGGCGGAAGGAGAAAACCCATGTCGGCATATTGCCAGGTCACGGGACGCAAGCCGAGCTTCGGCAAGTCTGTGTCCCACTCGCACCGCCGCACGAACCGTCGCTGGAACCCGAACATCCAGCGTCGTACGTTCTACTTGCCCTCTGAGGGCCGTTCCATCACGCTGAACGTGTCCACTAAGGGTCTGAAGACCATTGACCGTGACGGCATCGAGTCTGTCGTTGCCAAGATCCGCGCCCGTGGGGAGAAGATCTAACTATGGCACGTAACGATATCCGCCCAATCATCAAGCTGAAGTCTACGGCTGGCACCGGTTACACCTACGTCACCCGTAAGAACAAGCGCAACAACCCGGATCGCATCACCCTGAAGAAGTTCGATCCGATCGCCCGCAAGCACGTCGAATTCCGCGAGGAGCGATAATTTATGGCTAAGAAGTCCATGATCGCGAAGAACGAGCAGCGCAAGGAAATCGTCGCCCGCTACGCGGAGCGTCGCGCTGAGCTCAAGAAGATCATCAAGAACCCGAACAGCACCGACGAGGAGCGCCTGGATGCACAGTGGGAGCTGAACCGTCAGCCCCGCGACGCTTCCCCGGTTCGCGTCCGTAACCGCGACGCAGCCGATGGCCGCCCGCGCGGCTACCTGCGTAAGTTCGGCCTGTCCCGTGTACGTGTCCGCAACATGGCTCACCGCGGTGAGCTGCCGGGCGTACGCAAGTCCAGCTGGTAAGGGGGAGCTTTAACAATGAAGCGCACCAACATGAAGAAGGCGCGGATGGAACAGTCCCGCCGCCCGAAGAAGAACCCGCTCAAGGCCGAGGGCATTGAGACGGTTGACTACAAGAACTACGACCTGCTGCGTAAGTTCATCTCCGAGCGTGGCAAGATTCGCTCTCGTCGCGTAACGGGCCTGACCCCGCAGCAGCAGCGCCAGGTTGCCACCGCCGTGAAGAACGCGCGCGAGATGGCACTCCTGCCCTTCCACAGCCGCTAAATAGCCGTCTCCTTTGCAAAAAGGGGATGCGCAGTGGCTGCGCAGCAGGGCTGCGCGCTTAAAGCGTCGCTGCCCGCAGACGTTTAACAGACACGATTAAAGACCCAACGCCCTTGTGCTCTAAAGCACGAGCCCGGCGGTGGGTCTTTTTCGTACCCTCCGCCAGCAAAGAAAAATGTCGGCTATGCTGGCACAGTAAACCAATTCGAGCACACTCGTGCACGTACTGAGAAACAGTGAGGATGTCTGCCGTTGAGCAACAACTACCCCAATAACTCCAACCCGAATGGCGATCTGCCGAACTTCAACGATTACCCCGGAGGCAATGCCGGCGAGTCGAATCCCTTCAATCAGGGAAATCCCTACGAGCAAGCCGGCTCCTATGATCAGAGTGTTGGCAACGGCTACGGCGGAAATTATTACGGCGCAGTAAATAACAATCAATACGGTGCCCCTGCCTTCCCTAACGCTCCGGCCTTCAACGATGCTCCGGGGAACGCCCCGCTTCTTGGCAATGGTCGTCCCGGCGCTTGGAAGCGTTTCCTGGGGCTATTCCTCGACAGCTTGCTGATTCTGATCCCTGCTATCATCTTGGTGCTTGTCATTGGCGGCCAGGACTTTATGGATTGGGTCGAGGCGAGTTCCTCAGCTAACCCCGGTGAAACGCCAAGCGTCCCCTACCCCACTGCGAAGATGGCAATCGCTAATGTGCTCACGGCAATCCTTTGGTTTGTTTACCGTGTCTTCATGGAGTCCAAGAAGGGTGGCACTCTCGGCAAGATGGCTATCGGAGCCCGCGTGGTCTCTGCCAATGGTCAGAACATCACCCCAATTGACTCGATGAAGCGGAACTCCTGGTACTTCCTCACCGTGATTTTCAACTTCATTCCTACTGTTGGCTCCTTCCTATTGCTCGCCGTCTACATCGCCGTCGGCGTCAGCATCGGTACCAATTCTCAGAAGCAGTCGTTCACCGACAAACTTGCTAATGCCTACGTAGTGAACAAGTAGCTTCTAGCCAGTCCACTCCCGTATCTAAAACGAATGCTCAACGTCCTCTCCGGCTTTGCCGTCGTCATCTTCGTCATCGCGATCGGCTTCGGAGTAGGGCGTCTTCGTCTTTTAGGCCCCAATGCGGTCTACACCCTCAACATGTTCGTGTTCTGGATCGCGCTGCCCTGCACGCTGATCACGTTCATGTCCAAAACGGACATCGCCCAGCTTTTCGGGCCGAATTTGTTGGTTGTGGCGCTGTCCACCCTCACCACGGGCTTTATGGCCTTCTTGGGCTATCGTTGGCTCACTAGGCGTTCCACCGAGGATTCCATCATCGCGATGCTCGCCTGCACCTACTGCAACGGCTCAAACCTCGGCATCCCCCTGGCTGCCCACTTGATGGACGATCCCACCCTTACCCTCCCCGTCATCCTCTTCCAGGTCGGATTCTACGGCCCGCTGAGCGTGCTTGCGCTGGACATGCGCACGGGCAAGCAGACCACCAGCTTCGTCCGCTCCACTGTGCTGACGATCCTGAAGAACCCACTCATCATCGGCGCCGTAATCGGAATCGTCATCTCGCTGCTGCAGCACAACACGGGCTTCATTCTGCCCGGCATCATCGCCGACCCAATGGGAATCATTGCAGACGCGACTGTCGGCTGTGCCCTCATTGCCTTTGGCATGTCGATGGCGGAGGTTCGCGTACTCCAACCTGGTCTATCGCCCCGTTGTTCTGTGTGGGCGGCGTCGCTGGTCAAAACTGTCGTGCACCCCGCCATCGCCACGTTCTACGGCGTTTTTCTTTGTGACGCCTCGTCTCAGTTGCTTCTGGCCATGGTGCTCCTGGCCGCCCTCCCGACCGGACAGAACGTCTTTACCTATGCGCAGCGCTTCGGCGTCAATAAAGTACTAGCGCGAGACACCGCGGTGGTTTCCACGGGTCTCGCGCTACCGGTGATGGCGCTCATAATGATGTTGCTAAGAGTCTAGATGTCGCTAAGGCTGAGTCCTAGAAAACCCGCAAAGATAACGAAGTAGACGATGAAACCCACGGCGAAGACGCATGCTGATGCGAGAGCCAGGTTTCTCGCAGTGTCGGAGGCACTTTGTGCGCCTGCATAGTCCCCACGGAGCCAGCGGCTTTCCACTTGGGAGGAAAAGTAGATTCCAACTGCCCCCAACGGTAGGCAGCAAATGATAGTGGCCAAAATCGTTGCCCACATCCAGTTATCGGGTGGAGTTCGTCCCACTCCCGGCTGGTATGCCTGCCCCAGTTGCGCTCCATAACCAGCTGACTGGTTCTGGTAGCCGCTGTACCCGCCATTCTGGTAACCACTGTTCTGGTAACCGCCATAGCTGGAAGATTGGTCAGGGGAGGGAGTCTGGTTATACCCACTGTTGTACGGATAAACCTGCTTGTCCTCTAGTCCAAACGGGTCTTCATTGGAAGGCCCCTGGTCATAGGGATTGGTCATTGGTGTCCTTAGTTTTTCGCACTTTGGGTTCTCAAGTGACGCTATCTTCCTAGCACACCCATACTACGAGCAAAGCCTAAAGGCTGTAGGAACCTACACTCGAAGTTCCAAAAATGGCGAAAACGGCAGTATGCGAGCTATAAACCACAGCCCTATCACCACCCCTACGACCAGAGGTGCGTGTCGATAGTGTTCCCAATTGGGTATGTGCTTCCCCCAGGCTCGCCCGATCCAGACTAACCAGCTCCACACGAGGAGGAATAGTCCGAGTACCCCAACGGCGTTATAGCGCAGCGCCGCGCCGAAGTCTCCCTGTACCAGCGCCTGGATCATGCGCATCGAGCCGCAGCCCGGGCAGTTGAATCCGAAAAGCGCTTTCGTGGGGCATTCCGGGATGAACCCGCCCGGGGTCTGCGGGTCAGCTGAGGCAATGGCGCAGCACGCGCAGACGGCTGCCGCACCAACTGCTAGGGGCAGCAGCTTGGAGAAAGCCCCGCCGCTCTTAAGCCGACTTAGCGCCACAGCAGCAGAGCGTCACCTTGGCCGCCACCGCCACACAGAGAAACGGCGGCCTTGCCGGAGCCGCGGCGCTTCAGCTCGTGCGCTGCGTGTACCACCAGGCGTGCGCCGGAGGCACCGATGGGGTGCCCCAGGGAAATGCCGCCGCCGTGGATGTTGGTCTTGTCCAGCGGGTAGTCCAGGTCCTTGATGGACTGTGCAACCACGGAGGCGAATGCCTCATTGATCTCCAGGAAGTCCAGGTCGCCAGCCTCCCAGCCGGCCTTCTGCAGCGCTGCAGCGGTGGCCTGCGACGGTTGGGAGTGCAGCTTAGTGTCCGGGCCGGCAGTCTGTCCGTACTCCCCCAGGGTGGCCAGGATCTCCAGCCCCTTGGTCTCAGCGTTTTCGCGGGTGGTCAGCACCACGGCCGCAGCACCATCGGAAATCTGGGAGGCAGAAGCAGCGGTGATCGTACCGTCCTTCACGAAGGCCGGGCGCAGCTTCGCTAGCCCCTCGGCTGTGGTGCCGGGGCGGATGCCCTCATCGGCGGTAACGGTTACGGTTTCCTTGCGGCCCTTCACCTCGATCGGAACGATCTCCTCGGCAAAGACGCCCTCGTTGGTGGCAGCCTCGGCGAGCTGGTGAGAGCGGGCTGCAATCTCGTCCTGCTCCTCGCGGGTGATGCCACGCTCAGCGTTACCCTCGTCGGTCTCAAGGCCCATGGCCGTACCCTCGTTCGGGTCAGACAGACCATCGCGCTCCAGGGAATCCTGCAACGCCAGGGAGCCATAGCCCTTACCTGCTCGCACGCCTGCGGCGATGTGCGGGGCGTTGGTCATGGACTCCTGACCACCGGCGACGACGATGCTGGCATCGCCCAGGCGGATCAGACGGGAAGCATTAATAACGGCATCCAGGCCGGACAGGCACACCTTGTTCACAGTCATGGCCGGAACGTTCATCGGAATACCCGCCGCCACAGCGGACTGCTTCGCCGGGTTCTGCCCGGAACCTGCCTGTACGACCTGCCCCATCAGTACGTAATCCACGTCTCCCGCTGCCACACCGGAGCGCTCCAATACGGCCTTGATGGTCTCTGCACCCAGATCAACCGAGCTCTTCTTCGCCAGCGCACCGAGCATGCGTCCCTGCGGGGTTCGTGCTGCACCTACAACGACAATATCCTTAGGGTCTTCCTGCAAGGTCATCTGATAAATCCTAACTTTCGAAACTAGTGGCGTCATCGCTTAAAAAGCCTGCGTTGTGCCCTCAAGTATGGCACGAACGACCGCTCAGCGAAGCCGATTGGTTGGTCTAACTCAGGGCCGTTGTAAACGGAACTGCGGTCTTTTCTTCTACCTCTTCTGTGGTGACGCCAGGTGCCAGCTCCACGAGCTTCAAACCATCGTCGTCACGATCAAATACGGCCAGATCCGTAATGATCCGATCTACCACTCCAAGCCCGGTAGTGGGCAGAGTGAGTTCCTTGATGAGCTTCGGTTCGCCGGTTTTGGTGGTGTGGTCCATCAACACGATCACCCGGCGCGCACCAACGACCAGATCCATAGCACCACCCATGCCTTTGACCATTTTGCCGGGCACCATCCAATTGGCGATGTCGCCGCGGGCATTGACCTCCATGGCGCCCAGGATGGCGACGTCGATCTTGCCCGAGCGGATCATGCCAAAGCTTAAGGCAGAGTCGAAGTAGCTAGTGCCAGGCAAAGCTGTGACGGTTTCCTTACCTGCATTGATGAGATCCGGGTCAGCCTGACCGGCTTCCGGGTACGGGCCGATTCCCAGCATGCCGTTTTCCGATTGCAGAGATACAGTCACGCCTTCTGGCACATAGTTGGGTACGAGCGTGGGCATACCGATGCCCAGGTTTACGTACTGGCCGTCTTCGAGTTCTTGGGCGGCACGGGCGGCCATTTCCTGGCGGGTCCAGCCGGTCATCGTACGGTCTCCTTTTCGATCATCTTGTCGTCTGCCTGTTCTGGGGTCAGCTTCACAATGCGGTGGACGAAAACACCCGGCAGGTGGATATCGTCCGGGGCAAGTTCTCCGACTTCCACAACTTTTTCGGCCTCCACGATGCAGATCTTGCCGCTCATGGCGGCCAGGGGGTTGAAGTTGCGGGCGGTCTTGGAAAAGCGCAGATTGCCATCCTTATCTGCGATTGCGGCCCGAACCAGGCCGAAGTCGGCGCGGATAGCGGTTTCCAGCACATAGTCCTCGCCGTCGATGGTGCGGGTTTCCTTCGCAGGCGAGGCCACCTGCACCTTCGTCTTGTCGTTGGCGTCGTACTTCCATGGCATCCCACCGTCGGCAACAAGCGTGCCCACGCCGGTGCGGGTGAAGAAAGCTCCGATGCCCGAACCGCCGGCGCGTAGACGCTCCGCCAGGGTGCCCTGCGGAGTGAGCTCCACCTCTAGTTCGCCGTCCAAGTACTGGCGGGCGAACTCCTTGTTCTCCCCCACGTAGCTGGCCACAATGCGGCGCAACTGATGGTTAGCCAGCAGCAGACCCAGGCCTCGACCATCAAGGCCGGCGTTGTTGCTTACGGCCTCCAGGTCTTTCACATTGGATCGGCTTAGCTCTTCGAGAAGGACTTGCGGGATTCCGCATACTCCGAATCCGCCGACGGCCAGGGTGGCGCCGTCTGGGATATCAGCAATTGCCTCCGCGGCGGTACGCAGTTTTGAATGATGGGCCGCTGTAGTGCTCACGGTTGCTTCCTTTCTGTGTATCTGTGTGGATCTGTTGGTGGGACGGCTTACTTCTGGTAGATGCCGAGGATCTCGACAGCCTGTTCGCGCAGCTCAACCTTGCGAACCTTGCCCGACAGGGTCATGGGGAAGGAATCAACGCACTGGACGTACTTGGGGATCTTGTGCCGGGTCAGCTCACCGTCGCAGAACTCGCGGACAGCTTCCTTGTCCAGCGGTACGGTATCCTCCCGCATGATGATGAAGGCCATTAGTTCCTCGCCGTACTTCTCGTCTGGCACGCCCACGACCTGCACATCGGAGATATCCGGGTGGGTCATCAGAAACTCCTCGATTTCGCGCGGGTAAAGGTTTTCTCCGCCGCGAATCACCATGTCCTTCGCTCGACCCGTAATACGGGCATAGCCTTCCTCGTCCATCGTTCCGAGGTCACCAGAGTGCATCCAGCCGTCCTCATCAATCGCATCTGCAGTCTTACCGGGCATGTCCCAGTAACCCTGCATCACCAGGAAGCCACGGATCAGAATCTCGCCCTGTTCGCCGCGCTTAACGGTCTCCCCGGTCTCCGGGTCAACGATTTTCACTTCGATGTGCGGATTGGGGCGTCCAACAGTACCCACACGCTTTTCAATCGGGTCGTCTACCACTGTCTGGTGATTCACCGGGGAGGTCTCCGTCATGCCATAGGCGATGGTGATTTCATTGATATTCATGATGTCCATCACCTGCCGCATCGTGCGGGTAGGGCAGGCAGTTCCGGACATGATGCCGGTGCGCAGGCTAGATAGGTCGTAGGTCTTCCCCTTGGCCTTGGCGTGTTCAATCTCATCCAGCTCCGCCATAAACATCGTGGGAACGCCGAAAAGGCTGGTGGCCTTGCCGTGCTCCACTGCCTCCAACACGGATTGGGGGTTAAACACTGGGCCCGCGATGATGGTCGTCGCACCGTGTGTAATGGCACCGAGGTTGCCCATCACCATGCCGAAGCAGTGGAAGAAAGGTACGGGGATGACGACCTTGTCGCGGTCTGTGTACTGGAGGGTCTCCCCCACCAGGTAACCATTGTTCAGAATGTTGCGGTGGGTCAGCGTCGCACCCTTGGCCATACCTGTCGTGCCGGAGGTGTACTGGATATTAATGGGATCATCCGGGTGCAGCTGTTCACGAACTGGGTTGAGATCCAAGATGGCGTGGTTAGCTAGCTCGTCCCAACGTTCCGAACCAAAGAAGATCGTTTCCTTGTAATTGTGGCGGCTGAACTGGCTCTCTGCTGCATCAATCATCGCCCGGTAATTCGAGTCCTTGAAGCGACCGGCGGAGAACAGTCCTTTTACTCCCGACTGCCCCATGGCATAGACCAATTCCTTGTGACGGTAGGAGGGGTTAATGCACACCAGGATTGCGCCGATCTCAGCGGTGGCGAACTGCACCAGAGTCCATTCCCAGCGGTTGGGAGCCCAAATGCCGATACGATCGCCCTTGCGGTAACCAGCTGCGTGCAGCCCAGAGGCCAGACGTTGAACCTTGCGATAGAACTCCGTGTAGGTCAGATGCACATCACCGTAGAAGTCAATGACCGCATCGTGCTCTGGATACTCGGCCACAATGCGGGCTAGACACTGCCCAATGGTCTCGTCCAGCAGATCGACGTCAGTGCGGCCAACCTGGTGTGACAGTGTGGGGTCTAGATCCGCCGGATCGGAAATCACAATCGGACGGTCGTTGCGAATCGGAAGTGTCATGGATATCAACCTTTTCGTGCGAAAGGAATCTCGCTGAAGAGTTGTGAGAAGGGGAATTGAGAAAACTGGCGATGGAAACTAGCGGATTCTGGCGGCGATGATTTCCGCTTGGCGGAGCAAAGGTGCGTCGATCATCTGGCCATCCAGAGCGAAAGCCCCGGTGTTCTTGGCCGCGCCTTCAATGACGCGGCGCGCCCACGTGGCCTGTTCCTCGGTTGGGGCATAGGCCTCGCGAATAACGGGCACCAGGCCAGGGTGAATGGACACGGTGGCGGTAAAGCCGCTGGCAGCTGCGTCGATGGCTTCGGCGCTGGCACCTTTAGTGTCCGTCGTATCTGCGTGAATCGAATCCAGCGCGACGATGCCAGCCGCCGCCGCGTGCGTGAGCACCAGCGCACGGGTGAGGCGCGGTACTTCGCGGTAACCACCTGGATGGCCTGATGGGCCACCTCCCGGGGTGGGAACCTCGTCGGCACTGTAGCGCGAGCTTGTCCCGCCCAGTGCAGCAGTCAGATCCTCGGCACCCCAAAACAGAGCCACGACCTGCGGGTCTGCCGCGATTTCCGGGAGGTTCACCACTCCCCTGGGGGTTTCGATCAACGCAATCACTCGAAAGTCAGCAGGCAGCGGACGATCGTTGGAGTTGGCGTCACCAAGAGAGAAACCGCACTCTACCTTCGGCACCATCACGGTTCGATACGGCGAATCGACGACGGCGGCGAGGTCCTCGGCGAAATCCGGCGAGTCCACTGCGTTGATGCGAACGATCGTGCGTTCCGGGTCGAGGTCTGCATGTTGGACGTTCTTCCTGGCTTCTGCTCGGTTCTCGGCGCGACAACCGTCTTCGAGGTCGAGAATCACCATGTCTGAACGATCCGCGGCCTTTGCAAAACGCTCGGGTCGGTCGGCAGGGGCGAACAAAAGCGCAGGCCCCTTTGGCAGCCAAGAGTTCGGCTGGGGAGTTCTCGAACTAACCATTGCTGGGCTCCTCCCCACCCGGTGCGCATTGCATCAGTGTCTTGCGTGTGGCTTTGCAGACGATGGTGCCGTCCTGGTTGCGCCCGATGTGTTCGAGTTCCACGATGCCCTGCCCGGGTCGTGACTTCGAAAGCCGTTTGCCCACGCAGCGCGTTTCGGCGTAGAGAGTGTCTCCGTGGAACATGGGGGCCGGGAAGGAAATCTCGCTGAATCCCAGGTTGGCCACAATCGTGCCGAGGGAAAGTTGGCTCACTGATAGCCCCACTACCGCCGACAAGGTGAACATGGAGTTCACCAGTCGCTCGCCGCGGAAGCCGTCCTGGGCGGCAGCCCACGCTGCGTCGATGTGCAGCGGCTGGGTATTCATGGTCATGGTGGTGAACAGCGTGTTATCCGCCTCGGTGACGGTGCGTCCGGGTTGGTGCCGGTACACCACGCCCTCGGCGAACTCCTCGAACCACAGGCCGCGCTGCACAACCTCTTTTTCTTCGCTCATTGTTACAGGTCTCCTTAGTTTTCTTTGTGACGCCTCGTCGGTATCCGACGTGCTTAGGGGGGGTGAAGCGCGGCCTATACGCCGAGAGCGCGGGCGATAAGCATTTGCTGTACCTCGGTGGTTCCCTCGCCTACCTCGAGGATCTTGGAATCGCGGTAGTGGCGAGCAACGCGATATTCGTTCATGAATCCATAGCCGCCGTGGATCTGAGTGGCATCACGGGCGTTATCCATGGCTGCCTCAGAAGCAACCATTTTCGCGATGGAGGCTTCCTTACTGAAGTTCAGGCCTGCGGCCATCTTCGCCGCCGCGGCATACCAGGCTTGCCGGGCAGTCCAGGCGCGAGCCTCCATGCGGGCAATCTTGAAGCTGATGGCTTGGTACTCGGAGATGGGCTTGCCAAAGCTGGTGCGCTCCTTCGCATAGCGCACGCATTCATCCACACAGCCCTGCGCAGCACCGGTGGCCAGGGCGGCGATGGCGATGCGGCCTTCGTTGAGGATGGAGAGGAAGTAGGCGAATCCGCGGCCACGCTCGCCGACCAGGTTCTCCTCGGGTACGCGGACATTATCGAAGGTAAGCGGATGAGTATCGGAGGCATTCCAGCCGACCTTGTTGTACGAGGGCTCGGCGGTGAAGCCCGGTGTGCCGGTCGGTACGATGATGGCGGAGATTTCCTTCTTGCCGTTGTCACGCTGGCCGGTCACACAGGTGGCCGTGACCAGGGAGGTGATGTCCGTGCCGGAGTTGGTGATGAACTGCTTCGATCCGTTGATCACCCACTCGTTGCCGTCAAGCTTGGCGGTCGTTTTGGTTCCACCGGCATCGGAACCAGCCTCAGGTTCGGTCAAGCCGAAGCCTGCCAGGTTCTTGCCCGCCACCAGGTTCGGCAGGAAGGTCTGTTTTTGCTCGTCGCTGCCGAAGCGGTAGATGGGCATAATGCCCAGAGAAACACCGGCCTCGAGGGTGATGGCGACGGACTGATCCACACGAGCCAGCTCCTCCAATGCCACGCCGAGGGCCATGTAGTCACCGCCCATGCCTCCGTATTCCTCGGAGATTGGCAGGCCGAAGAGACCCATCTCGCCCATCTGGCGGACGACATCATAGGGGAAGGTGTGGTCGCGGTCGTGCTGGGCGGCCACGGGGTCGACTACGGAGTTGGCGAAATCCTCCACGCTGGCGCGCAGTTCGTGCAGTTCGTCGGAGAGGTAGGGATTGCGGTCCTTGGTGCTTTGGCTCATTGTTCTTCTCTTTCTGTGGGTTATTGGTGTGCTTGTGTTTTGTGAACTGTTGAATGTGCTTAGCTGCTGGCTAATCGGAAGCGTCGTTCGCAGAAATGACTTCCGCCAGGACTTCTCCGGTGCCGACCTTCTGGCCAACTTCAGCGCTGACCTTGACTTTTCCGCCGCGAGGCGCTGCCAGAGTGTGCTCCATCTTCATGGCCTCAATCACGATTACGGGTTGGCCTTCGGTGACCTCATCGCCATCAGCGACTTCCACTGCGATAACGGTGCCGGGCATGGGGCTGAGGATGTCCGGCGAATCCTGAGTGCTGGCCTCTGCGTCGTGCGCCGTGCCGGAGAACACCTCCACCACGTGGGTTCCGTTCGGTCCAGTGATGCTGCCGTGTCTTCCGGCACTCCATTTCTCAGCAGGCGCGCCGTCGATGGACAGCCGCCATTCGTTGCGCGTGGCCTGCGGGTCGGCAACGATCTTGATACGGCGGGTTTCCGAAGCTGACGCTTCGTCTTCCCCCTCATCGCTGACCAATGGAGTGAGCCGTATCGTCCACGCGTCGTCTTCATATTCGGCACGAGCCTCAACCGGCGCGCTTACCCCGCCTGGATCGGCAAGCACCAAGCGCAAAGGTGCTCGCTTCCCAGCGCCGCGCCACCCGTCGCACGCGGTCCAGGCACTGCCGAGGGTGGGTTCCGAGGTCGTTCTTTGTGACGCCCCCTCGCCTCCGCCCCCTAGCGCGCCCGCCAGGTGGAGCACGGCAACGGCGAGAGTGTCCACGGGGACTGCGCGAGGTTGGAAGTCCTCGACGATGGAATCCAGTAAGCCGGTGTGCAGGTCTCCAGCGATAACCTCCGGGCGGGTGACCAGGAAGCGGTTGAAGTCAATATTGGTCGTCAGACCTTCAATGCGGGTGTGGGCCAGCGCCTGGTCGAGGCGTTGAAGGGCAGCCTCACGCGTCTCAGCGTGGGAAATGATTTTCGCCAACATTGGGTCGTAGTCAGAACTGACCTCTTGGCCTTCGACTACACCGGCGTCCACACGTACCCCGTCCCCACCCGGCCAAGACAGTCCCGTGATCATTCCGCCGGTGGGCAGGAACCCAGCGGCTGCGTCCTCAGCATAAACACGCGCTTCTACGGAATGGCCGTTGAGCTGCACGTCGTCCTGTGAGATGGGCAGAGCGTCCCCGCGCGCCACACGGATCTGCCATTCCACCAGGTCGCGACCAGTGACCATTTCGGTGACCGGGTGCTCGACCTGAAGGCGGGTGTTCATCTCCATAAAGAAGAAGCGCTCTGGTTGTTTGGCCGAGACGATGAACTCCACCGTGCCCGCACCGCAGTAACCGCAGGCTCGGGCGGCATCGCAGGCAGCCTCGCCGATCTCCTGCCGAGTTTTTTCGTCCAGCAGTGCAGAGGGGGCTTCCTCAATGACCTTTTGATGGCGACGCTGTAGAGAGCATTCGCGTTCACCCAGGTGAATCACGTTACCGTGGGAGTCGGCGACTATCTGCACCTCGATGTGGCGCGGAGTATCTACGAAATGCTCCAAGAACAACGTGTCGTCGCCGAAGGAGCTTGCAGCCTCGCGGCGGGCGGAGACCAGCGCGCTGGCCAGCGTCTCAGGTTCCTCCACCAAGTGCATTCCCTTGCCGCCACCACCAGCGGAGGGTTTGATGAGCACGGGGAAGCCAACGGATTCAGAAGCGTCGATGATCTCCTGGTCCGTTAGATTTGGCCGGGAGATTCCGGGAACGGTGGGCACGTCGCGGGATTCGACGGTCGCGCGGGCGGTGATTTTGTCACCCATTGTCTCGATAGCGCTGGCCGGGGGACCAATGAAGATGATTCCCTCATCTTCACAGCGCTTGGCGAAAGCCGCGTTTTCCGAGAGGAATCCGTAACCGGGGTGGATAGCGCCAGCGCCGGCCGCCTTCGCGGCGTCAATAACCTTGTCTATGTTGAGGTAGGACTCGGCAGCGGCGGCAGGGCCTAGACGCACAGCCTTGTCTGCAGCGTGGACGTGTGGTGCTGCGGAGTCGGCATCGGAGTAGACGGCCACGGCCTTAAGCCCCATGCGGTGCACGGTGCGGATCACGCGCAGGGCGATCTCACCGCGGTTGGCGACCAGCACCGTATCGAACGGGCCGGTGGTAGCAGTTGTTTTACTCACGGCAGTTTCTCTTTTCTGTGGGTGCGTTGCGTTGGTGGGCTGCGTTGAAAGGATTTGAACGCCTTACATGCGGAAAACGCCGAAACCGGTTTCCTCGCGCGGAGCTTGAGCGCAGATATCGAGGGCCATGGCGAGCGTGCGGCGTGTGTCCGCAGGATCGATCACTCCGTCATCCCACAGTCGTGCTGTGGAGTACCAGCAGGTGGATTTCTCGTCGAACATCTCGCGAATTGGCGCTTCGAAGGCCTCTTGTGCCTCGGCAGACCACTCCTCGCCCCGGCGCTCAATCTGCGCACGTCGGACGGTAGAAAGTGTCATGGCCGCCTGTGGTCCGCCCATCACTGCGATACGCGCATTCGGCCACATCCACAGGAATCGCGGCGAATACGCTCGGCCGCACATGGAGTAATTGCCAGCGCCGAAAGCCGCACCAGTGACAACGGTGAGCTTGGGCACCGATGCGGTAGCCACGGCGTTAACCATCTTCGCCCCGTGCTTGGCGATGCCGCCTTCTTCGTATTGACGCCCCACCATAAAGCCGGTGGTGTTTTGCAAGAAGATGATGGGAATGTTGCGCTGCTCGCAAAGTTCGATGAAGTGTGCGCCCTTCATGGCGGCCTCGGCAAAGATGATGCCGTTATTGGCGATCACTCCGACCTGGTGGCCTTCCAGCCGCGCAAAGGTCGTGATGATGCTGTTGCCATATTCGCTTTTGAACTCCGAGAGGCTGCCCTCGTCGCACAGCGTTTCGATGACCTCATGCGCGTCATAGGGAATCTTCGGATCGGTGGGCACGATGTCGTAAAGATCCTCCTGCGGGCGCGGAGCCGGCACGGGGGCACTGCGCTTCCAGGGAGTCGGCTTGGATTCTGGCAGAGTTTCGACGATCCCACGCATGATCCGCAGTGCGTCTTCATCATTGGCGGCCAGGTGATCCGTCACCCCGGAAATACGGGAATGCATTGCTCCACCACCGAGTTCTTCCGGGGTGACATCCTCGCCGGTCGCAGCCTTCACCAGTGGAGGGCCAGCCAAGAAGATCGTGCCCTGGTTTTCCACGATGATCGTCTCGTCACTCATAGCAGGAACATAGGCACCGCCTGCGGTACAGGAACCCATCACAGCAGATAGTTGTGGAATCCCTTTCGCTGACAGGTTCGCCTGGTTGAAGAAGATACGGCCAAAGTGATTGCGGTCCGGGAATACATCGTCTTGCTGCAACAACATCGCGCCACCGGAATCAACGAGGTAGATACATGGCAGGTGGTTTTGCTCTGCGATCTCCTGGGCGCGGAGGTGCTTCTTGACCGTCATCGGGTAGTAGGTACCGCCGGAGACGGTGGCGTCATTAGCGGCGATAAGGCACAGGCGACCGTGTACAAGCCCGACTCCCGCGATGATGCCCGCGGCTGGGGCTTTGCCGTCGTACATCTCCTCGGCGGCAAGCGGCGCGATTTCCAGGAAGGGACTGCCGGGATCCAGAAGTAAGCGAATGCGCTCGCGTGGCAGTAGCTTGCCACGATCCGTGTGGCGCTTGCGAGCTCTCTCCCCTCCGCCGGCTTGGGCACGAGCTAGGCGCTCACGCAGTTCGTTGACAAGTTCGCGGTGGCTCGGGATTCCGCGTGGCTCGGTCAGATCTGCGGCTGCCGGGGCGGTTGAGTTGGCAGTAGTGGTTTCCACGTGTGCAGCTCCTTGAAAGGTGGCGGGATTGTGATGAGAGCGCTTGTCCACACTCCCCACATTCAGTTACAAGCGATTAACTAACTTGTTGACGCCACTGTATGTGAGCTACAACACTTTGGCTAGGGAATCTAAAAAGTTTCTGCCAGTGAACTACCCCCGTATGGTGGGGTTTATTCCAACCCGACTGCCGCGCGAGCCGCAGCTAGCATCTGTCGCCGCGCCAGCGCGGTAGACGCCCATCCGCGAATAACCTCAGAAGAATTAATCATGCCCACCACCAACTGCGCCGTGATGCGCCCCGCCTCTCCCCGATAATGCGAGTCCATCTTCGCCAAGGCCTCCGCAAAGAGCTTGAGATAGCTTCCCTGGACTGAGCGCACACGCCCTCGTCCCGCTTCTCCCATACGAAAAAGTTCGCGGTTATGCAGGCGAATTAGCTCTGGTTGCGACAGCGCGAAGTCCACCTGAAAGTCGATTAGCACCGCCAAGCGCTCCCGCGGATCAGTCAAGCCATCAACAATTTTCTGCGCCTCCGAGAGCATGTGTTCCGAGATGCCTGTCATTAGCTCGGTCAGGATCTCCTCTTTACCCGAAAAATGCCGGTACACAGCCGGCCCGGAGATCCCGACCGCTTCCCCCACCTCTTCCAGGCTCGTGCCATGAAAGCCCTTGTTCGCCATGATCCTCGCAGCAGCACGCAGAAGCTCCACTCGGCGACGTTCCTTCGCCGCTGCGCGTGCAGATAAGCCTTCGGTGTTAGGTTCGGCAAGATAATGAGAGCTCATAACCCCGACCTTACTGGTTAAGAAACATTAACCGAAAGAATTGGTTTTTCTATACCGCCTAGCATGCCGCTGCCGGCAGATCATCCACCCTCGATTGCAGAAACTCCGCCGCTGCTGTCAGCTCGGCTTGCCCCGCCTCGTAGCTCCCGTCCGGGCTTTCCACCGCAATCGCTACGGCCACGTATCCCTTGCCGTCAGACTTTGGAATCAAGCCAAACTGGCGCACCCCATAGCCGCTGGA
This sequence comes from Corynebacterium sp. TUM25020, assembly GCF_056388495.1. Taxonomy (NCBI): domain Bacteria; kingdom Bacillati; phylum Actinomycetota; class Actinomycetes; order Mycobacteriales; family Corynebacteriaceae; genus Corynebacterium; species Corynebacterium sp. TUM25020. The sequence continues at coordinate 19,315 of NZ_JBWJFG010000008.1, read as the reverse complement.
TGAGGACGGCCCCCAGCCTCCCTTGAAAATCGCCCCAGGGATCGTCCCCAGGCCGTATCCACCACCGTTAACAATATTCCCCATGGCGGCAACCACTGGTTCTGCTCCCCGAATGCAGCGCAGATGAGAAGCGAATTCAGCCTGGTCACTCAACGACCAATCACTCTGTCCAAATGAGCTGAACCCCGGGCGCACGACCTGTGACTCCACCCGCGCGGTGCTACTCCCCTCCTTAATCACGCCTGAGGTTGCTGCAGCCGCCTGCTCCGGCGTACCTAGCGCACCCCAGAGTTCTTCCGCCGCCGCATTATCGGAGTTCTGAATAGCCTGCTTCGCAGTAGCTTCCATTCCTGGAGAGCGCCGAAGAGCCGCAATTGCAATCGGCACTTTCATGGTTGACCATGGTGCAACTGCGGTCTGTCCCGCCCCTTTCACCCCAGCAACGGCTATCCCCGCACTGCCGTCATAGCTCAGCTCCCCACCTGGGTTCTTCTGCGAATTTTTAGGCTCGTCAGGTTTGGGTTTATCTTCAGATACCGTCGGCCGTGGCGAACGCTCCGCCGTCGATTCGTCCTGATTGTCTGAAGTGCTGGCGGCGGACGACGTGGCGTCATCGCTCTCTACATCACCAATCGTGCAACCAGCAACCGCCGTGCCGACAAAAGCCAGTGCAACGGCGAGCAGTGAGGAGCGAGACTTCCGGAATGGCTCCCTCATACGGAACCTATGCAATGTAGACGATGGCATCATTGCCCCCGGTGCATGTCACATACTGGCCGTTATCCTTACAGCTCATGGTGTAAGTCTCGCCGGTCACCGTCGAGTACGCCTTTACTGTGCCGTTGGTTTCATCCGTATCCAGGTAGTGCTCAACGAATGCATCGCGAACCGCACGTGCGAAGGGCTTAGACGTAATGTCGCTACCGGTGTAGACGTTATTGAAGTCCCCGCCTGGCTTGTCCTGCTCGGCGGACTGGTTGGCCGGAACTGCGCCGGAAGGCAGCTTCGGACGGGTGGGCCGGGAGTCCTCGCTCTCCGACTCCGAGGTCTCATCCTGCGAGGAGCTTTCCTCCTCTGCAGTGTCAGAATTGTCGCTGCTGGTGTTTTCGCTATTGCCGTTGGTACTGGTACTTCCGCCGTCGGCGTTCTGCGACTGGGAGGTGCCTCCGCCGGAACCTCCGTTACCCTTCCCATTGTCATCGCCGAACCAGCCGAAGTAGTAGGCGGCCCCTAGGATCAATGCAATGGCCAGGATTGCAGCCAGAATGATCCCCAGGATGGGCAGGAATTTACTGTCGCCGTCGGAGTCCTCATAGGAGTACTCCGAGTAGGCGGGCTGCTGCTGTGGGTTCTGCCACTGCTGCCACTGATTCTGTCCTTGCGCACCCATATTGCGGTGATACTGCGGTGGCTCCGGCCGGGACGGATAGTCGCCGCTGCCAGGATGTGTGGGGTGCTCATTAGACATAGGTTCGTAAACTCCTGCGCTCAAGCGTGTTTTCTAGTGCGCGAAGTGACGCTCACCGGTGAGGTACATGGTGACGCCCGCCTTCTCCGCTGCCTCGATAACCTCAGCGTCCCGAACCGAGCCGCCGGGCTGTACGACTGCACGCACGCCCGCCTCAGCCAGCACTTCAAAACCGTCGGCGAAGGGGAAGAAAGCATCCGAGGCTGCGACCGCACCCTCAGCGCGCTTCTCGTCGCCAGCCAGGGAGTTAGCGCGCTCGACAGCCAGCTTGGCTGCGTCGACGCGGTTCACCTGGCCCATACCCACGCCCACGGTGGCATCATCCTTGGCCAGCAGGATCGCGTTCGACTTCACCGCGCGCACGGTGCGCCAAGCGAACTCCAGCTCGCGCAGAGTTTCCTCATCGGCTGCCTCGCCAGCGGCCAGAGTCCAGTTGCTCGGGTCGTCTCCCTTTGCATCGATCGCATCAACCTGCTGAACCAGCAAGCCGCCGGAGATCTCACGGCCCTGCAGCTCCGGCTCCTCGTTCGGTGCCTCGGCCTGCAGGATGCGGATGTTCTTCTTCTGCGAGAGGATCTCCACAGCACCGTCTTCGTAGCCCGGCGCGATGATGACCTCGGTGAAGATCTCGGCCACCTGCTGAGCCATTTCAACGCTCACCTCACGGTTCACTGCGATCACGCCGCCAAAGGCGGACATTGGGTCGCATGCGTGTGCCTTCTTGTGCGCATCGGCGATGGATTCATCGGATACGGCGATACCACACGGATTGGCATGCTTGATGATGGCTACGGTCGGACGCTTGTGATCCCACGCTGCACGCCAGGCGGCATCCGCATCGGTGTAGTTGTTGTAGCTCATCTCCTTGCCGTGGAACTGCTTGGCGCCAGCCAGACCGGTGCCGTCGGAGTACAGCGCGGCTGCCTGGTGCGGGTTCTCGCCATAGCGCAGCACATTGGCACGCTTGTAGGAAGCGCCGATCCACTCGGAGAACTGCTCGCCGTCGGCGGTCTGCTCCCCCATCCACGACGCCACGGCCACGTCATAAGCGGCAGTGTGGCGGAACGCATCCACGGCCAGGTCGGTACGCTGCGCGCGGGTAAATCCGCCGGCGTTGGCAGCGGCCACGACATCCTCGTAACGGGAAGGATCTACCACCACGGCCACGGACGGGTGGTTCTTCGCAGCGGCACGCACCATAGACGGGCCGCCGATGTCGATCTGCTCCACGCAATCATCGAAGCCCGCCCCGGAGGCTACGGTCTCGGTGAACGGGTACAGGTTTACAACTACGAGCTGGAAAGCCTCGATACCTAGATCTTCAAGTTGCTTAAGGTGATCGTCCTTGCGGGTATCGGCCAGGATGCCAGCGTGCACGCGCGGGTGCAGGGTCTTGACCCGCCCTTCCAGCACCTCCGGGAAGCCGGTGAGGGTTTCTACCTCGGTCACTGGCACGCCAGCGTCGGCGATCTTCTTCGCAGTCGAGCCAGTGGAGACGATGTCGACTCCCGCGGCGTGCAGTCCCTTGGCCAGCTCTTCGAGACCGGTCTTGTCGTACACACTGATCAGTGCACGACGGATTTCCTTTTTATCGCTGCCGTTGGTTGCTGCAGTGCCGTCACTCATTGTTTTCGTTCCTGGCCTTTCGTCCCTCATGTGAAATCTCGTGCAGCACCTCTACTAAGAGTGCGCGCTCCACCTTTTTAATTCTTTCATGCAAGCTGTCGACTGTGTCGTCGCGCGCGACCTCCACCGCCTTTTGAGCGATGATCGGACCCGTGTCCACTCCACTATCTACTACATGAACTGTAGACCCGGTGACTCGAACACCATAACTTAATGCGTCCTCCACCGCGTGCGCTCCGGGGAAAGCCGGCAGAAGCGCCGGATGTGTATTGATGATCTTCCCTGTGAAGCGCTCCACCACCTGTGGACCAAGGATGCGCATGAAACCCGCGCTCACCACGAGGTCTGATTCATAGCTGAAAATCTTGTCGGCCAGATCTTCGTTCCATTGTTCGCGATCAGTCTGCTTCGGCACGTACTCGACCAGGAAATGCTCGATTCCTGCGCGCTCGGCACGGTCGAGAGCCTCGCACTGCCGGTCACTGCCCACCGCGAGGATTTCTACCTTGTCGCGATCGACGTTATCGATCACGCTCTGCAGAAGTGTCCCCGTCCCGCTCGCCAGAATCACTATCTTCATCTGCTTCGTCATCCTCTGTATCCGTATCCTCGTCCGCTTCTTCGTCCGTTTTGTCTTCTTGCTCTTTTACTTGATCTTCTTGTTGGTCTTCCTGCTTTTTCTTCGTGACGCCCCCATCATTCCCGTTTTCCGGTTCCTCCGTAGGGGCGTCGTCCTCAGCAGCTTCAGCGTCCTCGGCTTCCTCGGCTTCCTCGGCAGTTTCGACTTCTTGAGCATCTTCAGACTCTGCGGAAGACACCATCTCCGCCTCCGGAATGTCCTCAATAACGGTCGCACCTCGGCGCGCCATAAAGAACATCATCACAGCCGCGGGCACCAACAACCAGGCTGCGAGTTCCACAGCAAAGAGCCACTCAACAGCTCCCGCCCGCCCATACACGCCGAGCTCACCACCGGCTAGCCAGGAAACGCAGAAGCCAATCAACCCGGAAAATGCACCCGCCCCGACTGCTTGGAGCAACGGAGCCTCGACATAGCTTCGCCCGCGCAAGAAGTTGTAGACACATCCCACAGCTACACAAGCAGGCACAGCCAGCAGCATTGGACCAAACGGAATCTGATCATTTGGGATAGCCGCGAGGATCGGCAGCGGGGGAAGGTTGACATTGTTCGCGGTAAACAAGCTCACCGCGCCGTTTCCTACATGAAACTCTCCACCGAGTAGGACCGCAATCGCGCCGATCACGACGTTGGGTACATACAAAAGGGCAACAAAGCTAAGGCCAATAACACCCATCGTGGATGAGGTGATGTCATACGCCTCGCTGAAAGCCTTCAAGTTCGTCAGAAGGTATATCAGCGCCACAGCCAGCCCCGCGGCGCTCATCCACTTGAGGAACTTCTGTGCCAGCAGCATTGATTCCACTGGCCAAGTAGACCAGCCACGGCGAAGCAGCAGTGCTCGCCATACGCGTGCCCGCATACCTATAACAATGGCTGCGCCATTGACAAGAGCAGTAGAGATCAATGCAACCAGCAGATTTGGCGGAGTTACATCGAATACGCGCGAGGCATCCCACAGCATTAACCATGCGATGCAGGTAAGCACGAGGGGAATCAACAAGCTTAAGGTTGTGAATACGCGAAGCCCGCGAACGCTAATGGAATTTCCAAGCACCGTTGTCGCGCGTTTCGCATGCCCCCACACCAACAACAGTGCAGGAAGCAGCGGCACAAATCCCAACTTCGCACCCGCCATTTCCACCGGCGCGAGATTAAACGCCATCCACATCGAGGCAATACTTGCCGGAACTTTGGCAAAGCCGGTACCGATGCCGATGAGAATGGCAATAATGACGATGACACCCAGAGTCACAGCATGATTAATCAGCAGCTGAGGTCCAAAACGTTTGACGTGGGGCTTCCATTTCGACCACCAGCTCCCCAGAGCGGCTTTAACGCCACCACGCGACGTGGAGGCAGAGCTAGAGGAAGAAGTAGAGGTAGCCTTCGCAACCTTGCTTCTCGCGGTAGGCCGACCATCTACCGGGGTTCCCTTTGCTTGGTCAGCAGCAACGAAGCGCTCATGACCCGTGTTACTGGAACCTCCCTGGGTTCCTTTGATCCTGGCTGCGTCACTACCGGACGAAGTTCGCCGGGTACGGCTCACACCTGGGCGTCGCGAAGACGATGATCGTCGGGATCCGGGGCGTTGGGCAGCAGAATCTTTACTCACCCGTCCCATTGTGCCTAAGAGGAATAGGTATCTGGCGGACTGACCCACCCGTTAGCCGTCGCTTCTTCTCTTCACCCACGCCATGCCTAATCTTCTACTTGAGGGTTTGGAGGTAGCGTGCGGAAGATCACTAACATCGAAGAACACGTGAAGAAGCGCCAGAAAAACGTCTGGAACAGGGGGAATGAATCATCGATCAATATCACTTCAGATCGCACCACCCCCGCAATGTAACCAAAGCGTTATTTTTCGTGAATTTAGTTGCCGCAACGTTGCTCAACCGATAATGTTACGTTCCGTTGATAACAAAGTGGTTACAAAATGCTTGCGCGAAGGCATCGAGGATCCGCCGAGGATCCGCTAGACAACGCCATAGCCCAGCAGACAGAGCCGCATTTGACAGTTGCTAAGAAACACCGAATAAGTCGAAGGGTTACAAGGACAGTGCAAAACACTACCGAGGCGAACCGTACCGGTGCCCACCGCAAGCAGGATCACAGCGCGAAGCGTCGCTTTGCGCTCGTAGCAGTCGCGACGACGGCCGTCACGACCGCTGGCGCTGCTGGTGCCACCGCTGGTGCTTCCCAGAGCTCTGACGACGACATCGCACTGGCTTCTGAGAACACCACTCTTCTCGCCCAGGGTGAAGGGGCCGGCACCCAGGGCTCTGCAGCCACCGCCGACGGTGCAGACGCAACGGCTGCCGAAGCCCCGCAGATCCTCGAGGTTCCGCAGGCCAAGCCGGTCTCCGACCTCTCCCAGCAGCTTAATTCCGCCCTGCGCTTTGCCAAGGAGCGCACGGAGGCTGACCTGGCTGCCCGTATGCCTGAGTTCGCAAAGCCAGCCGAGGGCACTTTCACTTCCGGCTTCGGCCCACGCTGGGGTTCCTTCCATCAGGGCATCGATATCGCTAACGCTGTCGGCACCCCCATCCGCGCTGTCCACGACGGCACCGTTATCGACTCCGGCCCGGCATCCGGCTTCGGTAACTGGATTCGCATTAAGCACGATGACGGCACCATCACCGTTTACGGCCACATGGCCACTTTGGACGTCAAGGTTGGCGACCGTGTAACCAGCGGTCAGAAGATTGCTGGCATGGGTTCCCTGGGCTTCTCCACTGGCTCCCACCTACACTTCGAGGTTCACCCGAACGGTGGCGACGCCGTTGACCCGAAGCCATGGCTGGCTGAGCGCGGTATTCAGCTTTAAACCACCGAGGGCCTCCTAAAGGCTCTAGCGTTAAAGCCTTCAAAAAGGGCCTGACGCCGATACCACATCGGAGTCAGGCCCTTAAGTTATTTAATTGGTCCCCCGGGTTGCTTTCCCGGGGTGCTCCCCTTGAGGTGTTGAGGTGTCCCCTAGGAGAGGTACAGCTTATTGCAGAGCAGCGCCGATCTGCTTCGCCGCGTTGGTCACACCATCATTGGACATGTGCAGGGTCAGGTTGTAGCGCGGAGTCTGGTTGTCGAAGACGCCAGCAACCCATGCCTTTCCACCTGGCTGGCAGGTGTCGTGGCCACGCGTGGAGCGGTGCAGATCAACGAATACGCCACCGTTACGCTTTGCCGCGTCGTGCGCCTGACGCCAAAGCTGGCGCTCAGCTTCCTTCACGATCGGGAACGGGGCTTCAATCGGTGGCAAACCGTGGGGACGGATGAGGCAGAGACCAGCACGGTCGTTCGTCAGGTGTGGGTAGCTAACGAACTGGATGCGGGCGCCGGGAGCAACGCGCTTGATCTTCCTAGCGATGCGATCGTAGGAACGAGCCGCTGCGCGATTGTCGATCGGGGAAAGGGTGCGGTAGGTGTCGTTGGCGCCGACCATGATCGGCACGTTGCGCGTATTGCGGTTCAGCTTGCCATCTCGAATAGCTTGATCCACGCGAGCCTCCAGTGGCTCACGCCCCAAGTACAGTTCCTTGCCGTTGCAGGAGTAGTCGTCAATATGCGCTCCTGTCAGACGTTGCAGCTCGGTGGCAACGCGGAACTTACCGTGGATACACTTGCGCTTCCCGCTTCGCTTAGCGTCCAAGATCTGGTTGAGGGTCGTGTTGGCAAAGTAGGAATCACCGATCAAAACGGTGTTGCCCGGTGCAGCCTGCGCAGCAGGGGCAAGCCCCATGACGGATCCAGCCGCGACAACTGCCGCAGTCAGAATACGTGCAATCTTCTTCATCATGTTCTCCAGTGAGTGTTTAAAGGCCGTGTCTAGCCTATCGATATTGGTTCAAAAATGTTAGGTGTTAGGAAGCATTGCTGGCATGACCTTACCAGTTGGGTTGCGAGGAAGCTCATCCAGGAAGGTTACTTCTCGGGGAACGGAATGCTCCGCAAGATTATCCCTGACCCATTCCTGCACAGACTCCTTGGTCAGCTCCTCACCTTCCGGGTTGTCGTCACGCACAATCCAGACGGCCATGCGCTTAAAACTCTCCTCGTCGTCTACCCCCTTGGCAAAGAGATCCTTCACGCCGGGCATCGGCGCCAGTACTTCTTCCACACTGCGTGGGTAGACATTTTCACCGCCGACGATGATCATGTCATCAGCTCGGCCGAGGACAAACAAGCGCCCCTCGTCATCGAGGTACCCGCGGTCGCCGATCTCCAACAAGCCATGCTTGATCTTCATTTGATCGCGGGTGTGCGCGTAGCGACGCATAGTCATGGTTCCACGGGCATAGATTCGTCCCGGAGTGTTCGGAGGCAACACATTGCCTTCATCATCCAGAATCTTTATGCGCACGCCACGCACCGGTCGCCCAGCCAAGGCTGGGTTTTCCGCAAGTTCTTCCTTCTTAGCGATGGCAACGACGCTGTTCTCTGTAGAGCCGTAGAAGTTACACACCACCGGCCCGAATTGCTTGTGCAGGCCACGGAGCAGATCTTCATGCATGGCATTTCCGGAAGACACGATGAACTCCAACGATGAGGCATCGTAGTTACCGTTCTGCGCGACCTTTAGCTGCTCCTTGATGAAGATAGGCGAGGTGATAATGCCGTTAACCCCGTAACGCTCAACATCCTCCATAGCCTGAACAGGATCGAATACTCGGCGGAAAACCACCGTCGCACGGTGAGCGAAGATCAGGTTAAGGTTCGCCCAGCCCCACGAGTGGAACATAGAAGCAGTCTGTTGAATCATCATTTCCGCACGCCACGGAATCCACGTCACAAGGTCCGCCAGGGGTGTCGGAATAGGCGGTTCCCGGTGCACAACAGCCTTAGGTGTGCCCGAAGTGCCGGAGCTCATAATGGTGATAAAGCCACGTTTCGGGATGGTAGGAAGTTTTTCCTCGGCTTCAGAAGGCGCGCGGTCGATGACCTGCTGAAAGGTCTCCCATTCCGGGTTTGGCGCCTGCGGATTTTGCAGGTCTTCCGCGTACCCAATAATCACCTTTGCACGGGAATAATCTGCAGGCAGCCGGTCTGCGAATTCCTCATCGATGATGATGGTGTGAACATTCAGTTCTTCCATGCTCTTTTGCAGCTGGACCGAGCTAGAAGCAGGATTAAGCAGGCAAATATCTGCCCCAATAAAGCCCTTTGCAACTAGCGCGTAGACAACTACGCGGGAATTGCGTGCCATCACTGCAATGTTTTTCCCCGGCCCCAACCCCATGCGCTGCAGCGCGCGGGCGAAAGCAAGCGCCTCAGTTCGAACTTCCGCATAGGTGCGCTCACCAATGTCATCGATGATGGCCGTTCGCTCCGGGGCCGCTTCTGCTGCATACCACGCCTGACGCGCAGCGGTGAAGCCATAACGGGCGATACTTTCCACCAGCTTTGCTTTACCTTTAACTCCGCCGCCCCTAACGACCACGCCCGATCGCAGCGCGGTCCCCAGGCCAGTGGCAATCGCATGAGTCTCAGCCCATGCAGCCTCGCCGAAATGCTTAAGGTTGTGCAATTTTGAGGTGATCGATTGGTTTTCTGACATACATACCCTTCTTTGTTTCCGCTAAATCCAACGAGGAGACGCATAGTTACGTTACATAACAAAAATATTCGTCGCGAAACTTTTGTCACAAAAGTCTCTTTTTTTAACGCTGCTGTGGCGTCCATCAACCTCACCGCACGACCTCTACCGACGCAAAACCGGGCGGCGTCAGAAAAACCCCCGGGAATAACCCCGGGGCCGCTACTTCGCTAGAGCTTTTCCATCGGCACACCGCCGAACAACATCAGGCGCACCGTACCCTGGCTGCCGAAGTCAATCATGCAGGTAGTGTGTGATCCGCTGCCGTCGACGCTCTTCACAGTCCCCAAGCCGTACTTGTCGTGGTTGACCTTGTCCCCGACCGCCAAGTCCAAATCTTGGTTCTTCTTTGCGCCGGCTCCAAAGGCGGGCTTCGTTTTCCTTGCAGGCTTGCGATAGGACTGGCTACCCCAGCTCCCAGAGTCAGAGCTCCATCCACCCGAGCCGCCGAAGCTCGTACCGTCGGCGTATCCTCCGCCACCCCAGGCTGAATCCACTCCGCTGCCGAAACGCGCGGGTTCCTCGCGGATCCATTCCATCAGGTTCTCCGGCACCTCAGACAAGAAGCGCGACGGTGGGTTGTTTACAGGTGCACCCCAACCACTGCGGGTAATCGCCCGAGTCAGGAACAACCGCTGCTTGGCGCGCGTAATGCCCACATAGGCCAGACGGCGCTCCTCGGCCAACTCTGTGGGGTCGCCCAGTGCGCGCATGTGCGGGAACTGGCCATCCTCCCACCCGGTCAAAAACACGACGGGGAACTCCAGCCCCTTGGCAGTGTGCAGCGTCATGAGTGTCACCATGTCCTGCTCGTCTGCCGGAATCTGGTCGGCATCAGCGACCAAGCTCACGCGCTCTAGAAAAGCCTGCAGGCTACCCAGTGGCGCCTCCCCCTCAGCCAGCATCGCCTCAGCAGCCTCATCTGCGTCAGCACTGTCTTCACCAGCGCTCCCTGCGCTACCACCAGGCATCTCCTCATAAGCTTTCAAATTCGCCGACTCCTGCGAGAACTCATGCCCCACGCTCACCAGCTCATTCAAGTTATCCAGGCGCGCCCCATCCTGCGGATCGTTGGACTTCTCCAGCAGCTCCTTATACCCAGTCACATCCAGCACCGCGGAAATCACCCGCCCCAAGTCGGGCAACCCCAGCCCAGAACCGTCGGAGGCGGTCATCTCCATCGTCTCTGTCTCCGCCCGCAGCGCGTCCATCATTTCCAGGAACTTGCCAATGGAATTGCGGCCGCGAGCGGAAAGGCCGGCGACCTTGCCCGCGGCGGCGTCACCAAGAGCAGCCGAAAAACCTATCCCCTGGCCTTCGGCGTGCACCGTAACCTGCGCGATGGCCTTATCTCCAATACCGCGGCGCGGGGTGTTGATGATGCGCCGCAATGCCACCGTGTCATCCGCATTATCCAGCACCTTTAGGTATGCAACGATGTCACGGATCTCGCGGCGCTCATAGAAACGCGTGCCGCCGACAACCTTGTACGGCAACCCTGAGCGCACCAATACATCCTCGATCGCGCGGGAGGCATTGTTGGTGCGGTACATGATCGAAATATCGCCGTAGGAGTAACCCTCGTTATCCACGAGGTCGTCGATCTGCTGGACGATGAAATTCGCCTCGTCGTGTTCGTTATCCGCAACATAGCCGCCGATCAGCTCTCCATCGCCCAGATCCGTCCACAGTTTCTTTGGCCGGCGGCCCTGGTTACGGTCGATCACAGCATTGGCAGCGGTGAGAATCCGCTGCGTGGAACGGTAGTTCTGCTCCAAAAGGATTGTGTGAGCATCCGGATAGTCGCGCTCGAACTCCTCAATATTGCGGATCGTCGCCCCACGGAAGGCGTAGATCGACTGGTCAGCATCGCCCACTACGCACAGCTCGGATTCCGCCTTGCCCTTGCCGGCGAGTGCCGCGACCAGCTCGTATTGCGCATGGTTTGTGTCCTGGTACTCGTCGACCATGATGTGGCGGAAGCGACGGCGGTAATGTTCGCGCACGTCCGGATTGTTATTGAGGATCCCCACAACCTCGCCGATCAGGTCGTCAAAGTCCACTGCGTTCGCCGCCCGGAGACGCTGCTGGTAGGTCTTGTACAGCGTGGCGATCTGCGCGGTGTGAGGATTCGAATCGCGCTGCGCCTCCTCTAATGCACCTTGCGGGCTAACCAGCTCGTTTTTCCAATTGGAGATCACGTGCAGCACCCCGCGCGGCGAGAACTCCTTCAAATCCAGCGAGGCGTCCTTGATAATCATGGACATTAAGCGCTTGGAATCATCCGAGTCGTAGATGCTGAAGTTCGTGTTCAGCCCTGGCGCGAGGTGTGCATTGGCACGCAGCACACGCACGCAAAAGGAGTGGAAGGTAGAGACCCACATCCGCTCCGCTTGTGGACCGACCATATCCATCACGCGCTCGCGCATCTCCGCCGCGGCCTTGTTGGTAAAGGTGATTGCAAGGATCTGCCACGGCGCCACACCGTTGGCCAGCAGGTAGGCAATGCGGCGCGTCAACACACTCGTCTTACCCGACCCGGCACCCGCCACGATCAGCAGCGGGCTACCCATGTGCTCGACCGCCTGCCGCTGCTGTGGGTTAAGTCCGTTCAGCAGTTCTTCTTTTTGACGCCCAGTTTCAGCGCCCGGCTGTCCAGTCGCGCGCTGCGGCTGCGGTTCTGGGCGAGGTGTGGTGTGCAGGCTAGCCAGGACGTTTTCATACCCCTCCGGAGGCAGATCCTCCTCTGGTGGAGGCACCTCTTCGTCAAACAGTGTCGGTTCTTCGGGCAGCGGCAGGTCGGCGAATGGATCGTGCTGGTTGTGCATGTTTTCCCTTTGTGCTCCCTAGAAACTCTTTGTGAAACTCTCCGGCCAACTAGCGGTAGACTACAGCGCATGAGCGACAACGAAGACTCGCAGCCTGCTGAGTTCACCGTCCGTATGCCTTCCGGCACGGACGATCCTTTATCGGATTCAGAAATTCAATCCTACCGCGAGGAAATCAACCGCCTCGACCGCGCCATCATCGATGCAATCCACCGCCGTAGCGAGGTCTCAAAGGCCATCGGCAAAACACGTCTAGGTTCGGGTGGCACGAAGCTCGTCTATACGCGCGAGGTCGCGATCATTAATCAATTCCGCGAGGAGTTCGGCACAGAGGGCGTAGAAATAGCGAAGGCCCTGCTGCAGCTAGGCAGAGGGCGCTTGGGCTAAAGAGCGTGGCGTTAGGGGTTTATGCCAGGCGGAAACCGGCTCCTACTCCCCCAGCCGCGTTGAGGTCAGCAGCAATAACATTCCATGCTGCACCGGCCGTCGGCGCGTGGAAAGGTCCTTGCAGTGGGGTAGTGCAGGAAGGCAGGTTGGCTACGCCACCGTTGATAATGCCGATGAGGCGGTTGCCGACGTAGATCGGGGCACCCGAATCGCCAACGGAGCCGCACAGGTGCGAGACAAGGAAGGGGCCGGAGATCGCCAGCATTGGGCCGCAAGAGGTGCCCGTGGCCACTCCGGTCTTGCACATCTGCTGCAGGCTACCTGGGGTCGGCCCGCCCAGTGCGTTGAGGTGTACGTTGTTGTAGCTGTGGGTCAGGCGCACCTTGTTGTTGAACTTGATGACGGCGTAGTCCGGGTAGCTGTTACGAACGACGGTGCCGATTTGCCCCGCACGCTCGCTATCCATGGAAGTGACCGGAGCGCCGGGCTTACCGCAGTGTCCAGCGGTGATGCCCACTTTGTTCCCTGCTTTGTCATAGCCGACGACGGCCAGAGTGCAGATGTTGTTGCCTACGTAGATCGGCATGGACGGGCCTGCCAGCACGTTTGGTGCGGCGGCTCGCTGTGCTTGCGGAATGCCGGGGGATGTGAAGTAGTGGCCGGGAATGCGGTGTGGTCCGGGCTGGCCGGTGGCCTTGAGGAAGGCATCGGCGGATCCTGCTGGAGCCGCGGAGGCCTCCGGCGCATTAAAGGTCGCACCAAATGTGGCGGAGATGGCCAGTGCCGCGCCCGCGATCAAAGCTGCGAAGCGACGGGTAGTGCGAGTGGGGACGAGTGAGGCTGTCAAGGACCGGGAGCGCATACTTTCCTTCGTTTTTGTTGGCAATGGAACTAACCCTATCGCACGAAACAGGATTCACATGCGCCACAGTGGTAACAGTTTGCTAAAGGTTACCCCTGCCTCCCAGCTACGCGGTTCTAACGCAGAACGGTGACGCTTCCGTTGCCGTTGACCTTGACCTTTGCCGCGAACGCAGCAGCCATGTTCAGGCGCTGCCAAGAACCACGTGGCCCCTGATCGTCCAGCGGAGAGCCAGACGGAATTGCCGTCTGACGCAGAATGGACGCACGCTGCTTGTAGCTCAACTTCGGGAACTTCGCCAGCAGCAGATCCGGCGCAGCCTGAGGCACAATCATCGGCGCGTCCTTGCGGTAGATCTTCGGGAAGCCATAGGACATGCGGTCGGTGTACTCGCGCACAGCTTGATCGGTGGAACGGTAGGCCTTGTCGCTCTTCACAACCTCGGCGATCGGGCGACCTGCGCGCCACTCCAGCTCTGCCCGCAGCTCCTTGCCCGCCTGCTGGATTGCGTCGCGCATCTTCGGGTCATTCCAACGGTCAGCTGCCGCTGCGGTACCGGACATGCGGCCACCCATGACGTCCAGCGGGTAGTGCACACCCATCACAATGCGGTTATTACCAGCCTCAGACCCACGAGCCAGGATCTGCGGAGCCAGCTCCGGCAGGGTCAGCGCCAGCAAAGTGGTGGACCAGACAGCCTGGTTGGTGTGACCAGATGGGTAGGACTTCGAGGTGCCGTAGAAATTACGCGAACCGCCGTCCTGGTACTTCTTAATGCGGTTCGGAGCCTTAACGAATGGACGGTCGTAACCGAAAACCATCTTTTCCACGAAGGTGGAGGAAGCCAGTCCGCCAGCACGAGCCAGGTAGCCGCCGCCCAGCAGGAACTTGGTCTTGGGCAGGCGATTCTCCCGCAGCGCATCACGGAAGTGACCACCCAGCTCCGCACCCAGAGCGTCCGAGAATGCCGTGAGCACGCCATCCTGGTCAGCCCGCGCATCCTGCTGCGCTCGCTTAATTACAGCCTGGTTCCCAGCTGCAGCGTTGTTGGTTTTTACAACCTTGTCCAGGTTCTGCTTCATGATCTCCGGGTGGTTGGCGCGGACATCATTGAAACCATCCACAACGTCTAGGTACACGCCATAGCCGTGGGAGCTGATGTCGGAAATGTAGCCACCCAGGTACTCCGGACCGAAAGGCTGCGGGTTTGGTGCACCCTTGTGCGGCACCGGGTGCGGGTAGTTCGGTAGCCCCTGCGAACCAGCGATAGCTGGCATGCTCACTGGAGCAGCTGCGGCTTGACCTACGTTTACTGCGGAAAGGGACATCGTCGCGGCCATCACGGTCGCCGTCGTGATCTTCAGGCCCTTCTTGTTGGTCACTGTTTTCCTCATCCTTGAAATGTCGACTGTGTCTTCTTTGTGAACGCCAGGCCTGCGAGCCCGCCCGGCGCGAATTCACATAGTTTTATAAACTCTCCGGAATACTAACCCAAGTAGCTGAACTAAAGGTTAAGTTCAGGTTAGATGCGGGTGACGCGCGAGAGGGCGTCACACAATAAAACCTTGCCAGCGCGCCGCCTGCAGTGAGTCGTCATTGCTATCCCGGGAGAAAGGAAAGTTCTTCAAAACCTGGTTGGTAAAGCTATCCACCCGCCGGTTAGCGTTGCGCAAGTCGTAATACGTCCTCATTTCCGCGTCGTAATCTGCCAAGTCGGCGGTCAAGTTCTCCCTGGTCTGGTAGCTGTTCTCCATGACGCGGAAAGCACGTGGCATGCGGGGCTTTAGCTGCGGATCCTGATTCGGCCAACCGAGGGTGAGCCCTACGACGGGGAAGGTAAATTGCGGCAGGTTCAGCAATTCGATAACCCCGGCAGTGTCGTTATGAATATTGCCTAGGTAGTTCGCGCCAAGGCCAAAGGATTCGGCGGCGTTCACCACGTTCTGCGCCATCAGGCAGGCATCTGTGAAAGCTTCCACAAACGCCTTCGTGCGCCCCGCAGCGCGTGGATCGCCGCCGTTTTCCCGCAGGATTTGAGCATTGCGCGCAGTGTCGGCCAGGAACAACAGGTACACAGGGGCCCGGCGAACGTACTCCTGATTTCCGATCTCCGCCAGGCGCTCCCGCAGCTGTTTATCCGTCACGCGAATTATGCTCGCCTGCTGCATTCCACGGGAGGACGCAGTACGCATAGCGACGTCATAGATCGTTTCCAGGGTTTGCTCGTCCACCGGCTGATCGGTGAACTCCCTGATTGTGCGATGGGAAAGCTGGTGGTCGACCATGGGATTTGGACTAGTTGACATGGAATCCACCTTAACGACTGTGGTGCCCCCCTTAAGCTCTGGAACACCTTATCGAGAGCACAGACACAAATTGCCTTATCCTGCGCCGGGAACAAAGGTTGGCGATAATACATTTCAAGACTGGTGGTTGGTGCGAAGTTTCCTATACCCCTAAATGGCCACTTCGCACCCCATTTCACATATAGATACGTTCAAAGGTTCCAAGGAAAATACTGACATGATCATTGCAATTATCGCCATCGTTATCCTCGTCCTACTCGTCATCATCTGGTTCGCCATGTACAACGGCCTCGTCAAAAAGCGAAACACGGTCAACGAAGCATATGCACAGATCGATACCCAGCTGCAGCGTCGCGGCGACTTGATCCCCAACCTTGTATCCACGGTCAAGGGATATGCTAACCACGAGGCGAAGGTGTTCCACGATATCGCTGAGCTGCGCAGCGCAACTGACCGCGCCCGCGCCACCGGCACTGTGCAGGATGCATCCCAGGCAGAAGCAGTGTTCGGTCGCACCATGGCCACCCTGCGTGCAACCGCAGAGGCCTACCCAGAGCTGCAGGCGTCCCGCAATTTCCAACAGCTGCAGGAAGAGCTAGCCGCCACCGAAAACAAGGTCGGCTTTGCGCGCCAGTACTACAACTCTTCGACGAACAACTACAACACCGCTATCCAGTCCGTGCCGACCAACATCGTGGCCTCCGTGCACGGCTTCCGCCCCTTCGAATACTTCCAGGTGGAGGAGTCCAAGCGCCAGGCTCCCGACGTGTCCTTCTAATCTCCTCCCCGTCACCTTCATTTTTGTAGGGACTGTACTAACCGCGCCCCGCAGTCGAGGTGATTTCACGACCGAAAAGGAGGAACCATGGGCCACCAACCGACGACCTTCAACGAATCGCTGTCTCAGCTACGTCGGGGCATCGCCGTCGCATGGCTCGCAAACGTGCTGGTCTTGCAGCTGTCCATCGTGGCATGTGCCTGCGCCGCCTATGTCGGTACCAAGGGCAGCAATATTGACCTCAACACCCTAGGCATGGTCATTTTGATCTCCGCTGGTGTTGCCATTCCGGTAGCGATGCTGATCATTCTGTATTCCTACTTCTTTTCCACCCGGACCGTGCTGTCCGCGATCGGCGGGCAAAAGCGCCTGGTGGAGCAGGGCATGATCTACAACATTGTAGAAGAAATGGCGATCGCCGCCGGTATGCCTTCTCCGCCGAAGGTTTATGTGCTCATCGGAACCGGAGTACCCAATGCTTATGCGCTGGGTGGCAAGCGAAAGAAGCCGCAGACTGGCACGATCATTGTCACCGAAGAGCTCGGCTACCTGCTTAATCGCGAACAGCTGCAGGCCGTGATCTCCCATGAAATGAGCCACCTTACCGCCGAGGACAACCGGGTCATGACCCAGCTGGTGGCCATTGCGTCTGTCATCTCCATCCTGCAGTCCGCGTTTATCTACGGAAGTTTGAGTTCCAATAACCGCAATCGGTCTAACTCAAACTCCAGCGGTGGTGGCCATGCGGTTGTCGCACTCGTCATTTTCTTGGTCTCCTTCTGCGTCATCCTGGCAGCCCCTGCGCTGTCCAACATTGCGAGGGCCTATATGTCGCGCTATCGCGAGCAGCAGGCCGATAGCCATGGCGTTTCGCTCTGCCGCAACCCCACTGCCCTGGCACAAGCCCTCATCACGATCCGTGCATTTCACCAGGCCAACCCCCACACGGTGGATAACTCCATGTACGGTAGCCCCGGTTCCTTGGCTCTATACGCACCGGAGAGGGACATCATCGAGAGTTTCCACAATTCCAACCAGAGCAAAAAGGGCGGCATGTTCGAGCGGGCAATGAATAAGCGGCGGAATTTCTCCGCCACCCACCCACCAATCTGGGAGCGCGTCGATGCATTGATCGCTATGGGGGCTTATGTGCAAGATTTTGTCCCTCATGTGCCACAGCATCAGCAGATCTCCGGGCATATCAAGTAGCCTGGTGCGTTCTATGAACCCTGAAGCGCCACGAGCTCCCCTCTCCTATACCTCGACCGTTGGCTTCCCAGAGCTGAATATGGCGCGGGTCATTAACGCAGACCTCGATACCGCCGCCGACCGTCTCTTCAGGTGGGGCGTGCAGCGCAGCGGACTATTCCGTGTGCACCCCACGCATGAAGTCGTGGAACTCAATGCGGAAGTTGCCTTGGGATTTGGGCCGTGGACCTTCCGCTGCCGGGTGGTTGATGTGTTCGCCGAGCCGGGGCGTTGCGGCTTTACCTACGGCACTCTCCCCGGCCACCTCGAGCGCGGCGAGGAGACCTTTACCCTCGAGCGGTTGCACGATGGCCGGGTTCTTTTTCTTGTTGACGCCAAATCTCAGCCCGCTCGCTTCCCCGCTTTACGTCGACTTATCGACCTGCCTCGGCGTGCTTTGATTCGCCGCTTCTATCTGCGCGCGTTGGACGACTAGCACGACAAACGGCAAGACAGCGAGAGCTGCAATGCCACACGCAGGTCTTATAAGCAGTCCCAGGCAAATTCGACCCGATCGAAGTTGCGCGCAGCGAGGTCATCGGGATGGATATAAAAGTTTCCAACTCCGGTGTCGCCCCATTCGCAAGGGAGGTCCTGGTCTATTCTCGCGAGCACTATTCGGGGATCAGACGGATGGAAGGGGTCGCGGTTCAGAAGAATTTCGTATCCACCGAGCGAGGATCCGTTTGCAGACGGATAGTCAATGGGTTCTAGGAACTCATCGGCATGGGGATAGACAGTGAAGCCCTCTTGTTCTGCGCGCCCGACAGCCGCGGCAAACGCATCTTTCCTCGATCCTTGACCATCACGGCTGGGCTTCTCGAAAGTCGTCTCCCCGCCGATTACCCAACGCGAAACAAGGCTTCCCCTAAACGTGTGAATATCCACGTAATCCTGGCCTCTTCTAAGCAGGGTGCGGGGACCTTTCGGATCAAAAATAGCCCGACCGTACTCGTGGGCGCTATAATCAACCTCCTGGTCGATTCGAACTCCATCGATCGTGACGGGATCGAGTGGCTCGGGAGCTGGATGCTCGCCTGAATGCAGGATCTCTTCCTCAGGCATCTCACCTACATGCGGTGCAGAAAGGTCTTCGAAATACCTGGCGAACGGGGTGGGTTCTTGGCGCGAATCCTGCTGGTTCGGCGCCATCAAAAAATCACCCCAAAAATCAGTATCAGGCACGAATAACTGAAGGAGCCCGGTCGTGGGGAACCCCGGAAGCTGCTCGAGCTCAGAGAAATTGAACTGGGCAATGAAGAACATGGGCCGACCGTCGTAATACGGGTAGGGTGCATGCTCCGGGAGGTAAGGGGTGCCACATACCTTCGAAGTGGTGGGCGAATCGGGGCGTGAGCTTTCTTTAAGCGCAAGAGCGGGGCGGGTGGGAATGCTATCGAAGGAGTACTTCAGGTCATACCTGATATCGGAGTAGGCCACTCCAACAACTGTGGGTTAAGTAAAGAAAAGTGTGTCCGCATGCCACCATAACCCCAGACCACACACCACAAATCACCAAAGAATAGCTCCCCGAAAGCTATTACCCACACCATCCCGCACCTCCGGCCACATTTGTGCT
>NZ_JBWJFG010000007.1:0-85701 GCF_056388495.1 Corynebacterium sp. TUM25020 | reverse complement strand
ACGAGAAGCTGAAACAAGTCACAAAGCAAAAGACATACAATGCATCAGAATCAACACAAAGGTTGGTCAACAAAGTATCTAAACTTGGTTCATCACGCTATTGAGTTCTCAAACAACCTACGCACACCGATCGTCTAAGTCAGAATCTTTGTCCTGCTCGCTCTCGGCGACTTGATTTAATGTACACCCGCCCCAACAAACACACAAATCCCCTGGTAGAAGCGCAAAAACGCAACTACCAAGGGATCGCTTTAGCCGTTATAGGCCGTGTGGCGTGGCGTCACTATGAAGAAGCCCCAACACGCGCACCGGCGAAACGCTTCTTGCCCTTGCGAAGCACCAGCCACGATCCGTGCAGCAGATCGTCGGCGGACGGGGACCATTCGATGTCCTCGATGCGCTGGTTGTTCACGTAAGCGCCACCCTCCCCGACGGTACGGCGGGCGGCACCCTTGGACTTCTCCAGACCGGACTCGACGAGTAGGTCCAGGATGGTGACATCGGGACCGACCTCGGCAACCTCGGTTTCCTGCAGTGCGGAAGATAGGGTGGCCTCGTCCAGATCCTGCAGCTCAGCCTTGCCGAACAGCGCCTGGGCGGCCAACTCCACGGCCTCGGTGGCAGCAGCGCCGTGCACCAGAGTGGTCATCTCGCGGGCCAGAACTCGCTGCGCCTCGCGCTTGAAGGGCTCCTCGGCGACCTTGCGCTCCAGCTCCGCGATCTCCTCCTGGGAAAGGAAGGTGAACCAACGCAGGTAATCAATCACCACGGAATCACCAGCGTTAATGAAGTACTGGTACCAGGAGTACGGGCTGGTAAGCTGCGGATCCAGCCACAGCTTGCCACCGCCGGTGGACTTGCCGAACTTGTTGCCCTCCGCATCGGTGACCAGCGGCACGGTCAGGCCGTGTACCTTGGCACCGTTCACGCGGCGGTTCAGATCCACACCAGAAACGATGTTGCCCCACTGGTCGCCACCGCCGATCTGCAGCACGCAGTCGTACTCGTTGTGCAGGTGCACGTAGTCGTTAGCCTGCAGCAGCATGTAGGAAAACTCGGTGTAGGAAATGCCATCCGATTCCAAGCGGCGCTTCACGGTATCGCGGTCCAGCATGGTGTTCAGCGAGAAGTTCTTGCCGACATCGCGCAGGTACTCAATGACGTTCATCTGGCTGATCCAGTCAGCGTTGTTAACCATCACGGCCGGGCTGTCCACGTCGTTTTCGCCGGTGAAATCGACGAATGCCTCCAGCTGCTTCTTGATGGCCACCATGTTCTCACCGATCTGCTCTTCGGAAAGCATGGAGCGTTCGCCCACATCGCGCGGGTCGCCGATCATGCCGGTCGCGCCACCAGCCAGGGTGATCGGGCGGTGGCCGAACTGCTGGAAGCGCTTCAACATAATCAGCGGCACCAGGTGGCCCGCGTGCAGGGAGCTACCCGTCGGGTCGAAACCGCAGTACAGCGTGATGGGATCCTGCGTGGCCTCCTTCAACGCCTCCAGGTCCGTGGACTGATTAATCAGGCCGCGCCACTGCAACTCGTCAATGATGTTCTTGTTGTCACTCATGCGTATTCGTTCTCGTTCCTCTTTTATGCGTTGCTACTTGACGGGGTTACTTGACCGGCCAGTCTTGAGCTTCTTCGACCAGCAGCACCGGGATACCATCCTGCACCGGATAGGCCTTACTCAGGCGGGGGTTCACCAAATAGTCACCGTGATCCTCCAGCGGCTGCTTGTCGATGGGGCACGCGAGGATCTCTAGGAGCTTCTGGTCAATCATGTTGCCCAGTCTAGCTGGTGGCTTGGGCTACTCTCTTAGTGACGCCCCCTACGTAGCCCAATACTTACTGGCCCTGTCCAGGGCAGTGGCCAGGCCGCCCTCTTTGGCCTTAAAGACTTCACCGCCGGTCTCTTCAGCAAGACGCTGCATGTCCTCTGCGTTTTCATTGCCGTAATGGACGATGTATACGGGGAAAATTACCCCCTCCTTGCGCTCCCTGTCCCTCAGTTCGTGCGACCATTCCGCATAGTCCACACCTTTGGCAGGTGCTCCACTAGTCAGCAAGACTATTGACTGTCCTTGAATCAAGTTTCCTCTTCGCGGAATTCGCAGGTATTCCCTGTACAGCTGGTAATAGATATTGGCCTCTTGCCGGGGCGCCATACGGTCTACGTAATCCTTTAGAGCGCGTGCATGCTTTGGATCATCTGAGGAATAGTCCTTTTGGGTGAACGCTTTGCTCGAGGATGTACTGGATGTTGTGATATTTACCGCTCTGCCATCGACCCCCGCTTGTTCACCAAGCAAATCGAGTACGTCCTTCTTTACTTCCCTAAGGTTTTCCCCTTGCATGGAAGCGGAAACGTCGACTAGCAGGTTGATGTCTCTGGGGCGAAGCAGCTCCTCCCGATAAAAGCGCAATGTGTTATCGAACTCCTGCTTGGAGCTAGGGAGCTTATGAGTGGTTGTATCAGCACGGCGTTGCCCAGGTGAGTCGCCCAATTCAACTCGTATTTTATCCCGGAGTTCGTTGCCATGTTGAGTGATCCAATCAGCGAAGGCTTTCGTCTTAGCATGAGCAGAAGCCTCAGCTTCTTCGTCATCTGGATTCTTGATCACCGAAATCGGAAAGTCGTTAAACCCGATCCTGTCAGCGGGGATAACAAAGGTAATTTCTCCGTTATCCCTTAAAAGTTTCTCATCAGAAGAAAACGCGAAAACTGCTTGAGCAACATCATCTGTAGCAGAGAATCTGTCATACAATTCATCAGAAGTATCGCTTAAAAGCACCTGAGCGCCGAAAAACTTCTTCAATTGAGGATGAACTTTACCTGCAACCTCTTCTGCTAAGTCATCTGATTGCAAGCCCCCGATCTTGTATAGTATGCCGATCAGAGACTGCATCCCCAGGTTGGATTTGCCCGGATCTGCCATACCAAAAGTTAGGTCTCCCCTTGTGACCGCTTCCCGGACATCGTTCCACGTAACTTGCTTCTTCCGCCATCCCAAACGATCCAGGTCTTTGCTCCTTAATGCGAGCCCCAACGTATCCGAAGCCAACCCGTAGCTCTCTCCGAGCGCCTCATTGTTTTGCAGGTTCACATAGGAGTTAGTCGCCAACCAGACTGCATCGTACTCATCCCCTAGCTCCCCATTAGCAATCTTCCGGGAAAGCTCAACTGTGTCTCCCCCGCGGTCAATCTCGACTTGCATTCCGTAGTCACGCTTCGCTTCCACCCACAGGAACGGACTGAATGGAATGTCATTCGCCATCACTATCCGCAGCGGGCGCTCATCTTCTCCTCCATCACGTTTTTGGCTACAGTCCCCACAGCCACAAAAAACACAACAAGGATAAATACGAGGAGAATACTGGCGGTCTTTTTGGAGAAAGCATTAGTCATTTCTTCAACTCTATTTGTGCGCTAACCGATGCATTATCTTGAAACCTAATTGATTTATACTCATTCCTCGGGCTTCCGTAGCACGCCGAATTCTAGTTCTAGGAATGTGCGATTGTCCTTCAGCTCTTGGAGGTTATCTTGCATGATCGCTTGGTGGACTTTGTCCATTTCCGATTGCAAAACTGCCAGCGAAGCACGGAAATCCTCAACGGCCTGGTTATGCGTTGCAGTCGGCATGTCATCAAGAATTCGGCAGGTCTCTGGGAAATAGACGTCCAAAATGCGGCGAACCTTGTTCTCTTGCGGCGGATCCGCAGCCAAGTGATCCCACTCGTGCACAACGTCCTTGCACGTGCTGTAGAAATGATCGAGATCCGCGTAGAACTCTTGGCGCTGCTGGCCGGAGACGCGCACGGATTCTTTGAGATGCTTAGAGTGGGTGCGGATGCCCTGTAGGGACTCGGTAGGAACCTCATAGAACGCGGGAGCTGGTTTACTAAAAGGTTCGTGCCGTTTCTTTTCCAGAGAGTGCTTCCCATCCTGGATTGGCTTCCCCTCTAGCGACTTTTGTTCCTGTCCTTCCGGCATGAGCATCCCAGCAGCACCGGCGAGGGCTCCCGCCACGACGATCCACAGAGATCCTAGATCCACCGCAGCATGCAAGCCCACGATCGCGACGAAAACGACAAGCCCAGCAACGATTTTCGGAAAGTACTTGGAGTTCATGGTTTCTTTCCTACCCTGTCTTACTGATTGCGGCCTACTGGTAACTGCGGATCTCTTCGAACGCCTTAGACAGATCACCGCTACGAGCGTTGAAAACCTTGCCACCGGTGAAGTCCGCCAGGAAGTTCATCTCCTCCTCGCTGGCCTCCCCATAGAGGATGACGAACACCGGGATCTTGCGGTCAGTCTCGGCCATCTTGCGCTTCATCTTGGTGATGAACTCCTGGCGATTCGTGCCGGAGTTCGACTCACCATCGGTCATCAGCACAATCGAATTCAGGGAACCGCCGCCTTCACCCACACGGTCGTAGGCGCGCAACACGGCGTCATAAATCGCAGTTTCACCACGGGGCTGCAGACCATTGACGTAATCCCGCAGGCCTCGACTCTGCTCCGCGCTGTCCGGGTCGTAGTGCTCCTGGGTGTATCCATCGGCAACCTTGCTACTGAAAGGCATAAGGGTGATCGTTTCGCGACGGCCGAATCCCTTCGGATTACCGTCTTCACCTGCGGTGCCGTCGATAAGCCTGTTCAGGATGCCCTTCAGATCTGCCAGCCGGTTGCCTCGCATCGAGCCGGACGTGTCGAGCAGGAAATTGCTGTCAGCGGGGCGGCGAAGGTCATCCCGATACAGGCTGACAAGAGAACGTATGTGATCCTTCGATGTCGGATACTCGTAGTAGTTTTGGGAGCCCTTGTTTTCCGCGTCCTTGCCCGAAACGATCAGGTGGGTTCGCTCTCCTACCTCTTCGCTGTGCTCTTTAAACCAATCGGCTAGGGCTTCGACCTTCGCTATGGTGTCCGCCTCAGGCTCCGTTTCGCCGGGCTTCGTGAGCGCCGAGAGGGGGTAATCGGCAGCGCCCGCGGCATCCCCGGGGACGATTACCTCAATATCCACCCCATCGTTTTCCTTCATTGATTGCAGAACGGATTGATAGTTAAAGATGCCATCCGCCTTGCCAGGGTTCTTTACGAAGGTATCGCGCAGCCAACCGGAGGATCCGGAAGTGATCGTCTGCCCGGAGAAGAAGTCCTTCATGCGTGGCTTGTCGAGAAATGCCGTCGAAAGATCGAACTTCTGCCCCTGCGGAGAGTTGCTTAGTGCCGCGGCGACCGAAAGAAGAGTAAGGAAACCGGAGTTGGATTCCTGCGGATCTGTCATGCCGAACGTCAGATCACCGCGCTTTACGGCCTCAGCGATATCCGACCACTTGACGTCTTTGTACCGCCACCCCAAGCGATTGACCGCGTCCTGTTTGAGCCCCAGAGCTACCGGCGAACGGGCAATGCTGTGATCTTCGGACTGCGGGGATGAGCCCTCCGCTCTGGCAAACGCGTTGGTTGCAAACCAGGTGGCGTCATACTTATCCCCATAATCACCATCCACCAGGTTACGAGTGTTGACGAGAGTGCCACTGTCGTACTCCATTTCAATCTCGAACCCCAAGTCCGAGGAAGCCTGTTCGATAAACGGTTCCATATCCGACAGCTCTGTAGCAGCGACAATCTTCAAAGGCTTGCTGGTGTCATAAGACTTCCCGCCAGATCCGGTAAGACCGCCGGGGAAATTCCCCGAGCCGACCACATAAGCACCTACTGCTATCAGCAGCAACACAACCACAAGGAAAAACTTTGAACTGCTCTTTTTGCCGTCATTGGCGTTCAAGCTGCTGGGGAATGTGCTCGTCATAGGCCTGATCTTATTTCACACGCAGCTACTTTTCAGGCCAAACCGATCAAGCAGACAGGGCAAAACTACAAGCTTGTGAGAGGTGCGTTACAGTGGAGAGCACAACCGAACACGGGCGCTCGAGGTATCGAGCTGAGATCGCGCTGAAGCCCCGCGCGAGTACCGCTAGAACCTGTCTGGTTAGAACCAGCGAAGGAAGAGTCAGGAGAGTCTTAATGACGGATACGTCTACCCAGAACATCACCCCCACCGACGAGTACGGCGCGGAGATTCACCCGAAGCACAGCTTCTCCCCCATCGAGAAAACGGTGGAATCCTTCGGCAAGACCTTCACGCTGCAGGTGCCGGAGACTGAGATCCAATTGGACGACTCGCCGACCGGCCCGAATGAGCCGGTGAGGATCTACCGCACCCGCGGCCCGTGGGCGGAACCCACCGAGGGGCTGCAGGGACTGCGCAGCGAATGGATCGAAGCCCGTGACGATGTGGAGGCCTACGACGGTCGTCGTCGCAACCTACTGGATGACGGCAACCGTGCCGTCAAGCGCGGACAGGCCAGCGAAGAGTGGAAGGGTTCTACCCGCGCCACGCTGCGTGCAAAGGAGGGTAAGCGTGTTACCCAAATGCACTATGCCCGCCAGGGAATCATCACCCCGGAAATGGAGTTCGTAGCGCTCCGTGAGCACTGTGATGTAGAGAAGGTTCGCGAACAGGTGGCCTCCGGTAAGGCCATTATTCCGAACAACATCAACCACCCGGAGTCCGAGCCGATGATTATCGGCAACGCCTTCACCACCAAGATCAACGCCAACATCGGTAACTCCGCCGTCACCTCCTCTATTCGCGAGGAAGTGGATAAGCTGCGCTGGGCGACCCGCTGGGGCGCGGATACCGTAATGGATCTTTCCACCGGTAACGACATCCACACCACCCGCGAATGGATTCTGCGGAACTCCCCTGTACCGATCGGTACCGTGCCGATCTACCAGGCACTTGAGAAGGTCGACGGCGTAGCCGAGGACCTAACCTGGGAGATCTTCCGCGATACCGTCATTGAGCAGTGCGAACAAGGCGTGGACTACATGACGATCCACGCAGGCGTGCGCCTGCCGTTCGTGCCGCTGACCACGAAGCGCGTCACCGGCATCGTCTCCCGCGGTGGTTCCATCATGGCCGGCTGGTGCCTGGCGCACCACAAGGAGTCGTTCCTCTATGAGAACTTCGACGAGCTATGTGAGATCTTCGCCAAATACGACGTGGCATTCTCTTTGGGCGATGGCCTGCGCCCGGGCTCCATTGCGGACGCCAACGACGCCGCCCAGTTCGCAGAGCTGAAGACCATCGGTGAGCTCACCCACCGCGCTTGGGAGTACGACGTGCAGGTCATGGTCGAAGGCCCCGGTCACGTGCCGCTGAACATGGTGCAGGTCAACAACGAAAAGGAGCAGGAATGGTGCGGTGGTGCACCGTTCTACACCCTGGGACCACTGGTGACGGACATTGCTCCGGGCTATGACCACATCACCTCTGCCATCGGTGCGGCGAACATCGCCATGGGTGGCACTGCAATGCTGTGCTACGTGACCCCGAAGGAGCACCTGGGCCTGCCGAACAAGGACGACGTAAAGACCGGCGTCATCACCTACAAGGTCTCCGCACACGCTGCCGATGTCGCCAAGGGACACCCGGGCGCCCACGAGTGGGACGATGCCATGAGCAAGGCTCGCTTCGAGTTCCGCTGGCACGACCAGTTCGCTCTTTCCCTGGACCCGGATACCGCGCAGGCGTACCACGATGAAACGCTGCCTGCCGAGCCGGCGAAGACGGCACACTTCTGCTCCATGTGTGGCCCGAAGTTCTGCTCCATGCGCATCAGCCAGGACATCCGCGATGCCTTCGGCGACGAGATCGACGAAGCGCTGGCCACCGACCAAAAGCAGTCCCTGGTCAAGGATCTGGGCCTGCCGGGCTTCGGTCGACAGAGCGTCGACGCAGCACAGAGTGCTGAGGGCGAAGAGGAAATGGCTGAGGAGTTCCGCCGCGCGGGCTCCCAGCTGTACCTGAACCGCGACGAAGCCAAGGAAGTTGCCGAGGATCTGCAGAAGGAGGCGGCAGCGCAAGGTGAGCGCTAATCACTCGCGCGCAGATCAGCTAGATCTACGTTGCTATCTGGTGACGGGCACACCCCACGAGAAGGTGGTGGATGTCGCCGCAGCAGCAGCCTCCGGTGGCGCCGGTGTTGTGCAGGTACGTAGCAAGCCCATTAGCGTGCGGGACCTCACCGCACTCGCGATTGAGGTCGCGGCCGCCGTCGCAGCTGTCAACCCAGCTACCAAGGTCTTGATCGACGACCGCGTGGACGTTGCTGCTGCCCTGATGGGCCATCACCATATCCACGGTGTTCACATCGGCCAGGATGACCTCGACCCGCGCCTGGCACGCGCTGTGCTGGGAGACGACGCAATCATCGGGCTCACCACCGGCACCCTGCCACTCGTACAGCAGGCAAACGAATACGCCGACGTGATCGACTACATTGGTGCCGGACCTTTCCGCCCCACCCCCACCAAAAATTCCGGCCGTGAGCCGCTCGGGCTGGCGGGTTACCCTGCGCTGGTGGAAGCGTCGCGCGTCCCGGTAGTTGCCATTGGCGACGTGCGCGCTGAGGACGCACGCGACCTCGCCTCTACCGGAGTAGCTGGCGTGGCGATTGTGCGGGGCTTTATGAACTCCCCCGACCCACACAGCACCGCCCGCCAAGTGCTCACTGGTTTTTCTTCATGACGCCTCCGTTTGCAACCCGCCCTAAGAGAGAAGTGAAAACCCGTGACTAATCCCAGTCCCGTCAGTTCCCAGCGCTATGCCCATATCGTGGTAGGAGCTGGAATTGTCGGCCTATCCACCGCGTTCAAACTCGTGGACTTCGGGGCAGATCCGGCGACCGTGGCAGTGATCGACCCGGCCCCTATCAGTGGGGCTTCTTTCGTCGCCGGAGGCATGCTGGCTCCAGTGGCCGAAGTGCAGTACAAACAGGAGCCGTTATACCCGCTGATGGTGGCGTCCAAAAACTTGTACGACGACCTGCTGCAACGGCTGAGCGAGAAAACTACGTGCAGCACCGGACACAGAACAGAATCAACGTTCGTGGTAGGAGCAGATCGGGCGGACGCGCGACACCTCACCGAGCTGACCGATCACCAGCACGGGCATGGAATGGAAGTGCAGCGGCTGCCACTCCGCCAAGCGCGGAAGATAGAGAGAGGCCTCAGTCCACAGCTTTCCGGCGTGGTCGAAATCCCCGGCGACCATCAAGTGAACCCACGGATGTACTGCGCGGCACTGCTGGATGCTCTGCAAAACATGGGCGTAACCATTTTCGACGAGTGCGTGAACCGCGTGGACGGCCAAGCCGGAACCGTGACAACCGACCGGGCGACATATACCGCAGGCATGGTGTACCTGTGCAACGGGTTAGGTGCCGGGCAGGTACATGGTTGGTACGAGGGCGAGCACTCACCGCTGAAGCTGCGCCCGGTGCGTGGCGACATGCTGCGACTGCGGGTACCCGAAGGAATGGACTCCCCAGCAGGGCGCGTTATCAGGGGGTTCGTGGAGGATCGACCGGTGTACATCATCCCCCGTACCGACGGAACCATTGCTGTGGGCGCAACCAGCCGGGAAGACGCGCGTCGCGGCCCGGCGGTAGACGGGGTTTACACGCTGCTGCGCGACGCGATCCGGATTGTGCCCGGACTGCAAGAGTGCGAGTTTATCGAGGCGATCACCGGCGAACGACCGGGCACCCCGGATGACCTGCCCTACCTGGGGAAGGTTGATGACAAGCTGGTCGTCTCCACCGGCTACTTCCGCCACGGCATTCTGCTGTCCGCACTGGGGGCTACAGTGGGGGCAGCATTGGGAATGGGCCTGCCGGTTCCTACGTTGGAACCGGAGATTAACCTGACCGACTGCGCGCCACTGCGACATGCCTAGAGGCAAAAGCCGCAGGCGCTGTGAAAAAGATCTAAGGAGAATCCATGAACTACACGGTCAATGACGAGCCGCGGTCGGCAGATACTGCACCGACCGTAGCCGAGGTCGTAACCGCGGAAACCGGCCGCGAGGTTTCTGATGTCGAGGGTGCAAAGGGAGTTGCGGTAGCGGTCAATCGTTCCGTCGTACCGGCCAGTGACTGGGGGCGCGCACTTGTGGAAGGTGACGCCGTCGACATCCTGATCGCCGTACAGGGCGGCTAGAGAGAAGACAATGCTGAAGATCGCGGATAAGGAATTCGACTCACACCTCATCATGGGAACCGGTGGATCCAGCAGCCAAGCGCTGTTGGAAGAAGCGCTGGTGGCCAGCGGGACTCAGCTGACGACGGTGGCGATGCGCCGGCACAGTGCGCAGACTACGGGAGGCGGCGAGAGCGTATTCGAGCTGCTAAATCGCCTGAATATCGACGTTCTGCCGAATACCGCCGGGTGCCAGACTGCACGCGATGCGATGTTGACGGCCCAGTTGGCACGCGAAGCATTGGGAACCAATTGGGTGAAGGTGGAAGTTATCGCAGATGACCACACACTGCTGCCGGACGTGGTGGAGCTGGTGGATGCCTGCGAAATGCTGGTGGCCGAGGGCTTTGTGGTGCTGGCCTACACCAGCGACGACCCGGTGGTTGCCAGGCGACTGGAAGACGTAGGCGTGGATGCCGTCATGCCGCTGGGCTCCCCGATCGGCACTGGACTAGGCATTTTGAACCCTCACAACATTGAACTGATCTGCTCCCGCGCACAGGTTCCGGTGCTGCTGGACGCAGGCGTGGGTACGGCCTCCGACGCAGCACTTGCGATGGAGCTGGGCTGCTCCGGTGTGCTACTGGCTAGCGCAGTCAATCGCTGCCAGGATCCGGTTGCGATGGCACAGGCCATGAAAGCTGCTGTGGAAGCCGGACGGTTGGCACGCGAAGCGGGACGCATCCCGCAGCGTACGCACGCGCAGGGCGCACTTGCTTCCTCCAGCTTCGATGGTCTGGCCAGCTGGGATGGCTGGGCTGACGAGGTTCTGTAATGCTCAGTGATTACACAACACTGCCCGCAGCGGAGTTAAAGCGCGTGGCACGGCAGACGATCCTTCCCGGCCACGGACTGCGGGAACAGGAGCGCCTACACGAGGCGCATGTGCTGGTGATTGGAGCGGGTGGGCTCGGTTGCCCGCTGATGCAATCACTGGCAGCGGCGGGAGTCGGTCATATCTCCGTCATTGACGATGACACGGTGGATATCACCAATATTCACCGCCAGATCCTGTTCGGCGCCAGCGACGTTGGCCGGGCGAAGGTGGATGTCGCGGGTGCACGGCTGCGGGAGCTGCAGCCCGGCCTGCGTTTTAGTGGTCTCCACGGGCGTTTTGGCGCTGACAATGCCGCTGAACTGCTAGATGGCGTGGACGTGTTGATCGACGGCTCCGATACCTTCGCGACGAAGTTCCTCGCCGCAGATGCCGCCGAGGCCACCGGCACTCCCCTGGTATGGGGTTCCGTGCTGCGTTATCGCGGTGACGTGGCCGTCTGGTGGTCGGGTTCTACCGCAGAACCGGATGGTCGAGGTGTCGGCATGCGCGACCTCTACCCCAGCCAGCCGGATCCCGACAGTGTGCCGGACTGCGCGACCGCCGGAGTGCTAGGCGTGACGACCTCCGTTGTCGCCGGTCTCATGGCCACCGAAACCATCAAGTTTCTGCGCGATCCGTCCGCGCGCATACAGCAGGTTGGGAAGCTGCATATTTATGACGCCCTTAGCGCCAGTATTCAGCATTTCAACGTCACCGCTGATCCTCAACGGCAGCTGGTTACCAAGATCGTGGCTACAGAAGCGTCAGATTGCGCGGTGAAGCCGTCGAGCAATGAGGTGGAAACGGGAGAGGCAACTTCGCTGCTACACGATCTTGAAAGTGGCGCGGCGGTCGCGATTGATGTGCGTGAACCGGGAGAGAAAGCCATCAAGGATCTGCCGACATTCGCCATCCACCCTGGCTATCACCTGCCCACCTCGGTGTGGAGCGAACAGTCGGAGCTGGCGGAACAGCTCCTTGACAGTATCGGGGCTGAAGAACCTAACGCCGACGTCGTGATCTACTGCGCATCGGGGAAGCGTTCTGCGAGCTTTGTCGAACGCTTTGAACAGCACGCCGCCGGGCAGGGAGTGCGCTTGCACAACCTGCCCGGCGGGGCGAATGAGCACGGGGTAGAGATCTAAACCAGTCGGGTCTTCTCGGCCCACGTGCGGTTTTCGTTCGCTGCCTCGCGTACGCGCTCCTTTTGCTCTGCCACGCGCACACCCGCGGTGCCACCGCGGGTAGAGCGGGAAGCTACTGCACCGTCGATAGTCAACACCTCGCGCACCTCAGGGGTCAGTGCCTCGTGCACGCCCGCCAACTCTTCGTCAGTGAGATCCACCAAATCCACACCGCGAGATTCAGCGATGCGCACGCAGGAACCAGAGGCCTCGTGAGCAACGCGGAACGGAACACCCTGACGCACCATCCACTCCGCCAGATCCGTAGCCAGGGTGAAGCCAGCGGGAGCGAGTGCGCGCAGGCGCTCCGGGTGGAAAGTGAGGGTGCCCACCAGGCCGGCCATAGCGGGCAGCAGCAGGTTCAACTGAGCCACGGAATCCGCAATTGGCTCCTTGTCCTCCTGCAGATCGCGGTTATAAGCCAGTGGCATGGCCTTCAGCGTGGCCAGCAGGCCGGTGGCATTACCGATCAAGCGGCCGGTCTTGCCACGCATAAGCTCAGCCACATCCGGGTTCTTCTTCTGCGGCATGATGGACGAGCCAGTCGACCACTCATCAGCAAGCGTGACATAACCGAACTCCGGGGTGGACCAGGCGATGATTTCCTCGGCAAGACGGGAAAGATCCACTGCCACCTGGGCAAACACAAAGGCTGCCTCAGATGCGAAGTCGCGTGAACTCGTGGCGTCAATAGAGTTATCCGCAGCAGAGTCAAACCCGAGCTCCTGCGCGATGGCCTCCGGGTCGAGCGCCAGAGAAGAACCCGCCAGCGCGCCGGAACCATAAGGGGACACGGCGAGGCGCTTGTCGAGATCCTGGAAACGCTGAACATCGCGCAGCAGCGGCTGTGCATGCGCCAATAGTTGGTGAGACAGGAGTACCGGCTGGGCGGCCTGGAAGTGAGTCTTGCCCGGCATAATGACCTCCGGGTGGCGGTCTGCCTGGGCGACCAGCGCATCGACAACATCCAGGACACCAGCGGTGATGTCGCGGATCGCGTCGCGTAGCCACATGCGGAACAAGGTGGCCACCTGGTCATTGCGGGAGCGTCCCGCACGCAGTCGACCGCCGACCTCGGGGCCGACGCGATCGATCAGGCCGCGTTCCATGGCGCCGTGGACATCCTCGTCGCTGGGATCCGGTCCGAACGAACCGTCCGCGACATCGGCGCCCAACTTCTGTAGACCGGCGATGAGGGTATCAAAATCCTCGTCGCTCAGCAGGTTGGCCTTGTGCAGCACCCGTGCGTGAGCCTGCGAGGCCAGCACGTCATAAGGAGCCAAAACCCAATCGAAGTGAGTGGACTTCGACAGGGCGGCCATCGCCTCGGTCGGGCCGCCGGAGAAGCGGCCACCCCACAGGGCGCCCTCGTTTGTGCCGTGTGCCTCGGTGGTCATGGTTGGAAATGCTGCCTTTCTTTTCCTATTAGCCGTTGTTGAGCGGTTAGTTTGCCAGGTCGCGCTTCGAGGCGATCTTGGAGGACAGGCCGTGCAGCTCCACGAAGCCTCGAGCCATGGACTGATCGAAGGAGTCGCCCTCGTCGTAGGTGGCCAGGTTGAAGTCGTACAGGGACTTGCTGGAGCGGCGACCGTTGACGGTGATGGATCCTGCGTGCAGTACCAGGCGGATGTCGCCGGTGACGTGGCTCTGGGTGGACTCAATGAAAGCGTCCAGGGAGCGCTTCAGCGGGCTGAACCACAGGCCGTCGTACACCTGGTTCGACCACTCAGCATCGATGCCGCGCTTGTAACGGGCCAGCTCGCGCTCAATCGTGACGGCCTCCAGTGCCTCGTGAGCGCGGATCAGGGTCATGGCACCCGGTGCCTCGTAAATCTCGCGGGACTTGATGCCCACCAGGCGGTCCTCGACCATATCCAGACGGCCTACGCCCTGTGCACCAGCACGGCGGTTCAGTTCCTCAATGGCCTCCAGAACGGTGACCTTCTTGCCGTCAATGGCAACGGGCTTGCCGGCCTCGAAGGAGATGATGACCTCGTCCGGAGCCTGACCCAGACCTGGATCTTCGGTGTAGGCGTACACGTCCTTGGTCGGTGCGTTCCACAGGTCCTCCAGGAAGCCGGTCTCCACGGCGCGGCCCCAAACGTTCTGGTCGATGGAGAACGGGGACTTCTTGGACTGCTCGATCGGGATACCGTTTTCCTCAGCGAAGGCGATGGCCTTTTCACGGGTCCAAGCGTAGTCACGAACCGGGGCGATGATGTCCAGATCCGGCGCGGTGTTGGCAAAGCCGACCTCGAAACGAACCTGGTCATTCCCCTTGCCGGTGCAGCCGTGGGCGACAGCGGTGCCGCCGTGCTCAGCAGCAGCCTCGGACAGGTGCTTCACGATCAGCGGGCGGGAGATAGCGGAGACCAGCGGGTACTCCTTCATGTACATGCCGTTGGCCTTGATCGTCGGCAAGCAGTAGTCGTTGGCGAATTCATCGCGGGCATCCACGACGATGGACTCCACAGCGCCGGCGCCCAGTGCACGCTGGCGGACGGTCTCCATGTCCTCGCCGCCCTGGCCCAGGTCGATGGAGACACAGACGACCTCAGCGTTGCGCTCCTTGGCAATCCAGCTGATAGCAACGGTGGTATCGAGTCCGCCGGAGTATGCGAGTACTACGCGATCCTTCATTCTTCTCTACGCTTCCCTTCGAAAGATTCTCTTGGGTTCTTTTTTGTTATCCGTTATTTGATTTTAGCTTTGTGCCAGGTGGAAGAAATACTCCCCCAGCTCCTTGCCGTTGAGGGGCTCTCGCGCCAGGACAAACACAGTGTCGTCACCGGCAATGGTGGCCACCACCCGGTTAACATCCGAGCGGTCCAGAATGCTGGCCAGGTACTGTGCCGCACCTGGCGGAGTACGCAGCACCGCGATGTTTCCCGAGTGGTCATGGTCAACCAGCAATTCTGCCAGCACTCGTCGCAGCTTGTCCGGCCCGTCCACCCGTACATCGTCGGAGAGGGAGTAGTAGACTTCTCCTCCTACACGCACTTTCTTGGCACCCAAATCCACCAGGTCGCGAGACAGCGTTGCCTGCGTGACGTCGATGCCGCGGTTGACGAGGATGCCGAGCAGCTGGCGCTGGCTGGCTACTTTCTCGGCGCCGATGATGCGCCCGATCATGTCCTGCCGTGCTGTGCGGGTTAACGAAGAAGCCATACCATCAGCGCCTTTTGTGCATGCAGGCGGTTTTCCGCCTCGTCAAAGACCACAGACTGTGGCCCGTCGATCACCTCGGTAGTCACTTCGTTGCCGCGGTAGGCCGGCAGGCAGTGCAGGAAGATCGCATCGTCCTTGGCGGTGCCCATTAGTTTTTCGTCAACCTGGTATGGGCGCAGCGCACTGCGATCCTCGGAGGCATCCTGTCCCATCGACAGCCACGTATCGGTGATCACCACATCTGCGCCGGTGGCATCGACGTTATCCGTTACGGTAACGGTCGCACCGGTCAGCTCCGCCCGCTTCTGCGCTCGCTCAACGAACTCTGCATCAGGCTGGAAACCCTTCGGTGCGGCGATGGTGATGTTCACTCCCGCGGTGGCAAAGCCCAGCATGTAGCTGTTTGCCATGTTGTTCGCACCGTCGCCAAAGTACACGGCACTCAGCCCCTGGAGCTTTCCTTTGTGTTCCTTGATGGTCACGAGATCCGCCAAGATTTGGCAGGGGTGGAAGTCATCGGACAGTGAGTTGATAATCGGAACGCTCGCGGTCTCTGCCATCTGGTGCAGATTGTCGTGGGCACCGGTGCGCCACACGATAGCGGTGGCGTAACGGGACAGTACCGCGCCGGTGTCCTGGTAGGTCTCGCCCTTGCCCATCTGGGAGCTGCCGCTGTCTACGACGATGGCATTGCCGCCCAGCTCGGTGATGCCGGCGTCAAAAGAAAAGCGCGTGCGCGTAGAGGTCTTGTCGAACAAGACTGCGACAGAGCGACGTTCCAGTAGGTTGCGATAGCCATTGCCGTAGCGATTGTCCTTCAGTTCCTCGGCCAATGCCAGCACTTCGGCCTGCTCTTCCGGGGTGAGGTCATCGTCGGCCAGCATGTGGCGCAGCAGCCCATTGTTAAGGGAGTTCGTCATGTGGTGTTCCTTAGTTCTGTTTACTCGAGCTCTTTTTACTCGAGCTCTGTTCGCTCTGTTCGCGGTTGTCGTCCAGCATCTGCCTTATCTTGGTGACGCCACCCTGCACCTCCTGAGCCGAGATGTTCAGCGGGGGAACAATGCGGATCACGTCGGGCTGGGGTTTGTTCACAATCAGCCCGTAATCAAGAGGGTCGAGTGTCAGCGGTTCATCCAGCACGATGCCCAGCATGAGCCCTCGCCCGCGGATCGTCTGCACGCTGGAGTGGTCGACCAGACCGTCGCGGAAAGCCTGCGATTGGGTAGCGACGTTGGACAAGAGATCCTCGGCCTCAATCGTGTCGATCACCGCATTCGCAGCGGCACAGACCACGGGGTTACCGCCGAAGGTGGTTCCGTGCATGCCCTTGGCCAGGAGTTGTGCCTTCGGTAGGGCCAGCGTTGCACCGATCGGCAGGCCACCGCCCAGTCCCTTGGCCATGGTGATAACGTCCGGCAGCACATCGGGTTCGTGCTGGAAGCCGAACCACTGGCCGGTGCGCCCCATGCCCGCCTGTACCTCGTCGACGACCATGAGAATGCCGTGCTCGTCGCACAATTCACGTACGGCGGCCAGGAATCCATCCGGCGCGGGGATCACGCCGGTCTCTCCTTGAATTGGTTCCAGGAAGATTGCGGCGGTGTCATCGTCCGCCAGCTCCCGGAGAGCCGCGATATCGCCGTAGGGGTAGTACTCCACTCCGCCGGGCAACGGCTTAAAAGGTTCTTGCTTATCAGGCTGGCCGGTCAGGGCGAGCGCACCCATGGTGCGACCGTGGAAGCCACGCTCGGCAGCCAGAATTTTAGTTCTTCCCGTAGCGCGGGCGATCTTGAAGGCCGCTTCGTTGGCCTCTGCTCCGGAGTTGGAAAAGAACACGCGCGCCTCCGCGGCCTGCTCCCCCACCAGTCCCTTGAGCCGCTCCGCGAGTTTGATCACCTGCGGGTGGGCGAAAAGGTTCGACGTGTGGCTGAGCGTGGCGATCTGATTCGATACGGCGTCGACAATGGCAGGGTGAGCGTGCCCTAGAGCATTGACGGCGATGCCGGAGAGCAGGTCGAGATATTCGTTACCCTCTGCGTCGGTGACGACGGTTCCGCGACCGGACACGAGCTCGCGCGGCGGAGTGCCATACGTTTCGAACAGAGCGGCGTTCCAGTGGCTCTGCCAGTCAGTGGAGTTCATGTGCTGGCTCATGACAAGTCCTCCCGGTAGTTGATAGCGGCGGGAATCTCGGTTCCGTCTACATCCTCCCAATCTGCAGGGCAGATCATGGTGCCAATGCCGCCGGTGGTCATTAGCTCCAAGAGTACGGAGTGCGGGATTCGACCATCGATGACGTGTGCGGCCTGCACCCCGGTACGCAGGGCGTCAAGGCAGGCTTCCATCTTCGGCACCATGCCGGAATCCAGGTTAGGGAGCAGGTCGGAAAGCTGCTCCGGGGTGAGGCTGGAAACGAGCGAATCTTTGTTCGGCCAGTCTGTGTATAGGCCTTTAACGTTCGTGAGCACGATCAGTCTCTCGGCTCCCAGGGCACCAGCCAATGCACCGGCAGCCGTGTCTGCGTTGATGTTGTAGATGCGCCCTTGGTCATCGGGAGCGATCGTTGAGACGACGGGGATGCGGCCTGCGTCGATGAGATCTAGCAAGCTTTCTGCATTGACGTGTTCGATCTGCCCCACACGCCCAAGATCCACATCTTCCCCGTCGATGGTGATGGTGCGTTTGGAGGCGGTGAATAGTCCCGCGTCCTCACCCGAGGTGCCGATGGCGTATGGGCCGTGCTCGTTAATCAGGCCAACGAGCTCGCGTCCGACCTTGCCGAAGAGCACCATGCGAACGTATTCCATGACCTCCGGGGTTGTTACACGGAAGCCGCCCTTGAACTCGCCTTCCAGGCCGACGGTCTTCAGCATGTCGTTGATCTGCGGGCCACCGCCGTGCACCACGACCGGGCGGGCACCAATAGCGCGTAGGAAGACCATGTCGGCGGCGAATGCTCGCTTGAGATCCTCGTCGATCATCGCGTTGCCGCCGTACTTCACCACCACGATTTTGTCGCGGTAATGCAGCAACCAGGGCAGCGCTTCGGCCAGCACGTGGCTGCGCATTTCGGGGGTCAGCCCGGTGGTATCGATGGGCGGGTGATTGGAAGTCATTGGTGCTTAGTCCCTAATCATTCGATTCTTGGTGCAGGGTGCTTTTGTAAGTCTGGGTGCATGCCAGATGAAGCGATAGGTGGAGTGCTAGGTGGAGTACTCAGAGTTGATCTCTACATAGGAGTACGAAAGGTCGGTGGTCCATACCGTCGCGCGCCCTTCGCCTACGCCAAGATCCACCTCGACAGCGATGTCCGCACCGGATAGGTCGACCGCCCGCGCACCGGGTGCACCGGTGGAGTTGATGCACACTGGGTGACCGTTGAAGGACACGCTGATAGCCTCTGGGTTCATCTTCACCGGTGCCATTCCCACTGCTGCTAGCACGCGGCCCCAGTTCGGATCCGAGCCGAACATTGCACACTTAAAGAGGTTGTCGCGGCCAATGACGCGAGCTGCGGTCTGCGCGTCCACGTCTGTTTCTGCGCCGCCGACGGTGATGGAGACTCTCTTTGTGACGCCCTCAGCATCCGCCTGCAGCTGCATCGCGATATCCAAGCACACCTGGTGGATCGCAGCGTTAAATTCCTCTGCTTCGGGGGTCACTCCGGACGCACCGGAGGCCATAAGCAGCACGGTGTCATTGGTGGAGGTTGCGCCGTCGATGTCAATGCAGTCGAAAGTCGTCGGGGTCGCACCCGCCAGTGCCTGCTGGGCCATCTCGGTACTGGGAAGGTGGGCGTCGGTAGTAATGAACACCAGCATCGTCGCCAGTGACGGAGCCATCATCCCCACGCCCTTGCCCATCGCACCGATGGACCAGCCGTCGCCGTGGTAGACGGCTTCCTTGGCCACGAGATCGGTGGTCATGATGGCACGGGCGGCGGCGTTTCCTGACGCAATGGACTGATCCAAATTTCCTGCGAGCTCATCAATGCCCGAGATGATCTTGTCCATCGGTAGCACATCGCCAATAAGTCCCGTGGAACACACGGCAACGTCGCTGGGTTGGCAGCCCAACACCTCAGCGGCCTTATCCGCCGTGGCACGGGCATCCTTGTCGCCCTGGGCACCGTTGCAGGCATTGGCATTTCCGGAGTTGACGACCACTGCACGGAAGCTGCCATCGTTATGTGCCTTGGTGTAGCGCACGGGAGCTGCCGTGACCTGGTTACGGGTAAACATTGCTGCAGCAATAGTGTCCGGACCGTCATTGCGGATCAGAGCCATATCCGACTTACCGGAAGGCTTAATGCCTGCAGTCACCGCGGCAGCGCTGAAGCCCCGGGGAACAGTCACACCGAGCTCTGCAGAGGTACTCTGCGCCGTGCTGGTGTCTGGGTTTGCTTCTTGTGGGCTATTCATTGTCGGATCACAGTCCCGTCTGCGGAAGACCCGCGGTTTCTTCCCAACCGACCATCAGGTTGAGGCATTGGATAGCAGCACCGGCGGTGCCCTTGGTGAGGTTGTCAATGGCGCTGGTGGCGATGATCATGCCGTCGGCGACTTCCACTTGCAGGTGAACCATGTTGGAGCCCACGACGTTTTTTACCTCCGGCTGCTGGCCAGCGGG
Organism: Corynebacterium sp. TUM25020; assembly: GCF_056388495.1. Taxonomy (NCBI): domain Bacteria; kingdom Bacillati; phylum Actinomycetota; class Actinomycetes; order Mycobacteriales; family Corynebacteriaceae; genus Corynebacterium; species Corynebacterium sp. TUM25020. Next base: position 65,783 of record NZ_JBWJFG010000007.1, on the reverse strand, counting down.
CAGCAAGTGCAGGAAGGGTTCATCGGCGCAGAAGTCCTCATAGGCACGGCGGATATCGCTCGCCTGGCCTCGTGCTGGAGCGGTGACTGTGGTGAGAATTCCGCGGGTCAGCGGCGCGAGTACTGGTGTGAAGGTGACATGCACGTCGTCCGAAGAGTGACCAGCAGGAAGGAGTTCCTCCACGCTCTGCTTGATCTCCGGGGCGTGACGGTGGGTTCCCACACCGTAGGCACGGAGGTTCCCCATAGTCTCGGAACCAAGGAGGTTCACTGCCGCTTTCTTGCCTGCACCCGTGGTTCCCGTGACGGATACAACACTGACCTGCGGAGCCATAAGGCCACTGACAATAGCTGGCATGAGAGCCATCGTCGCGCCGGTCGGGAAACAACCCGGGGCGGCTACGTAATTCGTTGCCGCAATATCCTCTCGGTGCCCCGGCATTTCCGGAATGCCGTAGGTGCGGGTGCCGGCGTGCGGCGTGCCGTAGAAGCGTGCCCAATGATTTGCGTTCTTTAACCGGTAGTCAGCTCCGCAGTCCACGATCTTCATAGATTCCGGCAGGTCGAGGGAGGCAGAAACGCCATGCGGAAGAGCCAGGATTGCAGCATCATGCTCGCGGAGAACATCCTCAGTGGTGGCCTCGAGCACGCGATCCGCCAGTGCGGGAAGCCCTGGGTTGAGATCACCGAAGCGTGCGCCGGCATTAGAACCGCCGGTCAGCGCACCAATTTCGAAGTCCACGCCGTAGCCTGGGTGATTGAGGAGGAGGCGAAGCGCTTCGCCACCCGCGTACCCGCTGGCGCCTGCTACTGCAATTTTCAACATAGGACGATTCTGCCCTACGTGACCCACGAATGCAAATTATTCAATATTGTGGGAATTATGCAACTATGCGCGGAGCGTGGCTCCCACACGCTCCGCCGCGGCCTGCAGAGCTGCTTCGCGGGACTTGCTGGCCTCTTCCTCCGTCAAGGTGCGATCTGCAGCGCGGAAACGCAGGCTGAAAGTCAACGAACGCTTGCCTTCGCCCAAGGACTCAGAGCGATAAACGTCGAAAAGACGAATCTCTTCCAACAGCTCGCCCGCACCAGCCCGAAGAGCATCTTCGACCGCCTGCGCCGGAGTGGACTCATCTACGACAACCGCAATGTCCTGCAGAACGGCCGGGAATGCAGACAGCACCGGACGCGGGAAAGTCTCCTCCAACGGCAGCGCATCCAGGTTGATCTCCATGGCCACGGTGCGCGGGGGAAGCTCGGCTCGCTCGCAGACCTGCGGGTGCAGCTCGCCTGCGTGGCCAACGACCTTGTCGCCCACCAGGATCTCAGCACAGCGGCCCGGGTGCCACGGCAGGTACTCGGCGTTACGCAGAGTAATCTCCACACCGGCAGCGCGGGCGACTACACGGGCAGATTCAATGGCATCCGCAGCAGTGAAAGCTTCCGGCGCACCCCACGTGCCCTGCAGCTGGCGATTACCCGTCGCGACGACGGCAACATGAAGTGGTTGTGCGGGCAGCGAATCCAGCAGCTCGGACAGCTCGGCGTCACTCGGGCGCTGCTTAACAGAAGGCATTGGCGAGAACTGCTCGGCAGACTTCGGAACAGAAACCTGCTCCACGCCGTACAAGGCTGCATCTCGCTGACCACGAGTGACGTTGCGACGCAGCGATTCGATCATCGACGGCAATAGTGTGGTGCCGATCTGCGCGTAATCGCTCTCTAGCGGGTTTTGCACCTTGACCGTCACGCGACGCGGATCATCAGCGGGCAGATCCCATACGTCGAATACATCATTAGCAATGAACGGGCTCGGCAGAATCTCTGCATAACCGGCCCATGCCAAAGCCTTACCCACATTGCGACGCATCCGCTGGCGCGGAGTATAACCGCGACCTGCGGGAGCGGTCGGAACGACAGAAGGAATATCCTCCAGCCCTTCCAGACGCAGCACCTCCTCCACTAGGTCGGCGGGCATCGTCAGGTCAGGACGCCAACTCGGCGGGGTCACCTCGATCTCGCGGGCACCATTGTCGTCCCGCGAACCTGTCTCACGCACCTCACAGCCCACCTCACGCAGGCGGGAAATAGTGGTGCCGTCGGGATAGATCATGCCCGCAGTCTTACCTGGGCGCGACGTGTGCATAGTGATCGTCGGCATCTCGGGCACTGCACCGAACAGGGTGCGCCCCTCCTCCACCTCGCCGCCGGCAATGTTCACCAGCAGTGCAACAGCGAAGTCCAGCGCGTCCTCGATAACCGCCGCATCCGTGCCACGCTCAAACCGACGCGACGCTTCGGAGGACAGCTTGTGGCGACGGCACGTACGTGCCACCGTGATCTGATTCCAGTGAGCGGCTTCAAACAGCACGTTGGTGGTCTCATCGGAAATCTCGGAGGTCGATCCGCCCATCACGCCAGCCAGGGACTGAATACCGGACTCATCGGCGATCACAACGTCTTCCGGATCCAGGGTGCGCTCCACATCGTCTAACGTGGTGAGCTTCTCCCCCTTATTTGCCAGACGAACGTGCAATTCGCCGTTGACCTTATCCGCATCGAAAGCGTGCATCGGCTGGCCAAGTAGGAACATCACGTAGTTCGTCACGTCCGTCGCCGGGTTCACAGGTCGCTGGCCACAAAGCATCAGCTCTCGCTGCAGCCACAGCGGAGATTCCGCCTTCGGATCAATTCCCCGCACCTTACGCATGCCAAACTTCGAACACTTCGTGTCCGCGTCAACCTTCAGCGCCTGAACCTCACCGCCCGTGCCGGGCAGGCCGGCGAAAAGGTCATCGCGCATCGCTGCTGCCGCCGGGTCCTGCGCCGGGTCGCGGTATTGCAGGTTAAAGCTCGACGCCAACTCGCGCGCAAGCCCCCTGGCCGAAAGTGCGTATCCGCGGTCTGGGGTGATATTCACATCGAAAATAGTGTCCTGCAAACCCAACAGCCCACGGGCATCGTCGCCTACCTGGAGGTTGGCGCTGGCCAAATCGGCGTCAGAAATAGTCATGATGCCTGCGTTTTGCTGGCTGGCCAGACCAACCTCCATCGCAGAACAGATCATGCCCTCAGAGATTTTGCCGTAGGTCTTACGCGCCGAGATCTCGAAAGGCCCGGGCAGTACCGTGCCGGGCAGGGCGATAACAACGTTGTCGCCCTCGGCGAAGTTCCGAGCGCCACAGATGATGTGCTGCAACTCGCCAGTGCCGTTGGCTTGGCCGACGTTCACATCGCAGTAGCGGATCGGCTTCTTAAACTCGGTGAGCTCCTCAATCTTTTCTACTCGACCGATCACCAGTGGGCCGGTGGTCTCAGGGATCGCCTCGTAGCCCTCGGTCTCAAAGCCGACGCGGACGAAGCCAGCGTCGAATTCCTCGGCGCTCACGCTCCACTGCGGGTTGGAAGTCTGCAGGATTCGGGTCAGCCACGACTGGGAAATAAGCATGATGTTCGAAAGATCCTTATTGGGGCTTTAAATGGGGTGCTCTGAAGAGTGAATATGGGTTAACCGCGGACGCCGAATGGCAGGGTGAAGCGGACGTCGCCCTCCACCATGTCACGCATGTCGGGCAGGCCGTTGCGGAACTGCAGGGTGCGCTCGATGCCCATGCCGAAGGCGAAGCCGGAGTACACTTCCGGGTCTACGCCCGCAGCGATCAAGACGTTGGGGTTGACCATGCCGCAGCCACCCCACTCGATCCAGCCGGCGCCACCCTTCTTATCTGCAAACCACACATCGACCTCGGCGGAAGGCTCGGTGAATGGGAAGTAGTTTGGGCGGATGCGGGTCTTAGCTTCCTCTCCGAACAGAGTCTTAGCCAGGTGATCCAGCGCGCCCTTCAGGTGTGCCATCGTCAGACCCTTATCAACAGCCAGGCCTTCAACCTGGTGGAAGACCGGAGTGTGGGTGGCATCCAGCTCATCGGTACGGAATACGCGTCCCGGGCAAGCAATATAGATAGGAAGATCGCGGGACAGCATCGTACGCATCTGCACCGGAGAGGTATGGGTGCGCAAAACCTGGCCAGACCCCTCTGGGGCAATGTGGAAAGTATCCTGCAGCGTTCGCGCGGGGTGATCCGGAATGAAGTTCAGGGAGTCGAAGTTGAAGTACTCCGCCTCAACCTCCGGGCCATCCGCGATTTCCCAACCCATGCCGACGAAGATATCGGCGATCTGTTCGGACAGGATGGTGATTGGGTGCTGAGCGCCGCGCTGGCCACGTGTCGTCGGTTCGGTTACATCGATACGCTCGGCGCGCAGGACTTCCTCATTGCGCTTACGCTCGAGCTCTGCCTTAACTTGCCCGAAACACTTTTCGACGCGACCACGTGCCATGTTGACCATGCGGCCAGCGTCCTTGCGCTGTTCCTTCGGCAGACTGCCCAGGCTTCGGCGGGCTGCGGGAATGGGGGCATCGTCGCCCAGGTGCTCGCGGCGAGCAGCCGCCAGCTCTTCCAGATTTGCAGCGTCGGTGAAAGCCTTCTCCGCTGCGTCGGCGGCAGCGTTAAGGCTCTGCTCCGAGAGCTCTACCTGGGGAGTGTCCGCGGAATCCGTCACTTGTGTGCGCTCCTCTGTCTACGTGCACGGCTTAACCTGGTCAATAATACCCGGCGAGGGCGACCTCGCACCTAGCCGGGGTTATTCGTCTTCCACCCAACCGCTGTACCGGACGCTGTGTCTAGTTTGGTCTAGATAGCTCTAGCTAGCTCGAGTTAGCTCGAGTTAACTTTGTGCTTGGGCTCGCGCCGACTCATACATGCAAATGGAAGCGGCGGTGGCCAGGTTCAAGGATTCCGCGCGTCCCCGGATGGGGATGGAAACCCGCAGGTCTGCTTCCGCCAGCAGTTCCTCCCCGAGTCCGTGCGCTTCATTGCCGAACAGCCACGCGGTTGGTTTGGCGAGGATCTCCCCCGCATCGTCCAGACTCACTTCCCCGTCGGCGGCAGTGGCAACGATCTGTAGCCCCTGTGCGCGCAGCTGGCCGAGGACATCTTTCACATTCGTTGAACGTGCCACAGGGACATGAAACAGCGATCCCGCGGAGGCACGCGCAGCTTTGCACGACTGCGGATCAGCAGTCTCCCCGGCGAACACCACGGCATCCGCACCCATGGCATCGGCCACTCGGATGAGAGTTCCGGCATTGCCGGGGTCGTTCGTTTCCACGGGAACGCTCACCAATCTTGGCTGCGGCGTCAATGCCTTAGCGACAGACCACAAAACCGGCTTACACACGGCGAACAAACCCGTGGTCGTGGCGGTATCAGCCAAATGCTTGGCGGCCTTGTCGTTGATGTAGTGAACGTAGACATTGAGGTATCCGGCGGTACGAATGATCGGCTCAAAACGCTCGGCCGCCGCCATAGTCACAAACACATCCGTGGCGCTGCCGGTAGCAATAGCCGCCTCTACGCTATTTTCCCCTTCCACGAGGAAAACCCCCGCCTTTTTGCGCGCAGCCGCACGGTGAAGTTTGGCTGCGTTGACCACACGGGGGGTTCGTTCGGTGAAAATTTCCTGTGCATCCTGCGGGTTCATACCCCACAGCTTAGGGCACCTACTCCTCAAAGAGACGTTGGGTTGCCTCTTCCGTCGTGGTCACACCATTTTCTACATGGGTCTTGGTGACGGTTCCGCCCCGCCCCTCTTGGCCCAATTCGATGAGGTAGTGACCATCGACGCGGAGCTGACCGTCCTCAACGACCGCAGTCATGGGCTCCCCCTGGTTGCCCGGCACTCCGCCCATTTTCATGTCCAGGGATCCCAGCGGGAAGGTGGCCTTCGTGCGCCCCTCGTCAACCTCAGCCTTCTCGAGGTCTGCGGTGACCGACATACCACCCTTTCCAGCTGTAAAGCGCCATATTGCATCCAGCGTAAAGTTCAGCCCCGCCACGAATGCGCCACGGTCGTCCGTGTTCATTTCATCGACTCCCGCAAAGTAGTGACGCATGTTGTAGATCTTGTCGGCCGTTTCAAAGACCTGATCCTTTTCTTCATCACTCAATTCCGCGTAGTGCTCCACGGAATCGACTCGCTTCAGCAGGTTCTTCTCTTCGTCGGGCAGCTCGTCTATGGCCTGCACAAGGGAGGAATCCGTAGTGTTTTTCAGACAGTCGTCGATAGCCTTCGCCGCTTGTTCGGCGAAGTCTTCCTTGGACATGTCCGCATAAGAAAGATCTTCGCCCGCGCCATTTTCGTTGGTAGCAGTATCCCCGCCGTGCGCTTTCTCCGAGGCTTTCTCGACTGCCTGCTCGGCATCCTCGTTTGTGCTCATATTGCAGGCGGTAACGGATCCGGCGAGAGAAAGAGCAAGCAGTACTGCTGCAGATCGTCGTGTGTACGCATTCATTGGGGGTTATCTCCTCAGGAAACACTGGCGAAACGAAGGGATAGCTTTTACCTCAATCTATCGGTAATCCGTCGGTCAAGAAGTCCAAAATGCGCAAAAGACCCCCACCCTGGAAAATCCAGGATGAGGGGTGAACTAAGCCTTCCGGCTAGCTTTTAGGATGCAGCCGGTGCGTTAACGTCTTCCGGCAGGGCAGCCTTAGCGGCCTCACACAGAGCGGTGAAAGCGTCGAAATCGTTGACGGCCAGCTCGGCAAGGTTCTTGCGGTCAACCTCGATCTCAGCCAGGCGCAGGCCCTGGATCAGACGGTTGTAGGTCATGCCGTTCTGGCGTGCGCCAGCGTTGATGCGCTGGATCCACAGCTTACGGAATTCGTTCTTGCGAGCCTTGCGGTCGCGGAACTCGTAAGTCTTGGAGTGGAGCATCTGCTCCTTTGCCTTGCGGTACAGGCGAGAGCGCTGACCACGGTAGCCCTTAGCGGACTTCAGTACTTCGCGACGCTTCTTCTTGGCGTTCACTGAGCGCTTGACACGTGCCACGGTGATACTTCCTTTTCTTTAAATTGTGCACGCCTCACGAAAAGCACTATCGGAAGTGCGGTTATTACTCGATGAGGCGGTGAGGTGAATGGGGGTGGAAAGGTGGGCTTTCGCTATGCCTTGCCCAGCAGACGCTTCATGCGCTTGACGTCAGCCGGAGCGACGTCCTCGGTACCCTTCAGGCGACGAGTGCGCTTGGAGGGCTTGCCCTCCAGCAGGTGGCGGCGGTTAGCCTGCTCGCGACGCAGCTTGCCAGAGCCGGTGATCTTGATGCGCTTTGCGGCGCCCTTGTGAGTCTTCTGCTTCATTGGTGAAAAACCTCTAACAACTAGTTCTGTTACTACTTCTTGCCCTTGCGGATCGGGCCCAGCACCATGGTCATGTTGCGACCATCCTGTTTCGCACGAGTCTCAACTACGCCGTACTCTTCGACGTCGTTGGCCAGGCGCTCCAGCAGGCGGAACCCGAGTTCCGGTCGAGACTGCTCACGCCCGCGGAACATGATCGTGACCTTGACCTTCGAGCCCTTCTCCAGGAAACGAATAACGTTGCCCTTCTTGGTCTCGTAGTCGTGGTCGTCGATCTTCGGACGGAACTTCTGTTCCTTCACCACGGTCTGCTGCTGGTTCTTACGAGCTTCACGAGCCTTCTGGGCCTGCTCGTACTTGAACTTGCCGAAGTCCATGATCTTCGCCACGGGTGGCTTGGCGTTCGGTGCAACCTCTACAAGGTCGAGGTCAGCTTCATAGGCCAGCTTTCGCGCATCGTCTGTCTTGACGATACCGACCTGTTCGCCGCCTGGACCGACGAGTCGGACCTCAGGGACTCGAATACGGTCGTTGATGCGAGCTTCTGCGCTAATGTGAACTCCTCAGTAGCAGTTTGGTTAATGTCTTACCGACCCCTGCAGTACTGAAGATCCCCTGTGTTCCCCCACTATCACAACCACAGAAGCACCAGCGGGAACATATCCACACTTCCGTGCATTGCACTTCCGGATTTTCAGAACCCATCCGTGCCTGTGGCCACGACCCGAGCCCAACCTCTAAGGCGGTCTCTAGGTGGGAGAAGGAACCTCCACTTGCAGCCCGTTTCCAATTCCTTGGAGCAATGCGTTTCAAACAAACTGCCTGAAACAAAATGTCCCAAATGAACGGAACGAGACGGTAGTACCTGGAAGTATAACAAGTAACCAATAGAACACAAAACGCCCTGTCCGTTCCGATCTCTAGGAGCGGGAGCTGGCCAAAGAAAAGCGACCTTTATGACATGAATGATTTTAAGAACAATCAGGATAGAAGGCACTCGAACGGGTCTAGTTCCGACAATAACCCATCCGATCTGGTGCAGCGCATCGAGGATGTTGCGCAAACGCATGCGAAGGTCCAGGCACAGCTGTTCGCTCTTCTGCGCGAGGTTGCTATTAATCAGCAGAAGCTAGCGACGCCACAAGCCGCTGCCGCCCCACAACCCAAACATGCCACGCAAGTTCCCTCTCCGCAGGCACGGCTCTCCTCCCCGGTACAGCCTCAGCGCACACAGCCACCTCAGCGCACGCAGCCACCGCAACAGACCCAACCACCGCAGCGAACACAGCCACCCCAGCAGGTGCAGCCACCACGACCTATGCCGACGCAGCCACCCCGCCCGACACGTCCGGTGGCGGCAACCCCATCAATGCAATCTCCCCGGCCACAGCAGGGACCTCCTCAGCAGAGCGAGCCGGAGCGTCAGCAACCTCAACGACGGCAGGCTCAACCGCAGGGGCAACAACCGCACCCTCAACCACGTCCCGCTCCCCAACCGGTTGCTGTCAATAGGCTAAAGCAGTGGTGGGAAAAGGAGGATCTGGTCACTCGCCTGCTAGCGATTATCGGCGGCTCGATCACCGTCGTGGGTCTTACCTTCCTGGCTCTGCTGGCCTATGCCTCTGGCATTCTAAGCCCAGAAGCCGCCGTCGTCCTCGCTGCTGTCCTCTGTGGAGGCCTGGCTTTTGCTTCTACCGTGATCCACCGGCGCCAGCCGGACGGAGTCGGCGCATCAGCATTGCTTGTCGTTGCCACGCTGGGTGGCCTAGCTGATCTGTGGGTCTCGGTGTTCCAACTGGATTGGTTCGGTGAAGCGCTCGGCAGTGTCCTGACAGTGGTAATATGCGCAGCTGCCTTGGGGCTTGCCTATACGTGGAAGAAGGAGATTCTGGCGGTCATCATCACCGCCTTTGCCCCACTTTTCATCGTTCCAATAGCCGCCGGCTTCCTTTCGATGTTCCCCGCCGACCAAATGACACAGCGAGAGATCCACAATGGCTATTTCGCGGGTAGCCTTTTGGCTGCCGCTATCTGCGGCTTTGCTGCTCGCTGGGGACGGCCGTGGTTCAAGCTACAAATCACCGCGACGATCACATACATGGCCGCGCTGTTCATGAGTGCCTCATTCGTCCTCACAACGTTCCTGCTTGGCGTAGTTGGATTCACTCTGATCGCGATCATCAGCTTCGTACCACCATGGGCTACGCGCCAGCTTCACATCAGTAGTGTCATTGCCGTCGTAGTGGTTCCTGTCCTTATCCTTAGCAGCCACGACTCTTGGGGAAGCATTGCCTTTATCTCGGTGGTAACACTTTTTGCCTACCTCATCGCGCACTTCAACGGAGCCATTTACAAAGTCGACTCCCATTACACAGCAAACGCTCCACTGCCTCCGACCGTGGCTACGTCCTTCCTGTTTTCGATCGCCGCGGGAACGCTGCCGATCGTCTTTCTCATCAGATTCTTCCGTTGGCAAAAACTCTCCGCGTTTAGCTATGGAGACCTTGAGGGTGTCCAGTTTCTGAACTACTCGACCGTAGCAATCGCCGTAGCCTTGCTGCTGTACTCCGCTGCAATTGTATGGGGACTGCCGCGGATATATAAGGCCATAGCCTGGATCTCATTGGTCTGCTCGTTCTTGGTGGTGTTCACCTATGCCCCGCAAAGCTGGGTTGAGGCAGACAACATGCGCATCCCGGACTCCGCGATTGTGCTCGTCACCAGCCTGGCGCTTTCCGTGGCCTTGGCTTACCGGCATAAGTACCTCTTGGATTCGGGTCTACAGGGCATTGCCGGTCGGGAAGCCCCCGGTGCGACGGTCAATCCCGAATTGATTCTTATGTGTATCGGCGGAGTCACACTCGTCTTGGCTTCGTCGGCGGTTCCCGCGGTTGCAATGGCCATCTCGGCCACAAAGCTGTCGTTCATGATCGCCCATGTTTTTATCTCCGTCAGCTGGATGTTGGGGGCGGTATATCTGCTGTACCGCAACAACTCGAAGCTGGGATTGATCCTGGCAATCATCGCCACCGGGAAGCTCGTGTTCTATGACCTCTCCGTTCTGGGTGGATTGGTGCAGGCGCTGGCATTCCTGATCTGCGGCATGGTGCTGCTCATTGCGGCGGTTACGCGCGAAAAGCCGAACAAGAGCAATGGCATTACAAACATCCAAACGAATGCTCAGGTGCCCGCTACGCGTATGGAACCCGCGGCACCGACGGGTTCCCCTGTTCCGCCCCATGTTCAGCAGCCCCAACGTCTAGCACAGCCACAGCGTCCGGCACAACCTCAGCAGTCCCAACAGCCCCAGCGTCCGGCACAGCCTCAGCAGCCAAGCCCTGGATCAGAGCATCGACCGTAGATAACGGCCTGTATGTGAGGCCTCCACCGTTGCAACCTGCTCCGGGGTTCCCTCGGCAACGACCGTGCCGCCACCGGAGCCACCTTCCGGCCCCATGTCCACAATCCAGTCGGCTGCCTTAATCACATCCAGGTTGTGTTCAATGATGAGCACGCTGTTGCCCTTGTCCACCAGCCCCTGGATTACCAGCATGAGCTTTCGGATGTCCTCGAAATGCAGGCCGGTCGTCGGCTCGTCCAAGATGTACACAGTGCGCCCGTTGGAACGCTTCTGCAGCTCTGCGGCCAGCTTCACGCGCTGCGCCTCACCGCCAGACAAGGTGGTTGCTGCCTGCCCCAGGCGCACATACCCCAGTCCAACATCCACCAGCGTGTTCAGGTAGCGCGAAATGGAGGTCACAGGTTCAAAGAACTCCGCAGCCTCAGAGATCGGCATGTCCAGAACTTCTGCAATGGACTTTCCTTTGTAGTGCACTTCTAGGGTTTCACGGTTGTAGCGCGCACCATTGCACACCTCGCAGGGAACATACACGTCGGGCAAGAAGTTCATCTCAATCTTCAACGTGCCATCGCCATGGCAGGCCTCACAGCGTCCGCCCTTCACGTTGAAGGAGAATCGTCCCGGGCCATAGCCGCGGACCTTCGCCTCCGTCGTCTCGGCGAACAGCTTGCGTATCTTGTCGAAAACGCCCGTGTAGGTGGCCGGGTTGGATCGCGGTGTGCGCCCGATCGGGCTTTGATCCACCTGCACCAACTTGTCGAGGTGCTCCGTGCCCGTGATCTTCTTGTGGTGGCCGGGCACCTGGCGTGCCTTGTTCAGGGTATTGCTCAACGACTTAGCCACAATGCCGTTAATCAGCGACGACTTACCCGACCCAGACACTCCCGTCACGACTGTCAGCACACCCAAAGGCAGGGTGACATCCACGTTCTGCAGGTTGTTCTCCTGCGCCCCGTGTACCTGCAACACACGACCCTTATCTATCTCACGTCGTTTTTCCGGCACCGCGAGGATTCGCTCGCCGGAGAGGTACTGGCCGGTTAGAGACTTCTTTTCTTTAAGGATTCCCTCAGGCTCGCCCTGGTAGACAATCTCGCCGCCGTACTCGCCAGCTCGCGGACCAATATCCACCAGCCAGTCGGCGGTGCGGATCGTATCCTCATCGTGCTCCACCACGATCAAGGTGTTCCCCAGATCCCGCAGATGCTGCAGAGTACGGATCAGACGTTCATTGTCGCGCTGGTGCAAGCCAATCGATGGCTCATCCAGCACGTACAGCACACCCGCCAAGCCCGAACCAATCTGTGTCGCCAAACGGATACGCTGCGCCTCGCCACCAGACAGTGTGCCCGCGGAGCGGGACATCGACAGATAATTCAGTCCGACGTCTAAAAGGAACTTCAGGCGCGCCTGGATCTCCCGTAGAACCGCCCCGGCAATCATCTCCTCGCGCTTGGTGAGAGAAAGGTTGTCCAGGAAACTACTGGCGTCGGCAATAGAAAGATCAGACACCTCGGCGATGGATAGTTCCCGATCCCCCGCAGCGATGGTCACGGCAAGGACCTCCGGCTTCAGGCGCGTACCGTCGCACGTCGGGCATGCAACCTCGCGCATGTAGCTGCGGTAGCGTTCCTTCGACCAGTCGGAATCGGTCTGGTCGAGCTTGCGCTTAAGGAAAGGCATCACGCCTTCGAAAGGCGCGTTGTAGTTGCGGGAGCGACCGTAACGATTGCGATAGCTCACCTTGATCTGAGTTTTGTGGCCATTCAGGAGGGCCTTGCGGTGGGCCGCCGAGAGCTCACTCCACGGGGACTTAGGATCAAAGCCCATCGCCTCGCCCAGCGCAGTCACAAGTTTGGTGAAGTACTTACTGTTCGGGCTCGAAGCCCACGGTGCAATCGCGTTAATGACCGGCGCATCCTCGTCCGGGATCACCAGCTTCTCGTCAACCTCCAGGCGCGTGCCCAAGCCGTCGCAGGCGGGGCAGGCACCGTAGGGAGAGTTGAAAGAGAACGTGCGCGGTTCGAGCTCTTCTAGCTGCACCGCATGGCCGTTGGGGCACGCCATCTTCTCGGAAAAGCGTCGCACGCGGTTCGGGTCGTCCTCTGGCAGGCCGACGAACTCGAGTGCCACAATGCCGTCGGCCAGCTTCAGCGCAGTTTCGATTGAGTCGGTCAGACGCTGCTTCTGGGAATCCTTAACCTGCAGACGGTCAACCACGACGTCGATGTCGTGCTTTACCTGCTTCTCCAGTGTCGGGGGATCCGACAGCTGGTACACAGCCCCGTCGACGCGCACGCGGGAGTAGCCCTGTGCGGAAAGATCCTCGAAAAGGTCCACGAATTCGCCCTTGCGGGTACGCACCACGGGCGCAAGTACCTGGAATTTCAGCCCCTGTTCCATCGCGAGGATCTGATCCACGATCTCTTGGGGAGTTTGGCGCTGGATCACCTCGCCGCACTTCGGGCAGTGCGGGGTACCGGTGCGGGCGTACAGCAGGCGCAGGTAGTCGAAGATCTCGGTTACCGTGCCGACGGTCGAGCGCGGGTTGCGGTTCGTGGACTTCTGGTCGATGGAAACCGCAGGGGACAGCCCTTCGATCAGCTCCACGTCCGGCTTATCCATGCGCCCGAGGAACATGCGCGCATAGGAGCTCAAAGATTCGACGTATCGGCGCTGGCCTTCTGCGAAGATCGTGTCGAAGGCCAGGGAGGATTTACCCGAGCCGGACAGGCCCGTAAACACGATCATCTTGTCGCGTGGCAGGTCGATATCCACGCCCTTGAGGTTGTGTTCGCTGGCTCCACGGACAATCAGCTGATCGGCCACTATTTACTCCTTAATTGTTGAAGCATCAACCCTGCTAGTCTACGCCATCGCCGAGACATCGCTAGTGTGGTGCCATGCAGCAAGTTACTGAATTTAGCCATCTTTCCGCACCGCGCGACGTGCAGGTTTTAAGTTCTGACGCCCATACGTATGCCGTTACCACCGTGGGTTCTATGGACAACAATGTGTGGTTGCTGTGCCGGGACGGCGAAGCGCTGCTGGTGGATGCCGCCGATGATGCAGAACACCTGCTGGGCCTGGCCGAACGGCTGGGTGTGCGCATCACCGATGTGCTCACTACTCACCAGCATGCAGACCACACTCGCGCGCTGGCAGACGTCCTAAAGGCGACAGGCGCCCGCCACCACGGGCCGCGCCTGGATGCCGAGGCGCTGCCCGTGGCGCCGGATCGGGTGTACGGAAACGACGAAGGTTCCCGGGAACCACTGGACCTGGCTGGTGCACAGCTGCCGGAGCTCGGCTTGCAGGTAGTCGAGCTCCGGGGCCACACCCCGGGCGGCTTGGCAGTGCTGGATTTGGCCGACGGGCGCGTGCCACGAGCGTGGGTGGGTGACAGTGTTTTCCCCGGTGGCGTCGGAAAAACAAACAATCCCGAGCAATTCCAGCAGCTCCTGGGCGACGTGCGCGACAGGATCTTCAACCTCCCGGAGGACACTCGCATTCACCCTGGTCACGGCGACTCCACTACCGTCGGAGCAGAAAAGGGCAAACTTGCGGAATGGGCCGCACGGGGTTGGTAGCAAGCGGTGTACTTCCACTCGGGACGTGGTCACTTCCGGTAACCTGGATGAGTGATCGAGCACGACTAAAATTAGTCAAGGGTCGTGCCACCAACGATTGAGGAGTGTGTAGACCCAAATGTTCCGTACCCTTGCCCGCCCTTTGCTGGCATCCGCTTTTGCCGTCGACGGTGCTCAGATGCTGCTGAATAGCAACGAGTACGCCGAGGACGCAAAGGCCATCAACGGCACCCTGCGTTCCGTTCTGCCGCAGGATAAGGCCGGCCTGATTCCAGACGATGCAGAATCCACCGTTCGCATCGTTGGCACCACCAAGGTTGTAGCTTCTGCCCTGCTGGCAACGGGTAAGGCTCCGCGCCTGGCTGCCGCCACCCTGGCTGCGGTACAGATCCCGACGGCTCTGTCCCGCCACGCATTTTGGAACGCCACCAATGGTGCAGAACGCAAGGAAGAGATCCGTGGCCTGGTTACCGACCTGGCTCTGCTGGGAGGCCTCGTCATCACTTCCGCAGACACCGCTGGAAAGCCGGGTCTGAAGTGGCGCGCACAGCAGGCAATGCCGGGTAAGTCCGAGCAGCAGAAGATGCTGGAGAACGCTCAGACCCAGTCCAAGGCTTTCGCCGCTAACGCTTCCGACCAGGCACAGGGCTTCTTTGCCAAGACGAAGGAAGTTGCCGGTCAGGTGCAGGAGAAGGTTGCCGACTATGTAGACGAGCACCAGGACGAGTGGAAGGAAACCGCCGAGAACCTGCGCGAGCGCGCAGCTGACTTCGGCGACCAGGCTTCCGATTACGCGCAGACCGCAGCTGCCAAGGCGCAGGGTGCGTGGGATGACTTCGACTCTGAAGCCCTGAAGAAGGATCTTCAGAAGGCTACCAAGAAGTCGCGCAAGCGTGCGCAGAAGGCACAGAAGCAGGCTCAGAAGCGCGCCAAGAAGGCACAAAAGCGCCTGCAGAAGTAGCCCTTTTTCTCCCCTCCTGCCGGTCTGGGTAGTGGGGAAAGAAAAAGAACCCCTGCCCAGGGGTTCTTTTTTTATGCTTGTTTCCCAGGATTCTGGCTGGGGTTCTGGCCGTGGCGCTTCTAGCGTGGACCGAAGTTCTGCATCAGGAAGTTGGCGATAATGCCGAGCGCTGCACGAACTCCCATCACGAACAACAGGCAAGAGAGTATGATGGCTTGCTCTACCCCTTTAGACGCCTGCAACACACCCGCAGACCACCGACTTAGACAGAAGGGAACCCGCAACCACCTTGGCGCCCAACAACGACATCGCCGCCGAGCAGAACTACCTCGACGATCTCCTCTCGCGGGTAGATAACGCCCGCCAGAGACTGGAACAACGCCTCAAGGCCGTCCGCCTTGAAGCCGATATCGACGACCCGCAGGGACTCATGGTTCGCGACCGCGAGGCAAGGGACATTGCCCAACGCCTCGATTCCTATTCCGCTGCAGAAGTTGGTTTGATGTTCGGGCGTATCGACGTCGAAGACCCGGAGGCGGAAAATCCCGCGCCTGGAAGCGAAAAGCTGGATCGCCGCTATATCGGGCGCATCGGATTGCACGATGATGACGAGCAGATGCGTACCCTCCTTATGGACTGGCGTGCTCCCCTAGCTCGCCCTTTCTACCTGGCCACTACCCTGCACCCCGACGGGGTACATACGCGACGGCATATCACCACTCGTGGCCGCACAGTACGCAGCGTGGCAGACGAGCAGCTTTCCAATACGCAAAACCCCGCTGATTCTGCGGGGGCGGGAGCGCGAGGTGGCGTCGCCAAAGAAGAGGCGCTGCTCGACGCAGTCAACAGAGCACGCACCCCATATATGCAGGACATCGTCGAGACGATCGCGGCGGAGCAGGATAAGATCATCCGCGCCGAACACCGCGGAGTAACTGTCGTGCAAGGCGCACCGGGCACTGGCAAGACGGCCGTCGCACTGCACCGCGCGGCATACCTGCTGTACACATGGCGTGAGCAACTGAGCAACACTGGCGTGCTGATCATCGGGCCAAACGACCGCTTCCTTTCCTATATCTCGCAGGTGCTTCCGTCTTTGGGCGAAACCGGCGTGGTGCTCGCGACCCCCGGCACCCTTCTGCCGAACCTAAAAACCGTGCCGGAGACGAACCTGCTGGCGCGCGAAGTGAAAGGCTCGGGGGAAATGCTAACGATCCTTTCCGACGCCATCAAGGCGTATCAAACCGTGCCGGACACCGACATCGAGCTCAGCATCGACGGACTCAACGTGCAGCTGACACCAAAGATGGTGCGCTCAGCCCGCACTCGTGCTCGCCGCAGCCGGAAGCCACACAACCACGCGCGAGCGGCCTTCCTAGACCACGGTCTCAACGCCCTGGCGGAGGCTTTGGGAGAAAACATTGGTGCCGACCCGCTTGGTGGCGCGAACCTGCTGGGTAAGGGGGACATTGCCACCCTGCGTGAGGAGCTCGGCGCAGACCCTGCGATCGTGGACGCGCTGGGGCAATTCTGGCCTGAACTGCACCCCACCGAGGTCTTAGAGCGGCTCTATGCAAACCCCGCGGCTATCGCCGTCGACTATGACGAGGACACTTGGCGCGGTCTTTCCGCACACCCCAGCGGTGAATGGACTGACGCCGACGCGCCACTCATTGACGAACTCATCGACTTGCTTGGCTATGTCTCCGACGAGGAGTCCGCGGCCGAGGAACGTGAACAATGGCTGGAGAAGATCGCGGAGGCGCAGGAGGCTCTCGACATTCTTACCGGCTCGGCTAGCCAAGACCTCGACGATGGCTTCGCGCCCGAGGTGCTGATGGCCTACGACGTCATCGACGCGGAAACGCTCGCCGCCCGCCAGCGGGTACGCGATCAGCGCACTACTGCCGAACGCGCTGCAGCTGATAGTCGTTGGGCCTTCGGGCATGTGATCGTGGACGAAGCCCAGGAGCTAAGCCACATGGCCTGGAGGATGGTTTTCCGCCGCTCGCCGAACAAGTGGATGACGTTGGTCGGTGACCCAGCGCAGACGGGCAACCCCGGTGGGGTGGATAGCTGGTCGGAGGCACTCTCGCCCTTCGTGGCCGACCGTTGGCAACTGCACCAGTTGACGGTGAACTATCGGACACCGAAAGACATTGCGGATCTTGCCGCACCTCTGTTGCAGCAGATCGATCCCGCTCAACCTGATCCCGTAGCGCTGCGAGAGTCCGGCACGGGCGTGCGCTATGTAGTTCCCACGGATGAGATGCCACTGTCGGAAGGAGTGCGGGAGGCCATCGCGCAAGCCCGTGAACTGACAGGCGAAGAGGGACTGATCGGTGTCATTGCCGCTGCCCCGGACGCCTTACGGTCGGCGATAGCCGAGCTGTTAGAGGCCACCGGCGCGGAAGTGGTGCTGGTCGATACGGCATCTGCGAAAGGGCTGGAATTCGACGAGGTTGTGCTGGTCGAGCCGGCGGACATTGTGGAGGCTTCCCCCCAAGGGCTCAACGATCTCTACGTAGCAATGACCCGTGCCACTCAGGGGCTTACAGTCGTACACACGCGCCCGTTGCCGTGGCGCTAGATTAAAGGCCTAGTCTTTCATCCCTACGGTGTGAACGATCATCACGTCGCATTCCGCCTGGCGCGCAGCGTCGGCAGGCACGCTTCCCAGTAGTCGGCCTGTCAGGGAATTGATCCCACGGTTTCCAACCACGAGCAGATCTGCTCCCTCGCTCTTCACGATGCTCATCAAAGCCTCGACCGGGTCGCCTTCCTTCAGCACCGCACGGATCTTTGCCGCCCCTGCGTCCTCAGCTTCTTTTCGTGCGGACGCCAACACCTCAGACGCAGACATTTCACCTTCCACTGCGGTGGTCTGCTTTGCCGCGGTATCCGCATGCTCCCCCACATACGCGCTGGCCAGAACAAGCTCTGCATTCATTGCTGCGGCCACGCCTGCGGCACGTCGCACTGCTAGAAAAGAAGATTCTGACCCATCGGTTCCGACCACGACTGTGTTGTACATAACCCCAATCTTACAACCCAGCGTCGATCATGCCCCGTAGTTCCTTTTTTAGGTCTGCAATTTCATCGCGCAAGCGACCAGCAAGTTCAAACTTCAGCTCCTTGGCCGCCGATTTCATCTGCTCGGTCATCTCTTGGATGAGCTTTTCTAGCTGTGGACGTGCCATTGGCTCATCGGTGGAGCCGCGTACCAGCGCCCAATCTGCTTCGGGCGATTCGCCCTTGCCACCGGAGGTGGTATCGGCGTCATTTCCTGCTTCTGCCTCAAGCTCCGCAACTTGATCCAAGATATCGGCGATCTTCTTGCGCAAGGGTTGCGGGTCAATTCCGTGCTCCTTGTTGTAGGCGATCTGCTTGGCACGGCGGCGCTCCGTTTCGTCGATGGCGTACTGCATAGAGTCAGTGACCTTGTCCGCGTACATGATGACTTCGCCCGAGACGTTGCGGGCTGCGCGACCGATGGTCTGGATCAGGGATCGTTCGGATCGCAGGAAGCCCTCCTTGTCCGCATCCAAAATAGCGACCAGCGATACTTCTGGCAGGTCAAGACCCTCACGCAGCAGGTTGATACCGACCAGCACATCGAATTCGCCGAGGCGTAGCTGGCGCAGCAGCTCCACGCGTTTGAGTGTGTCAATATCCGAGTGCATGTAGCGCACCTTGACACCATGTTCCAGCAGGTAGTCGGTGAGGTCCTCTGCCATGCGCTTGGTCAGGGTGGTCACCAGCACGCGCTCGTTCTTCTCGGTTCGCTGACGGATCTGCTCAATCAGATCGTCGATCTGGCCTTCGGTTGGACGCACCTCTACCTTCGGATCCACGAGGCCAGTCGGGCGAATGACCTGCTCCACATATTCGCCTTGGGCGGCGGCAATCTCGTAATCGCCGGGGGTCGCAGACATATAGACGCACTGGCCTTTACGATCGTCGAACTCCTCCCATGTCAATGGCCTGTTATCCAGGGCACTAGGCAGGCGGAATCCGTGCTCCACCAGGTTGCGTTTGCGAGACATGTCGCCTTCGAACATGCCGCCGATCTGTGGGACGGTCACGTGTGACTCGTCGATAATCGTGAGGAAGTCCTCCGGGAAGTAGTCGATTAGCGTAGCGGGCGCAGACCCTGCCGCACGTCCGTCAATGTGGCGGGAGTAGTTCTCGATACCGCTGGTGAAGCCCACCTGTTGGATCATCTCCAGGTCGTACTCGGTGCGCATGCGCAGGCGCTGAGCCTCCAACAACTTGCCGCGGTTTTCCAATTCCTCCAGCCGCTGCGCCAGCTCCTCCTTAATCGCCTGCATCGCCTTTTCCATGCGCTCCGGACCCGCCACATAGTGGGTGGCTGGGAAGATGCGCAGTTCGTCAACCTGACGAATCACGTCTCCCGTCAAGGGATGGATGTAGTACAGCGCATCAATGTCGTCGCCGAAGAACTCCACACGAACTGCCAGTTCCTCGTAGGCGGGGATGATGTCTACCGTGTCGCCCTTGACGCGGAAGGTGCCGCGGGTAAAGGCGACGTCGTTGCGGGAGTATTGGATATCCACCAGCAGGCGCAGGAACCGATCGCGTTCGACCTCCTCGTCGACCTTCAAGACCACCGAGCGGTCCAGGTAAGACTGCGGGGTGCCGAGGCCGTAGATGCAGGAGACCGAGGACACAACCACCACGTCCCGGCGCGATAGCAGCGCAGAGGTCGCGGAGTGACGGAGCCGCTCCACGTCTTCGTTAATGGAGGAATCCTTTTCGATGTACGTATCCGTCTGCGCGATATACGCCTCTGGTTGGTAGTAGTCGTAGTAGGAGACGAAGTACTCCACCGCGTTGTTCGGCAGCAGGCTGCGCAGCTCGTTGGCCAACTGTGCCGCCAAGGTCTTGTTTGGCGCCATCACTAGGGTGGGGCGCTGTTCCTTCTCAATTAGCCACGCCGCGGTCGCGGACTTGCCGGTACCGGTGGCGCCCATCAGCACCACGTCGCGCTCGCCTCTGTTTAACCGCTGGTGCAGTTCCTCGATAGCCTTCGGCTGATCGCCAGCGGGTTGATAGTCGCTGATGACTTCGAACTTCGCATTCGAGCGTTCGACCTCCCCTACGGGACGGAACTCGGAGTACGACAATTCGGGACGTTCTGCTGCAAAGGCCATGCGCACCAGTCTACGTGTCGCCCAGGACAGCACTCACTACCTCGCTCCCTTTGCCCAGCGCATCTACCCTTGCCACTCTAAGGTAATTCACATGAATCTCTCTTCCCGTGCGCGCTTTTCTTCCCTCGCTTCTTTCCTCACCGTCACTCTCTTTGCGGCGCCTCTTGTCGCACCGTCTGTCGCCCCCGCTGTAACCCCTACTGCCATAGCTACGCCTGCCATTCCACCGATCGTTGTCGGTCCCGCGCCGATCGGCCCCAACACCGTCGTTATTCCTGGCGATCTGTTGCCGGTGGGCCCCAGCGGGGCTCGCACTGCCCGCACTGTTGATGACGCCTACTCCGCAGCTGCCATAGCCGCTCAGTACATGAATAAGGATCCTCGCCCGGCGCTCGCTAGACTCTCCCCAGCTCGACGTACCGAGATCAAGCACATCCTGAGGGTTTTGGAAGCCCCCGTCCAAACGCCTGGAAAGTCCACCAGTCCGCGCGCAACCGTGGTTGTCCTCGGTAATGGTCTGAACCCGGACGGTTCTGTACACCCGAACCTACAGCGCCGCCTGGAGGTAGCCCGGGACTACGCCCTAAAGCACCCCGCCAGCCCTATCATCACCTCGGGTGGAAAGACCGAACATGGCCATGTCGAGGCCCAGGCGATGAAGAATTGGCTAGTCAAGGCTGGCATTTCCCCACAGCGCATTCATGTGGAAGGCAACTCCTGGTCCACCATTAGCAACGCATGGCACAGCGCGAAGGTGTTCGCTCGCATGAACAAGCATGCCACCAGCGCTCCCCGCAGTACGGCGTTGCCTCGCCAGCTGGTCATCGCGACCACCGATAGCCACCTGCACCGAGGTGTAAGTGACTACCGCATCGCCTTCGGCCCCCGTACCACCGTTTATGGCCTGGCTTCGAAGTCCGACCCAGTGCAGCAGCGGAACCTAGCCAAGGAACGCATGTCCCGCTACCGCGACGCGGTGGGATTGTATATCTTCCCGGAGACAGTCGTAGCCGACGGCCTTCCGCCGATCTTCGGAGCTGGTATCCCCCGCTTCTGGTAGGTTTTACAGCCCGTCCCAGAAGCCATCGACCTGAGCCAGCAGGTCTTCCAAACTGCCGGAGTTGTCCAACACCGTATCTGCAGCACTTAGGCGAGTCTCCCGATCGATCTGGGCGGCGATGCGGCGCCGGGCGTCGTCCTCATCCAGGCCGCGGTGCTGAACGAGGCGTTCGATGCGCAGCTCATCGGGAGCATCCACCACCAGTACATGATCGACCTTATTCACCTCGCCATTCTCAATGAGCAAGGGCATGTCGTAGACCAATACTTCCGCACCCGATTCCCTGCCCTGTTTGAATAGCTCCTCCGTGCGCGCACGAATACGCGGATGGGTGATCGCGTTGAGCTTCTTTGTGGCTTCCGGGGTCGCAAAAGCCTGGCGAGCCAACTCAGCACGGTTCAGCGTTCCATCGGGGTTTAACACCCCATCAAAGGCCTCCGCCAGCTCAGCCAAAGCTGGCTGAGCTGGTTCGACGATCTCGCGCGCCACCAGGTCGGCGTCAACAATAAAAGCACCGAGCTCCGCCAACCGCGACGAGACGGTTGACTTGCCCGATCCGATTCCACCAGTTAGCCCAATTGTGATCATGAAGCCATGCTAGCGGCTACAGGGAACCGGAAATGGTGTTCCCGGCCAAACGGCACTGGTAGTAGCTGGCGGCGAGGTTGCCGAAATCGACGCGCAAAGCATTGGCCTTGTAGATATCCTGCTCCGCGACGGCGGCATCCCACTTCTTACGCACCTCATCGATCTGCTGATTCAGGTTCTGGCATGCCTTCGGCACTCGCGAGGAGCTGCCGGAGCTGCCCGTCGCAGGCACCTCGACGGTGGGAAGCGGCTGGAGGGTCTCAGGTGCAGTGCCAGAGTCCGCAGCACCAGCGAGTCCCGCTGCAGTGGAAAGGGATAGGCAGGTAGCGGCGACGATGGAAGCGATGCGAGAGGATTTTGCCATATGGGTGAATATAGCGAAGCTCCCCAGGCGGTGCAGCACAACATGTGTAAACATTAGCTTCATGAAGAACACATTCAGCGCCCGTCGCTCCCTCGCAGCTACCCTCTCCACCGGCACAATCCTCGCCACCGCATCCGTGGTGACCGCCCTTTCCACTGGTCACGCCGCCGCAGACCCATGCTGGACCTACACCCCCACCATGAGCGATGGCCTGGCAGCTAGCAGCACCGGTTCCCTGGCAGGCAGCCTGGGGCAACCGCAATGGCTCACCGGTAAGCCCGAAGGAATGCCAAAGGTCACCGGCAACACCGAGGCACTGCACATGCTCACGGGGCGCTTTGGGCCAGATCGCACCGACAAGACCGGGCTTAGCTCCACCGACCTGGGCATCATGTGGGATTCCGGAGACGGACGCGTGCTCGCCGCCTTCGGCGACTCCTTCCGCTGCGGGGCCGGTAACAATGGCTGGCACTCCAATGCGCTGTACGAAACGGACGACATGGACCCCTCTAACGGGATCTACCTGACCGGCCCTGCCACTGGAAGTCGCTCCGAGGAGTTCCTCCCCGCATCGCTGAAGATCGACGGGGTGGAGAAAACCATTATTCCTACCGCCGGCATTGAGGTTAACGGTGCACAGTATGTGGACTTCATGTCCGTCCGCGACTGGGGTCGCCCAGGACAGTGGCGCACCAACTACGCCGCGACCGCGAAGTCCACTGATGGCGGTAAGACTTTCTCTGTGATCCGCGATTCCTACCGCAGTAGTTCCGTGGCCTCTGGGGATAGCCGCTTGCCAGACTTCCCCGCTCACTCCCCCGGCGCGGATAACTTCCAGATGACGGCCTTTGCTAAGCCTCCTCAAGGCACGGCTGCCGAGGGCGGCTATGTGTACGTCTATGGAACCCCTTCGGGGCGCTCGGGCCAGGCTCGGTTGGCGCGCATCAGCGAAGCGGAGTTCCCCGACTTCAGCTCTGCAGAATTCTGGGATGGCCAAGGATGGACCACTCGAATGGACGCGGCGAAAACTGTGCTGGACGGGCGAGTTTCCGAACTATCGGTGCAGTACAACAAGCACCTCGGCAAGTGGTTGGCTCTGTACGAAACCACCCAGGGCATGGTACTGCGGCAGGCCGATAAACCAGAAGGACCCTGGAGCAGCGAGAAAACACTGATCTCCAGGGCCCAGGTGCCGGATATCTACGGCGGTTTCATGTACCCACACCAGACTGACGGGAACCTGTACTGGGTAGCCACGTCGTGGAATAGCTACAACGCTGTGGTGTACAAGACCGATCTGGCGAAGGTCTTCTAGCGCTGCGAGAGCGCTAGGGCACTAGCGCACTAGCGCTCGATGATGGCGACGATGCCCTGACCACCTGCAGCGCAGATGGAGACCAGGGTGCGGCCACCGCCGTTTTGCTCCAGCACCTTCGCAGCGGTAGCGATGATGCGGCCGCCGGTAGCAGCGAACGGGTGGCCAGCTGCCAGGGAGGAGCCCTTGACGTTCAGCTTCTCGCGGTCGATAGCACCCAGAGCGCCGTCCAGACCCAGACGCTCGCGGCAGTACTCGTCGGACTCCCATGCCTTCAGGGTGGCGCAGGTCTGGGAAGCGAAAGCCTCGTGGATCTCGTAGAAGTCGAAATCCTGCAGGGTGAGGCTGTTGCGCTTCAGCAGGCGAGCAACCGCGTAGGTCGGGGACATCAGCAGGCCGTCCGGGGTCATGCCATCGCGACCGTTGATGAAGTCCACGGAAGCAACCTCGGAGTCCACCAGGTATGCCTTGACCGGGATGTTGTGCTCTGCAGCCCATTCCTCGGAGGAGATCAGGACTGCGGAAGCGCCGTCGGTCAGCGGGGTGGAGTTACCGGCGGTCATGGTGGCCTTGGTGCCGTGCTGCTCGGCGTCCTTCTTGCCGAAGACCGGCTTCAGCTTAGCCAGCTTCTCGACGTTGGAGTCCGGGCGCAGGTTGGTATCGCGCTGCACGCCCAGGAACGGGGTGATGAGGTCCTCGAAGAAGCCCTCATCGTAGGCCTTAGCCAATTTCTGGTGGGATTCTGCCGCCAGCTGATCCTGCTCCTCACGGGTCAGGCCGAACTCGCGGGCGGTGATGGCCGCGTGGTCACCCATGGAAAGACCGGTGCGGGGCTCGCCGTTGTTCGGCTGCTCCGGAGCCAGCTGGGAGGGACGGATCTGGCCGACCAGCTTCAGGCGATCGGTGGTGGTCTTCGCGTTGTTCAGCTTGATCAGGGTCTTGCGCAGCTGATCGTTGACGGCCAGCGGTGCGTCGGAGGTGGTGTCTACGCCGCCGCCGATGCCGGACTCGATACGTCCCAGGGCGAGTGCGTCTGCAACCTGCACCAGGGCAGCCAGGCCGGTGCCGCAGGCCATCTGCAGGTCGAAGGCCGGGGTGGTGGAGGACAGTGCGGAGCCGAGGACGGTCTCGCGCGTCAGGTTGAAGTCGCGGGAGTGCTTCAGCACGGCGCCGGCGACGACTTCGCCCAGCTCTTCGCCCTGCAGGCCGTAGCGTGCGACCAGGCCGTCGATGGCAGCGGTCAGCATGTCTTGGTTAGACGCGTTTGCGTATTCCTTGTTGGAACGTGCGAACGGGATGCGGTTGCCGCCCAGGATGGCGACCTTGCGGGGTGCTCCGTTAGTCATATTTTTGTGTCACTCCATCGAAGAATGTGAATTGAAAGAACGTTTTCCTACACGGTGTGCTCGATCACACCGTATGGTTATACATGAGAACATACATTGTCACGGCTATGCACGTGTACGTATTGCCGACAAGACTTGTATATTTCGCGCTCACTTGCCGCACATTGCGATGAGGAAGCGTAAATCTCCACGTAGTCTTCAACCACATACTTCTATCGACATGAGGAGTTTAAGCTAGTGCCTGAAAACCAGGATGCATACCTGAAGTTCATCAACTCGGATCTCGGCAAGAAGGTCTCCAAGCAGGTTGGCCTGCCGGTACCGACGAAGCTGCGTCGTTACAAGGAGGGCGAGCCCGCCCTGGACGGTCGCGTACTGCTGGGTGGCTCCGGTCGCCTGGTCGGCCGTATCGAGGAGCTGCTTGCCGACGATTACACCGTCTCCACTTCTGCTGGCGACAACAAGTACGCCGGCTTGGTTTTCGACGCCACCGGCATCACCAAGCCAGAGGATCTGCGCCAGCTGTACGACTTCTTCCACCCGGTCATGCGCCAGCTACAGCCCTGCGCACGCCTGCTGGTTATCGGCACCACCCCGGAACTGATCAACGACGTTGACGAGCGCATCGCTCAGCGTGCTCTGGAGGGCTTCACCCGCTCCGTCGGTAAGGAGCTGCTGCGCGGCGCTACCATCCAGCTGGTCTACACCGCTCCGGACGCTGCCGCCGATCTGGCTGGCCTGGAGTCCACCCTGCGCTTCGTGCTATCTGCTAAGTCGGCCTTCGTGGACGCACAGGTTATTCGCGTTGACGCCCAGTCCGCGACCGCCCCGGCTGATTGGAACAAGCCTTCCGAGGGCAAGATCGCTGTGGTTACCGGCGCTGCCCGTGGTATCGGTGCCACCATCGCAGAGGTGCTGGCTCGCGACGGCGCAAAGGTCATTTGCGTGGATATTCCGCAGGCTGGCGAGGGCCTCGCCGAGACCGCCAACAAGGTCGGCGGCACTGCCCTGCCGCTGGACGTTACTGCGGCAGACGCTGCGGACAAGCTGAAGGAGCACGCTGAGGCTCGCCACGGCGGTCCGGTCGACATCATCGTTCACAACGCTGGTATCACCCGCGATAAGCTGCTGGCCAACATGGACGAGGGTCGCTGGGATTCCGTTATCGCCGTGAACCTGGTTGCACCGGTTCGCATCACCGAGAAGCTGCTGGAGAACGGTGGCCTGGCCGACAACGGTCGCGTCATCGGTGTGGCCTCCATTGCCGGTATCGCCGGTAACCGTGGTCAGACCAACTACGGTGCTACCAAGGCCGGCGTGATCGGCTTTGTCGATTCCTTCTCCGACAAGCTGGCTGACCGTGGCATCACTGTCAACGCTGTTGCTCCGGGCTTCATCGAGACTCAGATGACCGCTGCTATCCCGTTCGGCACCCGCGTCGGTGGCCGTCTGCTCTCCTCCCTGCAGCAGGGTGGCGAGACCGTGGACGTTGCCGAGACCATTGCCTACTTCGCTTCCCCGGCTTCCCAGGCTGTCACCGGTAACGTTGTCCGCGTGTGTGGCCAGGCAATGCTGGGAGCCTAAGCCGAGCCTCTTCGAGCGAGCTGTAGAGAAAGGAGCCACGACTAGTGGTTGACTACAAGAAGCTGGACTCCATCCCGGTTCTGATGGAGGAATACCGCAATGCAGTCAAGGATGTTGTTCCGGGTGTGGGTAGCTCCCGCAGCGCCAAGGAGAACCCAACGACTGCGTTCAAGGTTGAGGGCGTCAAGATCAACGTGCCCGAACTAGCGGCCTACAACGCGGCAACGGGTCTGCGTCTGCGCAACGAGCTGCCGCTGACGTACCCGTACGTGCTGAGCTTCCCTATCGTCATGAAGATCCTGACGGCCAAGGACTCCCCCGTCAACGCCGTGGGGCTGGTGCACCTGACCAACCGCATCGAGCAAACCCGCGACCTGACCGTGGATGACGTACTGGATATCCGCGTACACGCGGAGAACCTGCGCCCGCACACCAAGGGCGTGTTGCTGGATGTTGTCACCGTTGTCTCCGTAAACGGCGAGGACGTATGGAAGCAGACTAGTGGCTTCCTATCCAAGGGTGCGAAGCTGTCTAGCTCCTCCCCTTACAAGGATCAGCAGCCGACCGACGGCCGTATTCTGGAGCCGGCTGAGTTCGACGAGTACAACGCAACTCCTACCGCGAAGTACCGCGTGACCCCGGCGGATATTCAGGAGTACGCGCAGGCTTCGGGTGACAAGAATCCGATCCACGTCTCCGGCATTGGTGCGAAGGCGTTCGGCTTCCCGGCCGTCATCGCGCACGGAATGTGGTCCGCCGCCACGATGCTGCGTGGCTTGGAGGGTGTGCTGCCGTCCGCCGCACGTTTCAGCGTGGAATTCGCCAAGCCCGTTACGCTGCCGACCACCGTGGCATTCTTCGCCGAGGCTGCGGGCGACAAGGCCTACCCGCGCCCCAGCGAGTGGGATCTGCAGCTGCGCAAGGCTTCCAAGTTGAAGACTCTGCACGCAGTGGGCAAGATCGAGAGAATCTAGCCAAAATCTAGCCACCGTAAGTTGGGTGGACCGAACTGGCTGGACAGCTGCCAGTTAGATAACTCTCGGTAGAATACGCTGGTTCTAAAAGAGCTCGTGGTGCGTTCCTCGCGCCACGAGCTTTCTTTTATCTATCGCCAGAGTCCTAGTAGAACGACGCCTAACTGTAGAACGACGCCTAACTGACCGCCCAGTAGTAGGTCAGCACACCTTGCCCGATCAGGACGATTGGGATGAAAGCAAGGGACGCCACCACGTCAATGAATGTGATGACTTTGGCCATGCGAGCCTCGGCTAGTTCGTCCGGCTGACGATTTGCGATAAAGGCTAGAACAATCAGCGAGATGACGGTGACCAGGGCGGCTGCAGCCCATGGTTGCCAACTATCAGTAGCACCGTTGAAGACCCACGCATTCACACCAAACTCATCAGTGGAGTCCTTGCCAGTCTGCGTTTGGTCACCTGAGAGCCAATGCACGAAGCTGCCAGCGCTCATGGCGAGGCCGATGATTCCGGCGATGAGCAGAGGGCTAATGATGCGAGCATCCGAAAAGCCATTCGTACGCAGGATCAAGATGATCGCCAGCAGGGCTGCAATGAGCCCCTGTTGCCAGTAGCTGCTTGAGTTGAGAACAAGAACAATGAGGGCGCCCATGATTGTTGCGGCCCAGCTAATACCGCGACTAATTGCTTCAGTGCGCAGGGCGGCAGCGCGAATGGATTCGCGGCTAATGGATTCACCTGCGTCACTGCGACGCAGCATCGCGGCAAGCCCGGTGCTACTGATGGCAAGAGTCGACGTGGTCAGTAGCATCGCAATAGGCAGCCAGGCTGTCCACGCACCCAGCGCAAAAGGACTTGCTCCAAGGAAGGTTGCCAGGCCGAAGACCGCCGCAGCAATGGCGACGATTCCGGCTGCAACCGCTGTAGCTGTCGCTTGCCTACTCAGCGCGATCCAAGCTGCGATGGCTGTACAGAGCGCAGTGATACTGATCGTCCAGGCTAGCCCTGGCGCACTTTCCACGGGGCGTAACACGGCTGCGGAGACAATGAACCCGAAGATAGGCAGGGCCCACGCCAACTTCTGTGCCCACGGACGGGGCTTCCACAGGGCAATCCCGATTGCCAGGAGGGTCAGGATAGTAGCGGTCACGACGCTTGTGATTCGACCTGAGTTCCACGCCTCCACAACGTGTCCGCCGGCTGACGAGCTATGCCCAAAGCCAAGCCCTGCGAGACTACTACCCCACACACCCTTGAGTGCGACGAAGCCAACCAACGTAATAGTGGCCAACATAGTTGCCAGCAGTCCATCCGTGCGGGTGGTTCCAGACCACGCAAACTGGGAGGCTCCAATGGTGCTGCGCATTTCGGCCATGATGTCATCGACAAATGGTGCGTGGGCGGCTTCAGCTCGCTGCGACAGGTAAAGCTTGTGCCCGTCCAGCACCTCATAGTCTTCGAGAGAGCGTTCAGCGTTGATAATCCCCGTTTCTGGGGAGGACAATACCCACAGGTGCGCGGTAGCTTCCACGTCTGCGGTAAATTTGGAATCTGCTACTCGTCCCCGGAACAGTTCCACCACGTCATCGAGGTAGTCGATAACGGGCCTGTGTGCTGGGAGGCTGACATCCAGTTGATGGTCTTGCCAAAACACACTTAATCTCACAAACATCGCAGACATAGTAGTAATGATTACATGGATTGTCGTGTGGCACGTGGCTGGGTGCCCTTGTATGCGCCTAGTGGCCGATTGTCCTGTTGATCCCCGATACGTGCGTAGAGAGTTTTTGCTGAAGTAATGTCCACCAAAATTATTCACCGTCCGGCCCGCGCGAATCGAGCCATAATGCCACAAGGGCCGTTGGAGTTGGCTCAGATTCCAACGATCCGTTCCAATGGCGCGGCGGCGAATGCGGTTACGTTCCTGCTACCAGTTATTGGTGGCATGGGCATGGTGCTCATGATGATGTCGTCCGGCAACCCTATCCGCATGGCCATTGGCTCGGTGATGTTCGTGATGGTGATTGTCAGCGCGCTGGTGATGTTCGCGCGTTCGCGCACGGGCAAGCGCAAGGAGGCCGAAACAGCCCGCGTTCGTTTCTTGGAGCACCTGAAGGAAATGGAGGCGAAGGCAAAAGACAAGGCAACTGAGCAACAAAAAGTCGCAGCAATGCGCAGCCCCGAGCCAGGCGCGCTGCAGGATGCCATTCGAAATCCCTTCCGTCTGTGGGAGCGGCGTCGTGGTGACGAAGATGTTTTGGTCACCCGCATCGGATCAGGAACGTGCCAACTGGCGTGCGGCATCAAGGTGAAGGAGGCCACGGATCCGTTGGCCATTCCGGAGCCGATCTCCCAAGCGCACGCCGAACGCATGCTGAAGCGCACTCAAACCGTGGAGAATACTCCCATCGCCATTCCCGCCCGTGGTGTGGTCAGTTTGGTGGGATCTCCACAGCTGACAACGGAGGCCCTCCGCACGATTGTCACCCAGGCGGCGGTGTTTCATGCTCCTGACGATGTGCGTTTCCACTTTGCATTGCCGTTGGCTGATCATGCGGATACGGCAGATTGGGCGCTGTGGCTTCCTCACGTCTTGAGTGAGGACGAGTTTGATGGCCCTCTGGGTAAGCGCCAGGTGAGCCACGATGAAACTTCCGCCCAATCGTTGCTTCAGGAGGTGGAGCGCCGCAATGACGAGTTGAAGGAGCGCGCCCGGTACCAAATGAGGTCTCTGGAGGAGCCTTTCATTGTGGTGGTGCTGAACATGGACTCCGAGCATGGGCGCTGGCTGGAGGGCCAGTTGTCTCAGGTGTTGAGCCTGGAGAAGGCCCGTATTGCTGTGCTGGCCACGTCTCTGCGTCAGCAGGATGAGCCGAGCCACGTGGACGTCCGTGTATCCATTGAGGATTCCCGCGAATTCCAGGTTCAGCTGATCGACCGTGGTGAGGTGCGCGAGCCCAAACCTGGCGAGGATGGCTTTGTAGAGCGCATGCTGTATGGAGGCTTCCGTGGCCGGTTGGATCAGGTCTCCCCTGCCTTAGCGGAATCCGTGGCGCGTTCGCTTTCACCTCTACGCTTGGTGGAGGATGCCACGCCCGACGCTCCGCTTGAACAGACCATCGGCTTGGATGCGATGCTAGGCATTGATGACTTTGCTACCTACGACATTGCCCACCAATGGAGTCCGGGCGGCGCGGATGAGTTCTTGAAGGTGCCTTTCGGAATCGACGCCGAAGCGCAACCGATCTACCTAGATATTAAGGAATCGGCGAGATCCGGAATGGGTCCGCACGGCCTATGTGTGGGTGCGACCGGTTCGGGTAAGTCTGAGGTGTTGCGCACCATCGTTTTGGCTCAGGTCATCAACCATCATCCCGATCAGCTGTCGCTGGTTCTGGTGGACTTTAAGGGTGGCGCGACCTTTGCCGGCTTGGAGCCACTCCCTCACACGGCTGCGGTGGTGGATAACTTGGCGGACGAGGCTGGCTTGGTGGATCGCCTGCATGATTCAATTTTGGGCGAGATTCAGCGTCGCCAGCATGTTCTACAAAAGGCTGGCAACTTGGCCAATGTTGCGGAGTACAACGCCATTCGACAAAAGCAGATCGACCAGGATGGCTCAACCTCTATGGATCCTCTGCCTGTCCTGTTTGTGGTGATCGATGAGTTTGGTGAGCTTCTGGCAGCCAAGCCGGAGTTTATCGAATTGTTTGTGCAGATCGGGCGCATCGGCCGTTCCATTGGCGTGCACCTTCTCTTGGCTTCTCAGCGTTTGGAGGAAGGCCGCCTGCGCGGCTTGGAGTCTTACTTGTCCTACCGTATTGGCCTGCGTACGTTTTCCGCGTCCGAATCTCGCACGGCCATTGGTTCCACGGCAGCCCACGAGCTTCCCCCAATTCCCGGTTCGGGTTATTTGAAGGTGGATCCGGATATCTTTGACCGCTTTAAGGCCGCTTATGTGTCGGGACCGTACACGTCCTCCGCATCCCAGGAGGAGCGCGAGCTTCCACCTGTTCCGATGCCTCTGGAGCTAGAGAATACGACGGAAAGCTGGCTGCAGCAGCGTGTTGAGGCTCACCAGCTCTCGCTGGCTACGAATGCCAAGAGGTCGGCGGATATCCAACCGACGGTAGAGCCGACTACGACGTTGGAGCTGGTTGTGTCCCGCTTGATCCCCGCTGCGGAACCTACCCGTCAGATTTGGCTTCCTCCGGTTCCTGACAGGATCGATCTTGGCTCGGCGTTGGGCCAGGTAGAGCTCACATCTGACCGCGGCATGCGTGCTCAGCGCACCGGTCAACTGCAGATTCCTCTGGGGCTAAAGGATAAGCCTTTGGAGCAGTG
Organism: Corynebacterium sp. TUM25020; assembly: GCF_056388495.1. Lineage (NCBI taxonomy): Bacteria > Bacillati > Actinomycetota > Actinomycetes > Mycobacteriales > Corynebacteriaceae > Corynebacterium > Corynebacterium sp. TUM25020. The sequence goes on along the minus strand of NZ_JBWJFG010000007.1, from coordinate 33,918 downwards.
GCAGGGCCCGCTTGTTGTCGATTTGGCGGGTTCGCAGGGCAATGTCGCTATCATGGGTGCTCCGCAATCTGGCAAGACGACAACGGTGAAGTCTCTGGTTCTGGCCACGGCTCTGACGCACACTCCTGCGGAAGTGTCCATGTACATCGCGGACCTGAATGGTTCGGCGTTCACCGCGTTTGCAGAGCTTCCTCATGTTGGTGATGTGGCAACTCGTTTTGATGAGGATAAGCTGCGCCGCATGTTTTCTGAGATGCTGCAGTTCCTCGCCGATCGCGAGCGTATTTTCGCTGAGCATCGCTTGTCCAGCGTGGAAGATTTGCGGGTTGCACACGCGGCGGGTCGTCTTCCGGAGCTGCCCAGCGCGGATGTCTTCCTCATTATCGATGGCTGGGCCACTCTTCGTCATGACTTTGAGGATCTGGCAGAGCAGGCTCAGAACTTGGCTGCCCGTGGCCTGGGCTATGGCGTACACGTGGTGTTTGCAACGGGACGCTGGGCAGATTTCCGACTGCAACTGCAGGCTGTAATTGGCACAAAGCTGGAACATCGCCTGAATGATCCTCTGGATTCTTCAATCGGGAAGAAGCCACAAGAACAGTTGGCGGGTCAGCCGACGGGTCGCATTTTGTCGGCGGACAAGCTGTTCTCCCATGTGGCAAGCCCTGTGCTGAACCAGCCAGATGTGGTTCGGGAGCAGTCCATGCAGGCGTTGATTTCCGCGATTGCTCAAGCAAGCCCATTTAAGAATGCGCCTGCGGTACGCATGTTGCCGGAGAAGGTAATGCTGCAGGAGTTGATTGAGGCCAGCGGCGGTCAGCCTGCTGTGGTGGCGTTGGCGGAATCAACGTTGCAGCCGGTGCGCTTCGATTTGGATGGCGCTCAGCGTCATTTGTTCATTGTGGGTGAGCATGCGTCAGGCAAGACTACGGCGCTTCGCGCGTTGATGTCGGAGGCAATTCGTGGCAAGCAACCGGGCCAGGTGATGTTTGGTATTTTCGACGCCCGCCGCACCTTGCTTGGCGAGTGTCCTGAGGAGTTCCTGGGTGAGTACGCGGGCACAAAATCCGCGGCGGAGTTATTGGCAAAAGGTATCGCTAAGGAGCTGGAGAGGCGTTTGCCCCCTGCGGATGTAACGCAGGAACAATTGCGCAATCGGTCGTGGTGGCAAGGCCCCGAAATCTACATTGTGGTGGATGACTTCGAGCAGTTCGAGGGAACCAATAACCCGCTCCGGCCACTGGTGCCCTTCCTCTCCCATGGCACAGATATTGGTCTTCACGTGTGGATTGCACGCCGCGCGGCTGGTGTGTCGAGAGCCACGTATGACACTTTTGCACAAGGCATCCGGGACAACGGTGCAAATGGTTTGCTGCTCAGCGGCGAGAAGCAAGAAGGTGCTGTATGGCCAAAGGTCTATCTGCAGCAGCTCCCGGCTGGCCGCGCACAGTGGGTGCGTGGCTCGGGCCGTGTGGAGTTGGTCCAACTTGGTTTCTGCTCCCCCAATTAGAGGGCACCATAGGTAAACCTAAAGCGAACTGCACCTTATATAAACCTAATTTTCAAATAAGATTTCGTCCGGCGGTTAGTACAAAATATTATCTAAACATACCCAAACTGTGTCACCACACCTGCAGATTTCCTAGTGCTCAGGATTCTCTAATAAGGGGCTCCGCCTTCCCCTTTAATTGAAGTTTGCAATGCAATCTGGGGGCTCAGCTGGCATCCTCGAAGAGGTATTCAAGATTGACGGTGCGATTGAGTGAATTAAAGAGGAGAAGGCTTTATGGCCAATTCGGTCACCTCGCCTGTGCGGTTCCACCCGGACGCCCCACGTCCACGGTTCCTTTGGCAAGCCTCCCTACCCACCAACTGGGTTCGTATTGACACCCATCCAGAGGCTTCACCACACCGTTTGTCCCAGATCGCGGAGAATTACATTCCTGGCCATCGCTTGAAGCGAGCCGAACAAAAGCTGGTGCTTCAGCAGCTCGAGCAGCTGGTTAAGGCTGCCCGCGATGGAAACATTCTACTAACGCTCATCCTCCCTGGCCTGTCGGAGGATGGGGAGGCAACTTCGGCCACACTGCTCTTGCGGTGGTACGACAGCTCCCCTGAGTTTGCTAGCCTGCGCACCGTGGAGCAGGCATTTTCTACGAAGGACGCGACCACACAACAGTGCACAACCCCTAAGGGAACGGCCTATCTGTATTCATCCAACACCACTCAGACAGGTCCAATATCTCAGCGGCGCAAGACATTTAACCACCAGGCGTTTCTTCCCATTCCCTCCACCACCTGGACGCTGGTCATTTCTGGAACGGCTCCAGATGAGGAGACTGGTGAATTGCTGGGCAACATCGTAAAGCGTGTGGCCAACAGTGTTCAGGCACATCCAGAGACGTTGGGTGAAACGTTTGAAGGTCTGGATCTACTCGATTCGAATTTCTTCGCTGGTAGCCAGGAAGCTTTGCAGGAACAGGAGTAAGGCATGTCCGATTTCATTCAAGTCCCTTTGCAATCTCTGCGTGATATTGCAAACAATCTCGCCGGAATGAAGGCCGATCTAGAAGGCGATAAGACCGGTGCCGACCTTCTGTCCGGTGTGGACACCGTCCACGGCCACAAGATCCAGCAGGCAGTGGCCGAATACTTCGGCGAGTGGGATGGCCCACGCAAGCGCCTTCTAGAAAACGTCGGGAAGTTGGGCGATGTGTCGGGAAAGATCGCCGACGTCACTCAGCAATACGATGACGAATCTGCAAATGGTTTCAACCAGTTTGCCGCCAAGCTCAAGGGAAAGGAATAGCACATGTCTGGCGCTACGTTTTATGCGTTCCGCGATTCGGCGGCAGATTCCACAAAGGGCGATATCAATACGGTGATGGGCGAAATCGCGAATACCTTGGAAGACATCGACAACTCGATTGAAGATCTTCGTGGCGGTTGGGAGGCTACTGAGGCCGATGCGTACTACGAGATCATCACCAAGTGGAAAGAAGGCGCCAGCAATTTGAAGGACGTCCTCGCGGACGTTCAAGATGCCTTACAAAACATGAAAGATGGCAATACACAGCTTCGCGAAGGAATTTCCAAAGTGCTTGATGAAACCAGTTAGCTCAGTTAGCTAATGTCACGCGCGGGGTGCATGCGGGTGAAGGTCGGAAATCTTCTCTCGCGTTTGTTATTCCAGCACCGAACTGACTGCGCACCAACCTGTACAAGTTTTTCACCACTATTGACGAGCCCGAGTTGTCGGACTCGCGCAAGGAGTAATCATGGGTAGCGAACACCTTTCCGTTGAACACAGTGCCGTTTCTGGTCACGTATCTTCTCTGCAGACCAACCACCAGAACCTAATGGATCAGTCTTCTAAGTTCTTGGAGGCTTTGGAGCCGTTGAAGGGATCCTGGAAAGGATCCTCTGTTGGCGCTTGGGACAATATGACTCAGGCATGGTCGGACAACATGGATCAAGTTAAGCAGGCTTTGGAAGAGCTGACAGGTCGCGTTGATGAAGCTGGCAAGTCCTACCAGTCGGGTGAGGAAGAGCAGACCAACGCGCTGCAGCAAAAATTCGCCGGCATGAATTTCCAGCAGGGCAACATTCTCTAACCAACCACTGTCACCACATCTTCATTCGTAGAAAGGTTAACGTCCACTATGGCTGTGTATGCATACAACAATTCCGATGCCGAGTCCACGTCTGGCGATCTCAATGGCGTGATGAACCAGATCGAGTCCACCCTGTCGGAGATGGATTCTGATATTCGCAAGCTTGCTTCCAGTTGGGAAGGCTCCGAGCAGGAGGAATACTCCCAGGTTCACGGTAAGTGGTCTTCCGCTGCACATAACCTGAAGGAAATTCTGGGCCAGATTCGCGGCGCGCTGGACGAAAACACCCAGTCTGTCGCTGAAACTCGTGGTCGCGCTTCCCAAGCCATCGCTGGTTCCTAAGAGGGCTAGACCTTCTAGCCTCATCTTTCTATTTCCCCTTTTCTTTAGACCTGATTAAGACCAGAGGATTTTAGCCCGTCATGCCTGCACTGCCGCTGCTTCCTTTTGCTACGTACGCCGTTAAAAACTTCCACATTGGTGGAAACGTTGTCGCAGTCGGCGAGTCCGCGCGCCGGTATACCCATTTTGGCTCCCAAGCGTCGCTTGCCGCATCTGCCATGCGGACTATCAATGATGGCGGGTTCGAAGGCTCTGAAGGCGACCGTTTCAAGGAACTGCTAAATGCAGACTTCCCTAGCCACCTGGATGTCACCGGCGAGTCACATTCTGGTGTTGGGCGAGCCATCGGTCTTTATGAAAGTGCATTGCAGACTGCCCAAACTGAGATGGGCACGCTGGCTGGCACGGCAATGGGTACTCACGCTGAGCACCAGGCGGCAGTTGTGGCGTTTAATGCTGCTGAGGCCAATGCCGCGCGTGCTCGCGTAACGGCAACTGCTGCAGCCGCTACGGCAGTGGGCACCGCAATGGTTCCTGGTGTTGGCGCTGCCACAGCAGCAGCTGCGGCATCAGCTGAGACAGAGGCAAATGCCGCTCACACTGCGATGGAAGCCGCACGGCTCAAGTTGGATACCATACGCGCTGTCTGGGATGGTCATATTTCATCGTCCGATACCATTAAAGCCACTCTCGGCGGAGAAGTTGATTCCGCGGTAAGCATTATCGCAACGCAGGCCAGGGCAGACTTTGACGATAATCCGAACTGGCTGGAGCGTGCATGGCAGAAGACCAAGGATTGGGTGTCTGACCATGCCGACGTTCTCGCCGCTATTTCTGACATCATGCAGATTGTCGGTTCCGTTTTGCTTCTTGTTCCTGGCCTTCAGGCAATCGGCGCTGGCCTGTTGATTGCTGGCATTGGGCTGAAGGCTTTGCTCGCTGCAACGGGCAATGCGTCGTGGGGTGAGGTACTTTTCGATGTCGTCACATCGCTACCGTTTGCGGGCATCGCCAAATTCGCTAAGGCTGGAAAACTTGGATCCACGATCGCCAACGCGACAAAGGGCATGGGCAAGGCAGCGTCCGCTGTAAAGGCGGCGGCGAAGTCCGGTGCCAACTCGGCTGCACTGAAGATGGCGAATGGAGCCAGCCGTGTCGCAGGCGAGGCTGGCGAAAAGTTCGCCAAGTCTGCCTATTCAAAGATCACCCGCGGTGGCCAGATTTGCTTCGCTGCTGAGCCTGTCGATATGGCGACGGGCAACATGGTCGATTTCACTCAAGACATCAACATCCCTGGCATCTTGCCGCTGATCATCGACCGAAACGCTAATTCTGCGCACGAGTTGGGACGAGCTTTGGGCTCCAAGTGGGTCTCGCGCATGGATGTACATATTGAGATCTTGGATGACGAAGTCCTCATGGTCTCCCCCGATGGTGCACTTTTGACGTTCCCTCCAGCCCCAACGGACGGATCCGAGGTCCGCGCGGACGGCCGCGCGTGGCTGCTTTCGTTTGCAGATGGTGCTTACCGCGTGCGCAATGTCGCGGAGGGAATCACCTACGTTTTTTCTGTTTCTGGTGACGGGAGCTACGTCACTACATCGGGTGTGGAGGACCGCTCCCCTGCAGCTGGTGGACACTCGGCTGGCGCGGGGTTGCGCACCGGTTCTTTCGCCGCTGATCTTGGTCTGGGCTTCACCGTTGGTGTCACGGCATTGGTCCATCACACGGGCGCGGCCATCACGTACTCGTGGGATCAGGCCACTGGCCAGATGCGAGATATCACGCGCAGCGATGGAACTCATTTGTCTTTGGTCTGGGATCACGCTACGAATCGTGTGGCTTCCATTTGGGTTGATAACCAGCAGACTCACCCTGACGAAGCACCTCAGCGGCTGATCTCTTATGAGTACGACGCTGCAGGTCAACTCATTCGCGTGGTGAACTCCCATGCTGGTGTGTTGAGCTACTTCTACGATGAGCAAGGCCGTACTGCTGGTTGGCGTGACCGGAATGGTGCTGCGTATCACTACCGCTACGATGACCACGGCCGCGTCACCGCCCAAGTCGGCACCGGTGGTATGTTCCCCAACATCCTCTACTGGGGCGACGACACCGGCGACGACGCGCCACTTGGTGGCACCGTCTGCGTGCTCATCGAAACCGCCGGCGACTTCACCGGTGACCCCCTAGACACCGACGACAGCGTCGTTGAAACCTACCTCGACCGGCTCCACAACCTCCCCCTCTACCAAGCCCTCCTCAACGGTGGACTAAACGAAGCAGGCCTCACCGGCCGCGGCCGCACCACCAACCGCGACACCACCGACTGGACCATCCCCACCGACTGGCTGACAGACGACCTCCTCGGCGACATCCGCCCCACCGTCTACCGCGCCACCGCCTCCGGCGACGTCTGGCGCATCATCACCCCCGAAGGCGCAATCCAAGACACCACCTACACCGACCACCACCTCCCAGCCACCGTTACCAACGCGGCTGGTGCCACCACCTGCTACACCTACGACGACAACGACCTCATCGTCGACACCACCTACCCCGACGGGACCACCACAACCATCGAACCCGGCACCTGGGGCATGCCCGTACGCATCACCGACCGCGACGGACACACCACCGACTACCAAGTCGACACCTTCGGCATGACCACCGCCATCACCACCGCCGACGGAGCCACCACCACCTACACCTACGACTACCGTGTCTCCGGCATCACCCCTGCCAGCATCACCAACCCCGATGGGGCCACCACCCACATCGACTGCGATAACGCCGGCCGCACCATCGCCATCACCGACCCCGCCGGCCGACGTACCAGCCACACCCTCAACGTACGAGGCCTTATCACCGACACCCTCGACCCCGACGGCAACACCACCCGTATCGACTACACCCCCGAAGGCTGGCCCACCACACTCACCCACCCTGATGGCACCACCCTCGCCGCCACCTACGACGGCGAAGGCAACCAACTGACCACCACCAACGAAACCGGTGCGACCACCACAACCACCTACACCGTCTTCGACAAACCCATCACCACCACCGACGCCACCGGCGCGACCACCACCATCACCTACAACACCCAAATGCAACCCGTGGCCATCACCAACGCCGACGGCCACACCTGGACCTACACCTACAACCTCGACGGGAACATCACCCAACAAACCGACTACAACGGCATCGTCACCACCAACACCACCAGCCCCGACGGACTCGTCTCCGCAGTCACCACCCCAGCGGGAACAACCACCACCACCTACAACCAACTAGGCCTTGCCACCAGCGTTGAGGATGCCTCCGGCACCACACTGTTTGACTACGATCCCTTCGGTCGCCTGACCAGCATCACTAACCCGGCTGCGACCGTCACCTACACCCGCGATACCTACGGCCGAGCCATTGCTGAAACCACACGCCTGGCCAGTGGCGAAGAAACCCGCCACACTATCGAGCTCTCCGCCACGGGCATGGTCACCGGCGAACACCTCACCTTACCTGTTGCTGGCACCATCACCACCGGCTACGGGCGCAATGCTGCCGGTGAGATCACCACCAGCACCATCACCCAACACACCACCCCAAATACCACCGACGGTTCAGCCCTACACCTACCTACCGGTGACGCCGACACTGGTCGCCTGCTTGCCGAGCTGACCTACACCACCAACACCCGCGGCCACCGCGCCACCACCGCCATCGACAACCTGGTACGCACCATTGACATCGACACCCGTGGGCGCATCACCGGTGACCACACCAACCTATTGGATTCGGCAACACCTGGCGGGCTAGCCCCTGTTGCTGGTCGTGACTTCACCTGGCGAGCAGACTCCACCCTCACCGCCATCACCGACCAACTGCGTGGCACCACGCGTTTCACCGTCGATGCTATCGGCCGTGCTACCAGTGCGACCCGCACACCCCACACCAACCCCAGTGACCGGGGCTCCACCCCACCGCACACCACGACACACACCCCTGCACGAGCAGGCACTCCAGCACAATCAGGCTCTGCCACCGGGGTTTCCGCCCAGGAAAACTACTCCTTCACCCCGGCAGGTGTGCTGGCCTCTACTGCTGACGGGGTCATCGACTACCACAACACCCTGCCGGTCAAAGTCGGCCGGACAACCTACACCTACGACGCTGCAGGACGTATCACCCGCACGGTAACCAAACGTCTGGGTAAGAAACCGTTGGTTCATCGCTTCTTCTACGCCACCGGTGAACAACCCATCGGCTTTACCTCCTCCGATGAACCAACCACCGGTTACCGCTACGTCTACGACGGTCTCGGCCGACGTGTCGCCAAAGACACCATCAACACCACCACCGGAGAAGTTGTCCACCGTGACGTGTTCACCCACACCGGCAACCAACTCGCAGCCGTCACCACCACCGTCGACACCACCACCCCGGCATGTGTGGGTGAAGGCTACGTGTGGACTACTGACCCGGCCACTGGTGCCACACACGGCCAGATCGCACTAACCAGTGGCACCGGTGACACCACCGACACTCCGGTGAACCCTGCGGCTGGTTGGTCGCAGGCCCGGGTTGATGCGACGTTCTACGCCCTGGTGTGCGACCTAGCCGGAGCGCCTCAGGAACTGATCAACACCACCACCGGTATCGTCGAAGGACACACCACCCAAACCCTGTACGGCAAACGCTCGTGGACTGGTCGATGCGCCAGCCCGTTGTTGTTTGCAGGCCAGTACGAGGATGTGGAATCCGGGTGGGCGTACAACCGGTTCCGCTACTACAACCCCACCCTGGGTGCCTACAACGCCCAAGACCCACTAGGGCTTGCTCCACGACTCGCATCGGCACAGGGGTATGTCGACCACGCAGCATTCTGGGTGGATGTACTCGGGTTGCAGGGCGCATCTAGCCATATTTCTGAAGCAAGTAAGAAGGTGGGACTACCTCAGACCGTCCAAGGAACAACGATGAAGCGATATGGAAGCTCGCCTGTAGGTGGGCACCATATTCCAGCTAAGGCAAACTACAATAACACAGTCAATAGCGCTGCTCACCAAAGAGATGCGCCGGCGATTCCAATAAGCGAGCTTTCGAACTCAAACAATCCAGCAACTGGCAACCTGCTTCATCGTGAGATTACAGCCGCTCAACAGAGCAAGTATAATGAATATGCGTCCACGTTCAATCCAGAAAAAGACGTCTACACGTGGGACCAAGTAAGAGAAATCGAGGTCGAGGCGCATAAGGCTGTGGGATTTAGCACTGAAACAGCGCAGGCCTACGTCGACTTTGGAATTGATCAGCTTAAAGCCCAAGGAGTGACCAACCCGACCAATATACCTTGGAACCCAGGTCTAATCTAGAAGGCAAAATGGAAATAACGAACGAAGATCTGAAACAACTCCAGCAAACTGTGCCGGAGGTAGTCTGGCCGCAAGTAGAGAAAAAAATTGCGGATTTGGAAAAAGGCTTTACTTCAGATGAAGCCGTTGAAATTGCATCGTATGCAGTTACATTAATTTTGATCGAGCTCGCCGCTCAGCTTGCAGCGAATGAACAACTGCAGAATGCGGTAACATATCATATTACCAAGAATAATGAATCTTCATTGCCCGATAATGTCGTGGATTCCGTCGCTGGCTGGCTTATGGCCCCAGAATCAACGAATCCACTTCACGGAAAGGTAACCAAAAACTATCATTTTGACGTTTACGGAATGAATCACAATGAATAGTCCAATTGAACTCGATATAGTTGCAGAACTGTACGCACAAGTTTACGACCAAACATTTGAAACGGACGCATTTCGATCTTTCACTAATTCAATCCTTGGCTCCAGCTCAAATGCAGAAGTTCAAAAACATCTCGATTCACTAAGCTCTGAAGTTACAAAGCTATTGATTGACGACATTCAAAAGAGTGAATTTTTTGACTTGGTCTCAAATCAAGAAACTCATGACGATTGGGTATCAATCGATATTCGCGACGTCACAAAGAGTGCTAAATCGGCAGCAGCCAAAAGCGAAATTATAGACCATTTCCAGAACAAAGTAGCTATTGTCTCCAGCGACACCATTAGAGTATATTCTTCAAATATTGGACTCGATGGTATATTTATTTGCAGGACAGGGGCTGGTAGTGGACTAGTGATTGAATGCAAAGACCTCTTCATTCCTCTTATTGAAGGAGACGAGTCAAAGAGTATTCGGACTAACACTGCTCTTTTTGGAGTGCTGGACTTTGCCTCCAAACGCGCAGTCCCGAAATGGTTGGAGCATTTATCCAACCCAAAGACGGAGGGATTGTCTAGTTTTTTGGCCTATGAATCTCCACATGGCGAGAGATTGCAAGTTAAATTCATAAAGAACGGGCGCTACTTTGCGATCCTCAGTGCGTCAGCGAACGAAGAGGAACTTAAAAGAATAGAATCTATAGACTTGGCGACTGAGACAGTACTAGATTGGCTTGAGAACTTCTAGATAAGTTACCCCTTAGGCTGCGAAATCGTTGACATAAAATAGCACGCTTTCCATTAGCCTGAAGATTAGTTATTCGGCACCCCACTTAGGAAAACGCCTTTGCTAATCCCTAAATATGGGCATTTACCTACTGGCGTCGGTAAGATACTATTGTCGAAAATTTCAATACTCAAAGCATGGACTCTAATTTTGCATCAGCTTCCAATGAGTTCAACAGCCCTATTGAGTTTTAAAACTATGTTATTTGGTGCATTGTATCCGCTCGACAGATTGCAACATTTTTACATATAATCACCTACCCTTTATAATCAACCTATGCAAACTTATTAGGGTAATAGCTAGAATTCCGCCAAGAATATGCGCACCACTCTCACTTTAGCGCATTTGCTACAAAGAATTCCATAAGCAGACCCCATTTAAAGGAGTGGTCCCGGGTGTAGCGGCGCTTCTTGCGGGCACGCTAGGCGTCAAACAGAAAGAAGCTAGTGGGCATTCCTCGTCCATCACTTCTTCTACGCCACCGGTGAACAACCCATCGGCTTTAGCTCAAGTGATGCTCCCGGTGTTGGCTACCGCTACACCTACGATGGTCTCGGCCGACGCGTAGCCAAAGACACCATCAACACCACCACCGGAGAAGTTATCCACCGTGACGTGTTCACCCACACCGGCAACCAACTCGCAGCCGTCACCACCACCGTCGACACCACCACCCCGGCACGGGTGGGTGAAGGCTACGTGTGGACTACCGACCCGGCCACTGGTGCCACACACGGCCAGATCGCACTAACCAGTGGCACCGGTGACACCACCGACACTCCGGTGAACCCTGCGGCTGGTTGGTCCCAGTCCCGGGTTGATGCGACGTTCTACGCCCTGGTGTGCGACCTAGCCGGAGCGCCTCAGGAACTGATCAACACCACCACCGGTATCGTCGAAGGACACACCACCCAAACCCTGTACGGCAAACGCTCGTGGACTGGTCGATGCGCCAGCCCGTTGTTGTTTGCGGGCCAGTATGAGGATGTTGAATCCGGGTGGGCGTACAACCGCTTCCGCTACTACAACCCCACCCTAGGTGGCTACAACGCCCAAGACCCACTCGGACTCGCCCCACGACTCGCCTCAGCACAGGGGTATGTTGACCACGCAGCATTCTGGGTAGACGCCCTCGGGTTAATGGCGCATGGTCTCAAGAATTCAGATGACCCGCTACAACATCAAGTCAATCAACTTCACGAGACGATGTCTTCAAACGCTCAGGGAAGAGTCACACTCGCGATCAGACAAGGCGAAGACAGTGCAGGTCGAGTGCACAGTGTAGTAGCTTCAAGCGAACGTACTAGAGCTGACGGCACTCCATATTTCAGACCTGAGGTTCGGCAAGCATTAGAAAATCAAGAATTTGCAAATCTCACTCCAGCTACGGTGGAAGGTTCTGTCCGTCAGCATGCCGAGGTAAACGCGCAACAGGCTCTAGATAGAATTGGAGCTTCAAAGAATCAACGCATCGCTGCCTCGAGACCTGTTTGTCAATCTTGCCAAGAGACTGTCTTCACTGAGAATGCTGTCGATAGGATTGTGTCTTCACCGACCCCGTTCAAATAGAGAAGGAGAAAAATGACATTCAATAACCTACACCACAAGTTTGATCACCTAATTGAAAAAATTCTTCAAACTTGCACACAAACTGAAGTCCGAACGTTTCTTTACTCGAATGCGAAAACGTTCGTAGATCGCTATTCTGATCTCTATTCACAGGAATTTACGCAAAAGTTCAATAGTGACAATTTGGAAGGCATCAGTGAAGTTGCGATTCAAGAACGAGACCGTATAGACCACAAATCGAATTCTGAAGAGCTCACTAATGAATCAGATGCGCTACTAGATCGCCTTGAATTAGCGGGAATAGCAACCGAGATGGCGAGTTATTTGGATTCAAGCCCCCTCAATTCCAACGATTTATTCAACTACGTCTACTGCTGGGGAGTATTTGAAGACGATACGTCTATTATCGAAAAACTGAACACCCTAGCTACAAAGCCTTAACCGCCAAAGACCCTTGTCAATAGCCGGTGGTACATCGAAACATCCTCAGGATTTGTAGAAGGAACAATCCTTGAACGGCTCGTGGAATGCGCATCAGCGCTAGGTAGAACCACCGTGTCCTGAGGCAAATCCTCCGCCGATGCCCCCACCTTGACTTCAGTCACCCTATTGGACTGCGCCAACTCCGTCAGATGGTGGCCAGGCTGATACGACCAACCTTTCCGATCGTGATGACGATCCGCCACCAGCACCACATGATGAAGTGCTCCGAGTTTTGTTCCTAGGCATTTGCCGTGATTTCTATTCTTGCTAGCGGCGGGTGCTGCTCCCAAAACTCGATTTCCACCTCGACAACGTCATTCCACCTGCGAGTATGGATCAGCTCCTTCTTGTAGGAACCATTAACGTTTTCAGCCAGAGCATTGTCATAAGAATCCCCGACAGTTTCCGGTGGAAGCGGCAATCCCATGCTGAGCAAGACACTCGTTGTAGACAACGCTGACATACTGTGAGCCGTAATCCGAACGGTGAATGAGACCTGTTGTTTCTTCAGCACACACGATCGCCTGATTGAGAGCTTGCAGCGGCAACGCTTCGGTGCGCATGGAATCTGATAACGCCCACCCAACGATCCGTCGGGAGTAAACATCGGTGACAAACTCGGCATACACAAAGCCTTTCTTCGTGCGCACATACGTGATGTCAGCCACCCACAGCTTGTTCGGGCCTTGGACTGGCGATACCCACGCGAGGTGATGAACCCACCAGCTCGGTTATTCTTCAACGTCTTACAGATAAACTCGACAGAGAAACGATTCCGGTATTCATCGACGAACCGGATCATTTCCGACGTTTTGGGTCGATTTCCGACGCAAAAAGCTGAGGCAGCCTTTAGCAGCTCATTAGTGTCACGAAGCTCTTGATTTTCACGGCGTAGTTTCGCGTTTTCCGCTGCCAAGTCTTCAGGCACAGGTTCTGGGATGCTTCCCGCACGACGGGCCTGCTGGGTCCATTGACGAGCCGTGTGCCATGCCCCCACCTTTGGAGCAACTGCCTGGCACGCGGCTTGCATCGACATATTTTCCGCCAAGATGCTGTCCTCGACAAGACGGACCACACGTTCCTTCGCATCCTGGTCAAATTGTCTTGGCATATTCCAGGTTTTCCCATCTACTCAAACGGAACAAAACCTGGGACACTTCAAACACCACCACCGGAGAAGTTACCCACCGTGACGTGTTCACCCACACCGGTAACCAGCTAGCGGCTGTTACCACCACCGATCCGGCACGGGTGGGTGAAGGTTACGTGTGGACTACTGATCCTGCCACTGGTGAGACACACGGCCAGATCGCACTAACCACCAGTGGCACCGGTGAACCCTGCCGCTGGTTGGTCCCAGGCTAGGGTTGATGCGACGTTCTACGCCCTGGTGTGCGACCTAGCCGGAGCACCACAGGAACTGATCAACACCACCACCGGTGTCGTCGAGGGACACACCACCCAAACCCTCTATGGCAAGCGTATTGGTCCGGTCGGTGCACCAGCCCGTTGTTGTTTGCCGGTCAGTACGAGGATGCGGAATCAGGGTGGGCCTACAACCGCTTCCGCTACTACAACCCCACCCTTGGCGCCTACAACGCCCAAGACCCACTCGGGCTTGCCCCACGCCTAGCATCCGCACAAGGCTACGTCGACCACGCAGCGCACTGGGTCGACTATCTCGGACTGCAATGCCACCAAGTCACGGTAAAAGAACTTCAATCCATGCCTGAATTCCAAAAGCTCGGCCTATCCACAGACGAAGCCACCGACGTAGCCAACTGGCTCAATGGAAGAAACACAGACTCTTACCTCTACTCATACCAGACTCCCAACAGAAACGAAATGCAATATATTGGTATGAGCAATGATCCGGCGCGCCGAGCCATTGAGCATGGGAAAAAATTCTCTACGGAGATGGAAATTGCTGATATCGACACAAACTTGCTCAGCACAGACGCCGACTCGTTCACAAGGCGTCAAGCTCGCGCTTTCGAACAGGCCGCAATCGACTCAAAGGGGCTCAACAACCTAGCCAACGCTCGAAACGAAATCGGCAGCGCACCACCTGCCCATATAAAAAATGGTGCTGTAGCCTGGGCAAACGGCATGATCAAAAAGGGCGCAATCACGATCCCGTTCTTCTAATACCGAAAGGACAATCAATGCCTTACCTAATGACATTCGACGAGTCGATGAAGGCCATCCGTGTTTCCGACAACACCATCCTGTCTATGCCAACATCTCACGGAGCTGTCGAAGTTCAGGTCCACAAAAGTAAATACCGCGACCAAGCTGCATCGCTTACTTCAGTTCCTCACAATTCGCAAAATCTCGCCGCGCTCGGCCTGCCCAGTGTTCAAACACCGTCCGGCATACACAGCGAGTGGATTATTCCTCCCTTTGCTCTTCTAAAGAGCGCCTTTACCAAAGGCGGACCCTTCGTACGCTTAGGCAATCTCACCCCTGCGTCTTCTTGGAATGAACGTACAACCAATATTCTGCGCGACTCATCGCCCATTTACCGACCTGACTTGTGCGCGTTCGTCCCCCGCGAATTTACGGGTTCCATTCCTACTGGCACCCCGGACGCCGCTATCGACAAAGCACAATGGACCCTAAAGATGTGGATCAAGTCAGTATCCACACGTTCGGCCGATGCAAATGAGCGAAAACTTCTTTCTGTTCCGTGGACGCTATACTCAGTCGGCCACCTAGATTTATGGCTTGAACAGTACCGTTGCTACCACCTAGGGCTTCCCCTCCCAACGGAACTGAGCTACCCCGAAGAAGACATCTCCTTCAACCAACCACTCATCGCCAACACCGACACCGGCCTGCGCACCCGCACCATCGAACTCGACGAATCCAACAGCCAGCTCGCCGGTCAACACAGCATGACCGTCAACTCTGTCATTGACAGCCCTCTCGAACAAGCAATAACTACCACCGGAATGGACGCCAACGGCTACATCTGGGAAGGACTATTAAGTCACTGGGCACAACAACACCACGGCAACCTCACCATCGATGCCTCCGCAGAAAACTCAACCATCACCGGCGACAGAAAAATCATCACCGAACTCCGACACTGGCTCACCAAACTAGCCACCAATTCCGACGCCGTCGCCGAAGCCATCAAGAACGCGCAAGCCGACGGAATTGAATTCGACAACTAGCAACCCCACTCCACACGACGCACATGACAAACGTCTTGGGATTGCTCGATGCCGAATGCGTGACTTCATAGGGCTAGTTGAGATCTGCGGCGCTCGACTTGAAGCGTCCTGGGTTTAGTTCCTACCTTTGCTAAGGAAGGATTGGCACTATGCCCAGAAAGTATTCCGCCGAATTCAAGGAGAAGGCGGTCCATCAAGTCTTAGAGATGGTCCGTCTGGAGTCCTGCTCACGGCAACGCGCGTACGAGGAAGTCGGGGAGCTTCTTGGCGTGTCCCACCACACGTTACGCGCCTGGTACCGCGACAGTGCCTCCACACGAGATGGCCGCACAACGCCGGATAGCGAAACATTGGAAGAAGAGCTCAAACGGCTACGCCTGGAAAGCCGCGAGCTGAAACGAGCAAACGGAATCCTCAAGACTGCCTCGACTTTTTTTCGCAGCGGAACTCGACCGACCCACGACCAGATAATCTCCTACATCGACGCATACAAAGTTCAGTTTGGGGCCTGGGACCATCTGCCGTGTTTTGAAACAGGCAGATCGTGGATTCATCACCTCACGCGGCTACCGTAAAGCCACCACACGCGCCCCGAGTGCCAGGGCTTTAAGCGATAGCCTGCTTATCCCAGAGATTCAGCGCGTCCATGCGGAAAACTTCTCGGTCTACGGCCTCCGCAAGATGTGGCACGCGATGAACCGTGAGGGCTTTCATATCGGCCGTGATAAGACCGCACGCCTGATGAAACTAGCCGGTGTCAGCGGTCGGCGCCGTGGGCGTAATCCAGTAACAACGATGAGTGCGAAAGTACCGGATCGTCGCCCCGATGTGGTGCAACGCAACTTTCGTGCCCAGGCCCCTGGGCGGCTGTGGGTGGCCGACATTACCTACGTTCGTACTTTGTCTGGCTTCGCCTACACCGCGTTTGTCGTGGATGTCTATAACCGGAAAATCGTTGGTGTTGCCACTGGCTCTACGATGCGTACCGATGCGTTGCCGATGGAGGCGTTGGAGCATGCTCTCACGGCGGCCGGCCGGGTTCATGGAAGTCAGCTGATTCACCACAGTGACCGGGGTAGTTAGTACGTGTCGTTGAAGTATTCCACGGCCTTGGCGCAAGCCGAAATTCGGCCAAGTGTGGGAACGGTCGGTGATTCTTATGACAACGCTCTCGCCGAAACGGTTAATGGTCTCTACAAAACAGAATTGATTCATGCCCAAGGCCCGTGGATATCGGTGGGGGAAGTCGATCTAGCCACCTTGCGGTGGGTGCATTGGTGGAACACCAAGCGACTTCACGAGGCGTTGGGTTACGCCACCCCACAGGAAGTGGAAACCGAGTACTATCTCACCGAGCTCATCAACACAGGGTCGTAAATGAAGCGGAACTAAACCCAGGACGCTTCACACCTGGTCTGGTCGGTGCACCAGCCCGTTGTTGTTTGCCGGTCAGTACGAGGATGCGGAATCAGGCTGGGCGTACAACCGCTTCCGCTACTACAACCCCACCCTCGGTGGCTACAACGCCCAAGCCCCACTCGGACTCACCCCACGCCTCGCCTCAGCCCAGGGGTATGTCGACCACGCAGCACACTGGGTCGACGTGTTCGGGCTCAAGGCCTGCCCAAGGCTCAATGGCGGACGCTACAAAGATCTCACCGCGAAGGACCTCGAAGGAAACAAATACGAACGCCACCACTTGATTTCAAGTCACGCGCTCAAGGAGACACGACCAGGAGGAGTGAAAGCGAGCACTGCACACAGAGAAGGAATCTGCGTGCGCATGTCCCCGGAAGATCATGCGAAAACAAATAACTACCGAAGCTTCCCAGGCGCAAATGCGCAACGAAATCATGAAATCGATATGATCAAGCAAGGTAGGCGAAATGAACTGTTCAGCGAACAAATACAAGACGTTCAATCGATTTCCCACAACTATGATGAGGGTCTATTGCAGGCTTGGATGGCTGACAGAGCCCGTCCTGACTGGCAACCCGATCAACTAATCCCGTAAAGGACAAAAATGCGTTTCGAATCAAGTCCACCACCCCAATTCTCTTTTTCGCTGGACGTTCACGCCCTTTTAGAACACCTCTCAAACAAAAGTTCTATTGAAAGAAAACTGAGGTACAGCACCCCAGAAGTTAACTGTATGCACCACGTTGGGCAAGCCGAGTTCATACATCCGGCCCGGCTAACTACAATCACTGAACTTGATGGCGTGGTCGCAGAAATTGGGATCCAGAAAGTTGTCAATCCCGACTCCTTTTATGACATCCCGCTG
The DNA here is from genome assembly GCF_056388495.1 of Corynebacterium sp. TUM25020. Classification (NCBI taxonomy): domain Bacteria; kingdom Bacillati; phylum Actinomycetota; class Actinomycetes; order Mycobacteriales; family Corynebacteriaceae; genus Corynebacterium; species Corynebacterium sp. TUM25020. Next base: position 15,917 of record NZ_JBWJFG010000007.1, on the reverse strand, counting down.
AAGCTGTCCCCACCGGAATTTTGCGAAGAGCTAACAAACGCTTCAATTCCTTTCTCAATGGTTCAAGACCAAGAAATCATTCTCTACGAGCATTGGACCAGGTTCTTCATCGAAGATGACGAAATAGTCAACATCACTTGGATGAACCCCAACTACTACTCAGACCTTGACCTTATTGAAATGGCATTCCCTAGCAACTCCTAGTTCACTTGGGCGTCGTGCCAGGCAATGCGTTTTTTCTGTCATTTCGCCCAAACTCGCTCCAAAGGACAGTCATGACAGTTGTAAACCCTGTTCTACCGGTTGAAGGCGTCACCGAAAAAGCGTGGGCTCTCGTCAACCAAGAACTCCCCGACACTCCAGCTCTTGGACCTGGTTGGCACAGAAGAATCATTCGCCGTTCAACCCCAGAACAGCTCGACAGAATCATTGAACTTCTTACCCCTTTTGCGACCGCTAGTTTCGAGGATCCGGCAACGCGACAGTTTTTCGCCATTGCCAGTGATCTGGGAGCCTCGGAACTTGATGTAACCCCCATCGTTGATGAGGTTGAGCGCTACCAAAAGTCGACAGACCCGGCCGTTTTAGAAATGATCGATAATGACCAAGTCCTCTTGCTAGACGAAATTAGCCCCTCAAACTTCGAGCAACTCAACCGCTACCTGCAACTCGACGGCCCAGCTCTTCTCGACAATCAGATCGAATTCCTACGCAAAGCAGTAAGAAACAAAACCTTTCGTAACGCACCAGAATTCCAATGGCTAGCCACCTCACGATTCGCCACCATTCCCGAATCGGCCTACGCCATATCTTTCATCGGGCACACAGAACCAATCCTATGGGATTCCACGGAAGAAGAAGACCTCATAGACACCCTCGAAGCCAGAAACATCAATGGAGCATCAGGGCGGCACCACAAGCCGCGCCTCTCATAGACACTGAAAGGGTCACTAATGCGAGTAATCCAAATGGGATTGAACTACTCAACAACCAGATTCCAATCCCTAAACGCACCGAGCACTGCTAAGTTCACCTGGGCAAAAACGCGCGACGTTCTAGAAAACAAAACATTCCACGCAATCGAAGAGCGTATCGAGGAAGATGGCTCCGATCTCCCTCACTTCCCCATTACAACAACATACGGACTACTTCTCGCCGACGAAGCCACCTCGAAAATCCTGCGCCCAAAACTATGCGAAAACGGTGGCGATATTGCAGAATGCACAATCCAAACCCAGTTCGGCACGTACACAGGATTTCGAGCTTTCAACCTTCTAGGCCAGTCACCTGAATCCAACATCTTCAGACTCGCGGAGTTTCAAGACCCCACAGAAATCGGCGTGGAACAATACATCTCAGTCTCCTTCGCCAAATGGCTAAAGTCCACTGTCAACTGCGGCGCTATTGTATTCCGTGACGTGGAAACTGACGGTACCTACCGACCACAGCAAAGCCTGCACCCACGATCCAAAGATCTATGATCCGCACGCTGTGCACATCTGGAGAATGAGACAATGTCACTTTCCGCCTACTAGGCCGACAACGCCATGCCATTAAATCCGGCAGAAACCACAACCGAACAATTCCTCACGGAATTAAACACAACCACTGATCCCAACCACCACCAGAAGCGTGGAGGAACCCACCACCCAAACCCTCTACGGCAAACGCACGTGGGCTGGTCAGTGTACCAGCCCGTTTTTGTTTGCAGGCCAGTATGAGGATGTGGAATCCGGGTGGGCTTACAGCCGGTTCCGCTACTACAGTCCCACCCTGGGTGCCTACAACGCCCAAGAGCCACTCGGACTTGCCCCACGACTAGCCTCGGCATAAGGGTTTGTCGACCACGCAGCACACTGAATGGATGTGCCCGGGCTTGCTAGCAGTGGACATCCACGACATGGACTCCCAACACCTGACACAGAAGGACCACTACTTCCAAAAGGCCAATTAGAGGTACCAGCCCTCGAAGCAAGCAAGTCAGCAGAACCAGAAGTTGCGCGTACCCTAGAAGAGGCCATTCAACACGACCAACCGACCCTACTTCAAAGAACGACCGACAAATCAATCATCCGCCAAAATAGAACCGAAGCAACCAGAGGATGGGATTACACTAAGGGAAGCCCCGATGAATTTCCAAACGCATCAACAATGCAAGGAGGTAAAGGGGCCACCGTAAACGAAGTTTCTACACTGGCATAGAACAAGCAGGGTGGTCGCCTACGTGGCTTCTACAGGCAAAATAATATTCAGAACGGTGACTTCTTCCGAGTGAAACTCACCGAATAGGACAATCAATGCTGAAAATAGAGTTAGACATTGAGCCAGAGCTAGCTGGCGTGGAGTTTTTTGGATCTCAAGACGCGAGCAACGACCTCATCTGGCAGACCACTCCTCTAGTGGGCTTAGCAGACGGTGCGATAAGTCTTGGCATCAAAGAATTGATAGATGACGAAACTTTTCACGTATCAGTAGAAGTAACTTCCACACGGCGAATCCTCAAAGATGCATTTCTTTCACACGATCTTTTGATAGATTCTGAAGGTCTTGAGGTAGCAGATGTTCTGAATTCAAATCCGGAAGGTAGAGAGGGAGTTGTTGGACGGAGCTTCCGTTTGCCTTGGACGGGAAAAACGACCTTGCAGTTTCAGTCTCCTACAGGTTTTGCGACCGATCGCGATGGACATCTGGTTCCGACATCACTTTTTGTACTCGTCTGTCCATCTTTCAACTAGTCAGAGCTAAAATATAACTTATCTTTTCCCTTTTCGCACATTTTCCGTGACCCCTTATTAATAGGACCCAAAAAGCAGTTTTAACTTCAATTCGATGAGGAAACCTAGATGCTAAAATTTTCTTTAGACAGTCCTAAAGGCAGCCGTCCTAAAGCTGGGCAGCTCTACCTGATGAAAACCACCCTCGGTTACATCCCTGCTGGTGTCACCTCCACCGAAGCATTCTTTGGTGCGGCTGCAATGGTCCACCCCTATCGCGCGCTCATCAGCGATCCATCAGACACAACCTGGTTTCCGCTCGTCGAAAAGAACGAACTACTAATCCCCCCACTCCGCATCCCTAAACCCGACTTTAGAAAGGGTGGACCGTTCTACAGAGTTACGGCAAAAACTCACCCTGATCCTGTCCCTTTTGATAGATATTTTCATTACTTAGACGCTATTTTCTGGTCACCAGGGGAGCAAGCATTCGTCCCCGTAACAAGAGAAAATGAGTGGGTGCCGAAGGAAAGACGGATCCTTGAGTACATAATCCACGATTCCAACCCAACGCAAGGTGGGAGGGTTGATGAGGCTCCAGACGGTACTTACTTTATGACCGTTGTCGTAGGCGGCTATCGCGAAATCGAATATGCCCTTGAAGACGCACTCGCCTACTACGGACTAATCGACACCCCGCGCCCCGCACACCCCGACTTCACCGACAACCAGGAACACGACACAATGCCAACCAACACACAGCAGGAAGACCAACCACTCTTCCACCTCGCAGAAATCGACAGTATGACTACCCTGTTTGCCGCCATGGATACCCTGCCCAAGGAAGCAGTTGGCGTCATCGAACAAGCAGGGCACACACCGAACGGCTACTTCCTCGACAACCTCGCCAAGTACCTACTCCGACAAACAAACGTACCCACCGACAGCATCGAGTTCGACAGTGACGCAGGCATGTTCAGCCTCATCGGCACCACCGAAACCCTCCAACCGCTCCACACCCAACTCACTGATCTGTTCAACAACACCAACGGCCTACAACGAACACTCAACCAAGCTAAAGCCGCAGGCACAGACTTCGACGACTAACACAGAAGCTTTTGTCCTGACTGACTAGAAGCCAGTCAGCCAGCTGGAATGGTGCTGCGTATCTTTTACCGCTACACCTACGACAGACTCGGCAGACGCGTAGCCAAAAGCCACCGACACAGTCGAAAGCCAGGACACCCAAACCCTCTATGGCACACGCACCTGGACAGGTCGGTGCACCAGCCCGCTGTTGTTTGCCGGTCAGTACGAGGATGCTGAATCCGGGTGGGCGTACAACCGGTTCCGCTACTACAACCCCACCCTTGGCGCCTACAACGCCCAAGACCCACTCGGCCTTGCCCCCAGATTGGCCTCGGCACAAGGGTATGTCGACCACGCAGCACACTGGGTAGACTTCTTCGGATTGTTATCCTGCATCATCAACGCTATCGAAGGGAAGAAAGTTCGAGAAGGTCGGCGAAGGCATGGCAGAAGCCATGTTGAAAAACAAAAACACCTTGTACGCTAACCAAGTGACAGTGCGGACCACGGACGCCGCCGGCAAGACCGTCCGCAGTCGAGTTGATATGGTCTTGCGCGACACAAGCACTGGTCGGATGCAATTTATCGAGTTCAAGACCGGCAATGCACAGCTAACAAAGAACCAGCCGTTGTCCAAAACGTTGTAAACAACGGCGGCAGTGTGGAACTCCGTTCAAAGAAGCGAGCTGAGCAACTTGACCTCAATCATAGTGATCTCATGGATGGCGATTATCACGTATTCCGCTTGGACACCGACCGTGGTCTTGAAGACTTCGCATCACTGCTGATGAAGATGAACTAGTATTCGGACGAAGAAACGGAGAACACCAATGGCAAAAAAATTGACCTTTCTCGATGACCAGTTTGCAGAGCTCGGATACAAACGCAAGTACACCCAGGAGGCATGCTGGTTCAAAGAACTATCAAAAGGACTCGTCTTCTACATCTATGGCGGAATTGACCGTTCGATTGCAGGCATTGACGATGTCGGCTTCGCCTACGGCGCGAGTGCTAAGCCCCTTGCCCAACTCGACCATTCTTTACTGAAAAACAGCTCCGTCCGAGGCAGCGGAACCGTCGAAACACGGGCAAAAGTAATGACTCAACGAAAAGCCATCATCGAATGGGCCTACAGCAGCCAAGAAGTCGAAACTGATACCTTCGGCCCGAAGTGGCAACAGCTCGCCGACAAAATCTTCACCGACGTCCCCCACCTCGAAGCAATGATCAACGTCGAGGACTACCGCCCACTCCTCGACGACAGACGCAGCCCATTCACCTGGTCAGGCACAGGATTTTCACATGTCTACGCGGCCCTTCACGTCGGCGACTTCGACACCGCCCGTGACATCGCCCACAGCCTGACACCAGAACAATTCAATCTAAGGAGGCGTCCGCCACAACCCGGTAAATGGAGCGATGTGGAAGAACTCGAACATCTTCGTCAAGGTGTTGACGAATACATCGCCAAACACAGCTAACCCCAAACGACATCAACGAAGGACACCCCATGAGCTTCGACATCATGATCATCGAACCGACCACCGTACCCACCTCTACCCATGCTGCCTTCATGACCTGGTACGAAGAGACCACGGAATGGAACGACGATCGAGATTATTCCACTACCGATGGCTCCACCGACGCTATTGCGGCGTTTTACAACGCCATCACTGAACACTTCCCTGACCTCAACGCCGCCGACGACCTCGACGATGAAGACGATGAAGACGATGAAGACGAGATCGATGATGACACAGCCGCCGACTACACCATCGGCGACGATTTCCTCTACATCGCCTTCGCCTACGCCGTCGCCGAAGACGCAGCACAACGTTGCCTCGAACTCGCCAAAGCCAACAACCTCGCCTTCATTGACATCAGCGGCACCACCACCATCCACTTCCCCGACGGCAGCACACTCACCCAATAGCCAACTGCCAGCCACAACAATCTCCTGAATCAATGCCCGAGGACAACCACGTCACTCGGGCATTACCGTAGTCACCTCAAAAAACTCTGAAAGCAAGCCCCCTTCAATGAGGTGGCCCCGAGTGTGTATATGTCGACCACGCAGCACACTGGGTAGATGTGCTCGGGCTTGCTGGCTGGGGACATTCGCGACATGGACGCCCGACACCTGACACAGAAGAGCCACTACTTCCAAATGACCAATTCGAGATACCAGCTTACGAAGTCAGTCGCACATCTCAACCAGAGGTTGCACAGACCCTAGAAAAGGCAATTCAACAAGGCCAACCGACCCTACTTCAAAGAACGACCGACAATCAATCATCCGCCAAAATAGAACCGAAGCAACCAGAGGATGGGATTACACTAAGGGAGGCCCCGATGAATTTCCATACGCATCAAGTAGACAGGGAGGTGCAGGACCAACCGTTGATGGAGTGTCACGTACTGCGCAGAGAAGTCAAGGAGGCTCATTGTCCGGTTGCTACCGATCTGACAAAATTGGCGATAGTGACTACTTTAGTAGTTTTATTAATTGATTAGGATTATACGATTGGAATCGTTTCTCATTAAAATCGAGCCAACAAACTATATTTTTGAAGTGTTTGGCGACGAATCTGCTGAAACCGAACTTCATTGGTCTGATAATCCGCCGGTCGGTAAAGCCAAGGGGGCATTTGCAGTAGCGCTTCCCGATCTAGAGATAGGCGAGACGTTTTCAGCAACTGTTTGTTTTACCGATACCCCAATCGAAGAGCAAAACACTTTCTCTAAACATGTCATTGATACTTTTAATGGGCAAATAGAAATATCAGATGTCGTTGAAAGCCAGATTGCAGGTTCAGAGGGATTTGTCGGAACTCTTTACTCCTTGCCATGGTCTGGCTTTACAGAAATTATGTTAAGCGCTCCGAAAGGTTTTTCGAGAAATAGTGAGGGCGAGTTAGTGCCGCTTAGTCTACACTTAACATTTAGCCCAGCATCAAAGACTTAAGTCTAGTGAGTTTCTAGCAGAGTCAGCGATCGGATCTTCTTCCCTTCCGATACCTACGACGGACTCGGCCGACGCGTAGCCAAAGACACCATCAACACCACCACCGGGCACGTCACTCACCGCGACGTGTTCACCCACACCGGTAACCAACTAGCAGCCGTCACCACCACCATCGACACCACCGATCCGGCACGTGTGGGTGAAGGCTACGTGTGGACCACTGACCCTGCCACTGGCCAGACACACGGATAAATCCAACTAAGCAGCACTACCAGAGACACCAGTGGTACCACCGACTCCACTAGTGGTGCCACAGTAGCGCTAGCAATCCCAGCCACCGAGTGGCCCCAAGACCATATTGATGCCACGTTCTACGCCCTAGTCGCAGACTTAGCAGGGGCACAACAAGAACTGATCAACACCACCACCGATGTCATAGAGGGACACACCACCCAAACCTTGTATGGCACACGTACGTGGTCAGGTCGGTGCAGCAGCCCGTTGTTGTTTGCAGGTCAGTACGAGGATGCGGAATCAGGCTGGGCGTACAACCGCTTCCGCTACTACAACCCCACCCTGGGGGCCTACAACGCACAAGACCCACTCGGGCTCGCCCCACGCCTGGCCTCGGCCCAGGGGTATGTCGACCACGCAGCACACTGGGTCGATGTGCTCGGGTTGCATGGCGGAGGTCATGCTGCGAAAGCGGAAAAGCTCTAGAAAATATTGCAAGGGATCAAGAAGCCCTTCGAACTGTGCACTCTACGGCAGCTCGCGGGCAAAACTCTGCCATGCTAGTAGACACTAATGGAAATAGGTACTTTGCTCATGGCGCATCTACAGACATTCCTTCAAGCCTTTCGCCTACAGATATCGGATTGCGAGACAGCGACACTTTCGTTCGGGGCGGATCCATCCCAGGTTGTGAGCAAGTCCTTTCCAGAAATGGATTCATGACCGTAAGTCCCCAACTGGACACTGCATACCCAGTCCGATTCACGCAAGATGGACTAAACATTATTAGAAATGGAATGAGATAAGTTGAATTCATCCGGATCTGAACTCCTACCCGTACGACCAATCCAATGGGTATTGACAGACCTGATCGACAGTGAAAATAACACTCAGAGCTTTTCAAACCCATTTGAAAATGCTCTACCGAACTGGGTATTCGAACTGCAAGCTCACCAATATGCCGACCCAACTACCGCTCTTCATGAACTAGTTCCTTCCCTAGCAGAGCCTATCCAAACCGGCCTGATCAACCACCTTGATATTTCACCAATCGATACCATTTTTCGCTACTCGGCCGCCCTTCACATACTTCATTCGCATGACTTCCCCGCCATCGACAAAAAAATCATCCAGGAGTTCATAGGAACAGCATGTCAATCTCTAAAGGACGCAGGCGCCGAACTCAAAACCTTCCCAGAAACAAACCTAGCTGGCGACTATCTTGGGGTTTGCACGGGTAAAGGAATCCAGGGACTAGCCCCGATAGCTCCTGACGATCTGTTGAAGCAGACCGAGCAACTTTCACGGCAATATCCGGAGGGACAAGTCTTCCGATTCGGAGAAAGCCCCGCCATAGGCCTTATCCTCACAAACCAAGGACAGACCTATTACTACCTGCTAACTCCCGAACATTGGTTCGCAATTGGATGTGCAGCTACAGGCAACTACACACCTCACGGTTCATCCACAGGTCGTTTACTCCATTCTCGACAATACTTTCCCTTCGTAGGCGCCTTAGCGAAAGGCAAAGCCAGTAGGAATGAAACTGAATCCGGATTATCGTGGTGGAAGATTCCAAGACTCACTCCAATTGATATGCCCTTTGTTACTGACATGTGCTTCTGGGGCGAGGAGGAGAACTAGTGAAAACGTTTGAAATTCTCACTTCCAGTCTTGCAGAGTGCCTGAACTCTGCAATTGAGCAGCTGCTTGTCGTTCCAAGGTTTGCAGCTAACTACAATGATGATTCCCTGTTGGGGTGGCTACGCCAAGACGTTGGAAAGCTTGAATCTGCCACATATGTTTCGGATGCTCTGGAGCAGCTGGTCAGCACCTTCTTTGTTCCCTATTGCCTAGACCAAAGAGCTCACCCTGGAACTCTGCTCATCGTCATGTGGAGAGAGCTCTGTGTCGGTTCGCTGAAGGCAGAGAAGCTGTCAGGGTCTTTCGTCGAACAACAAATCAGCAGTGAGATTTATTCGATTGCAAGTTCTCTAATAGCAGATCAATCGTCAGCGAATGGCAACACAACAATAGAGACACCAGGTGGATCTGCCAACCTCGAATACTTCCGTACTGATCACGGCTGGGACTACACCGTCACAAGTAAGGAGGGAATCGTTTATGGTTTTCCCGAACAGCTGTGTATTGCTACTCAAGAGGTTCCCTGTGGGCTATTTGCCCAGCAAGTGTCCATTTATGACATGTTGATTGAGCCCCGGGAGTATCAGCTTCAACCGTATGAAGAGTTTGGTGCACTGCACTTGGGGAATGGCCAATTGTGGTGGCCTAATCGCAGCGAATCCTAAGCTTTATGGGATATGGCCAACAGGACAAGTGTTCTCAGCGTCGTGACATCACCTCATAAATCAAAATCTGAAAGTTGCTGAGGCAAGAAGCCAAAACGGGCAATTGACTGAAATGGCCTGAGGCATGTTCCCAGGCTTTGCCCTAAATCTTATTATTGGTATGCCCGGGTGTGTCACCTGGCAGATGCACCACAGGAACTGATTAACACCACTACCGGAGCCGTAGAAGGCCGGGCCATGCAAACCCTGTACGGCACACGCACCTGGTCTGGTCGGTGCACCAGCCCGTTGTTGTTTGCCGGTCAGTACGAGGATGCGGAATCCGGGTGGGCGTACAACCGCTTCCGCTACTACAGTCCCACCCTGGGTGCCTACAACGCCCAAGCCCCACTCGGACTCGCCCCACGACTCGCCTCAGCACAAGGGTATGTCGACCACGCAGCACACTGGGTCGATGTGCTCGGGCTCATGGCTCACAAAGCCACCCGCGGTATGCACCCTAGCGCCCCGCATCCCATTTATGATGGTCACAGGGTAAATGGTGAGTTCATGGGCCAGTCTTCGCTGACCAGAGATGGTATGTCTGCGCACGCTGAATATTCTGAAACCATGAGTGCTCTAGGTTACGAAACCAATAGGTCATTGCCGAATAGCAACCAACGTCCAGACGCCTACAGGATAAATGAAGATAATTTCGTTACTGAAGTCCGTGAACTGAAGCCTGACACTCCAACAGGACGCCGCGCTGGTGCAGCACAGCTACAGAAATACGAGACTATTGCTAACCAGAACAACGCAAGAGTCTCCGAAGCTACTGGTCAGCCAGCCCCAACAGTTTCAAGCTACGCTGACTTCTATACGGTTGAAAACGGGAACTTTATATTTAAGCTCGGAGAATAAAAACAGAAGTTCGTAGAATCAGGAGGACATATGGAGCTATACACATTTTCGGACTTTCGTTCAGGAATTGTGGAATCAGCTGTCTCGTGGCATCGCGTCGGCAAAAAAATGATGTGGGTTTATCAACCGGACGAAGTTATCTTCTTGCTTAAGCTAATCCAACCTAAAGCGATGAAGTACTTTGACATTCAACTGTTCTATGGGCATAGAGACTGGATTCAAGATGGTAATTACGAAGCTATCTCTTGCGGCGCACAAGCTTCATACCGAGCACTCACTCGCAAGAGTGATCTCAACCTGTCCGTGACATATCCAGGCATAGAGGAAAACTTTCACGGAGCTCTATTCGACAGTCTTCTCAACTCCGATATCATCACACGGAACAGACGCGAAAAGTTTCCCGACATGATGAATCTAGAACTTCGCAAAAAGGACTGGACTCAGTTTTTTGAAGTGCTTCGTCAACGACTCCAACCGCTTCATACACTTGACGACATTGAGAACGAATTCGACGGGAACCTCAACAGCGAATTTTGGGACCGTATGAAGCAACGAGTTACCAATTTCCCTGATTGCGAGCCTTGCTAATGTCAAACGAGAATATCTTACTTCATATCTCGAATAGTTTTGTTAGAGGTGGAGAAGTTCTTCGCACCGTCCTCAACGCTAGCGAGAAACCCATTCAAAATAGCTCGGTTGAACTGCTTCAGCTCCAAAACGCTATTAATGATCAATTGAACAAGGCTTCATTGCCTACTTCAGAACCAATTGGCGACAATTGCTTAGTCATTCCTGCCAGCGAACCTGAAGTGCCATGGATCCTTCACCACATAACGCGATTAGCGTTAGAAACCTCTGCACTTATGGTCTTAGAAAATTCGCGTCTCGTTTGGCTTTTCGGGGATGAATCTATAGATTTTATAACCAAAGTATCCCATTACGGTTTTGTCTTCGAATGCCCCTGTGTAAGCATTTCCGGGATCCCACAATGGGTTTATAAAATTACACAGCGCACAACAGTTGCTCCAGGTCAGCCAAGTAAGATTCAAAATCAGGATTTCTTGGTGGTCAAGAAGGAAGACCGTACAGAAACCTTTATTCAAACTGTTTTCGATCCTGTCAATAGAAGCTACCGGGTAGAAATGCGGCTAGGTGATGAAGAGCATCACTATTGGCGCGAAGAAACGGCTCAACAAGCTGTAGTCCAGAGATTCATCACGTGGATATCCAGCGAGTCACATTCAACTGAAGGATGGCACAAGTTGGAGTTCCCGCAAGCATAGACTGAACCACGCCCCCTAGAGGTATTGAGATGCTCCAGGTCGTGATCCTAGGCATCCGCATCAACTTCCATTCATTCGTAAGTCGGGTTTTCCCAAAGCCCTGACTAAACCTCAGTTGACGTGCAGTAACCCAGACTTTGGTGAAACCATGTCTCGGTCCACCAATTGCCCCATTCAAACGTCGCGACCTCCACGTCAACAACTGAAACGGAAGAGTATCGCATGCCCGATATCACGTTGAACAACAAAGACATTGTCGAGTCGAAATTCATGAAAAATATTTCCGCAGGAGACCACTCATGGGACGGAGCCGCCATGGACTCACAAACCAAAGACGATATGCGCTAAGACATAGGATGCACCAATACCAACACTCCAGAAAGGATCCCCATGACTATTGTTAACCCCTACGAAAAAGTTCCAGGCGTAAATGAAAAAGCCAGCAACATTATCCGCCAAGCGATACCAGACTTTTCAGGCATTGACTACCACTGGAATCTTACGATCAAAAAGAACTCGACCTTGGCTCAACGCAAGAAGGCTATCGAGCTTCTTAGGCCGTATGCCGCAGATACTTTTTCCGACCCAGCTACAAGAAAATATTTCGCAATCGCTGTCACCTTAGGTGCAAAAGATCTCGATGTAACCCCTATTGTCGACGAACTAGAGCAGTACCAGAACACGACCGACCCGACAGCACTAGAAATGATCGCCCAAGATCAAAGCCACATGATGGACGTCGTAGCCCCCACGAACTTTGAGCAATTCAACCGATACTTACGCCTCGAAGGCAAAGCACTGATGGAAGGGCAAACTTTGTTCCTCTGTGGCGCGATCAAAACCAAGGCCTTCCGCATGGCCCCAGAATTCCAATGGCTGAAAACCTCACGCTTTGCCAACCACCCAGAATCTGTCTATGCAATGACATTCATGGGCAAACCTGACCGAGTCAAATGGGTCAGAGAAGAAGCCCTTGCCGCGGAAGCAGCTCTCGAAGAACACTAGAAAAACCACCACACGCCGCCAAAACCACAGCCCCACGTGAGGCCTGACCAGCCGCGACTCGGCGTCTAAGATTTAATTCCAAACCAACCCCACTACCGGCAGCGTAAACGGCGAATGAGCCCACAGGCCCAAGGGATGCCACTAGTGCACCCAAGAACCACAAAGCCAGGTTTCATACTCGGCCTCTGTACAAAGCTCCGCCGACCATAAGGCCTACTGAGACATTACGGTCGACGAGAGAAAACCACTCGGAATACTACGGGGCAAGGAGAGACGAGCAACATCCAATTGAACGATATGGAATGCGAAGGCCAACCGGTGCTACGACCAATGTAGGTAATCTTGAAAACAAGATTAATTAAATGAGCCCTAGACACGAGTTCTATGAAAGAGCCACATCTTTCGGACGTAACTGGACAAACATCAATGCACCAGAGATTCGATGAGGAAACCTAGATGCTAAAATTCTCTTTAGACAGCCCTAAAGGCAGCCACCCTAAAGCTGGACAGCTCTACCTGATGAAAACCACTCTCGGTTACATCCCTGTTGGTGTCACCTCCACCGAAGCATTCTTCGGCGCGGCTGCAATGATTCACCCTTATCGCGCGCTCATCAGCGACCCATCCGATACATCATGGTTTCCGCTCGTCGAAAAGAACGAACTACTTATTCCACCAATTCAGATCGCCAAGAGTGACTTCAGAAAAGGCGGACCTTTTCAAAGAATCCCAGCGAAAAGCCATCCTAAGACCATCCCTTTTGACAACTACTTCCACTACACACTCGCTGATTTCTGGTCACCAGAGGAGCAAGCATTCGTCCCTACGACAAAAGAAAATGAGTGGGTACCGAAGGAAAGACGGATCATCAACTACACCATCCACGACACAAATCCGCCACAAGGCGGCACCACGGACGAGGCCCCAGAAGGCACCTACTTTATGACCACTGTCCTAGGCGGCTATCGCGAGATCGAATACGCCCTTGAAGACGCCCTTGCCTACTACGGACTAATAGATACCCCACGCCCCGCACACCCCGACCTCACAGAAAGCCAGGAACACGACACAATGCCAACCAACACACAACAAGAAGACCAACCACTCTTCCACCTCGCAGAAATCGACAGTCTGACCACCCTGTTCGCCGCCATGGACACCCTGCCAGAAGAAGCAATCAGCGTCATCGAACAAGCAGGACACACACCCAACGGCTACTTCCTCGACAACCTCACCACGTACCTACTCCGACAAGCAAACGTACCCACCGACGGCATTGAGTTCGACAGCGAAGCAGGCATGTTCAGCCTCATCGGCACCACCGAAACCCTGGAGCCACTCCACACCCAACTCACAGACCTGTTCAACAACACCAACGACCTGCAACAAGCACTCAACCAAGCTAAAGCGGCAGGAACAGACTTCGACGACTAACACAGAAGCTTGTGTCCTGACACACTAGAAGCCAGCCAGCCGGCTGGAATGGTGCTGCGTATCACTACCGCTACGATGACCACGGCCGTGTTACCGCCCAAGTCGGCACCGGCGGCATGTTCCCCAACATCCTCTACTGGGGCGACTACGTACCTGTCGAGCGGCAGCCACTTGCCAAATACAGGGAATACGCCGAGTCTTTTAGCCAGCAAAGCGGCGCCTAGCTTGGCCGCAGCACTGTGCCAGATGTAATAGCCACCGCCGATTGGTATACTCCCTAAAAATGGACTTCAAAGACTTCAAAAAAGCACTAACCGAAGCCGCTAATTCCCACTTCTCCCGCATTGGACGAAAAATGCTTTGGACATACGAAACCGGTGAATTAGCTTTCTTAATTAAATTCGAAAAAGATCCCGAGCGCCCGAGCTACGAAATCAAAGTTTTCTATGGCCACCAAGATTGGATTACTAGAGAACGGACACAGCTACTCTGCGGAGCGGGAATAGGAATCAGACAACTGGTAGAAAAAGATCAGTTAAACCTTCAAATTGATTACCACGGTACACACGAAAACTTCTACTCGATCTTTTTCAACAGTTACCTTGGAAATACTGACCATGAAGTTCGAACTTTAATTGGTACCCCGGAGCTCAAAGACCTTGAGAAAAGACGTACTGATTTCGACGAGTTTTTCACAGTGCTCAAGGCCAGTTTTGACAACGCATCAAACCTACAGACGATAGCCGTAAGAGTAGGAGTCACGGTTCCAGATTTTTGGACAAAGGTCGCGCAGCGAATGGAAGACTGCCAACAATGAGCGCTGAACGAATTATCATCAACCTTCCACCCGCACCAGTCGCCCCACACGAGGTATACGACTACGTGAGCTTTGCCAGCCAGCAAGAAGTACATGCCTCGCCACAAACGCTTCAGCTCCAGCAGCACCTCACGAAGATATTGGCTCCGCACGACCTTCCCGTAGAACTGGTTGGGGATAACTGTATAGGCATTAGTGACTACGACGAGCATATCCCCCAGATACTTCAGTTTATCAGCCCGTTGCTGTCTCGATACCCTACTCTTACGGTCCTTGAATTCTCAGAATTTGTTTGGAACTTTGGTGACGAAAATACCAACTTCTCGACAGAAACATCGGAATACAGCGCCCCGTGGGCAAGTCTGCGAGGTCTATCGTCCTGGATTGAATTAATTACCACCAACGCTTGCACAATGGCTGAACTGAACTTAGGAAACGATCCGCGGGACTTCCTGATCATCACCAACGCCACCAAACACCAGCATTACATGCAGTGCTACTACAGCCCCGCCGACCGCACCTACCGGGTTGAGATCCGCCTTGGCGATGCCCAGCACCATTACTGGCACACGACTCCCGAAACAAGCACCGTCATCCACGAACTCACCACTTGGATAACCACCGGTACCCATTCAACACACGGATGGCAGAAGCTAAACATCACCTAAAAGCCACAAGCACTGTCAAGCCACCGGCGGGGCAATCGACTACCACAACACCCTGCCGGTCAAGGTCGGCCGGACTACCTACACCTACGATGATGCAGGGCGTATCACCCGGACCGTGACCAAACGCCTGGGCAAGAAACCATTAGTCCATCACTTCTACTACGCCACCGGTGAACAACCCATCGGCTTTACCTCCTCCGATGAACCGACTGTGGGCTACCGCTACACCTACGACGGGCTTGGCCGACGTGTAGCCAAAGACACGATCAACACCACCACCGGAGAAGTTACCCACCGTGACGTGTTCACCCACACCGGCAACCAACTAGCAGCCGTCACCACCACCGTCGACACCGATCCGGCACGGGTGGGTGAAGTGTCCCAGGTTTTGTTCCGTTTGAGTAGATGGGAAAATCTGGAATATGCCAAGAAAATTTGACCAGGATGCCAAGGACCGTGTGGTCCGTCTCGTGGAAGACCGCATCTTGGCGGAAAATAT
>NZ_JBWJFG010000006.1:0-94940 GCF_056388495.1 Corynebacterium sp. TUM25020 | reverse complement strand
GTGGTTGTTAGCGGTGGGGTCACGCCCGGTCCCTTTCCGAACCCGGAAGCTAAGCCTACCTGCGCTGATGGTACTGCACCTGGGAGGGTGTGGGAGAGTAAGTCACCGCCGGCATTAAAACTTAAAAAGAATCAGGCGCAGAGCCTTTCTCCGAATAGGGGAAAGTGCTCTGGGTCTTTTTCGCGTGTTCAATTGTGATCTCGGTCTTGGCTCCGAAAATTCGTGAAGCACAGCTTATAATTAGTTTTATCGAATAGTTTTCCTGCGGTGCTACCCGCAGAGCAGGCACTACCCCATACATATTGGGGAATACAGAGGAGTTAAGGGAGCTAGGCTAATGCAACAGCAAAAAGAGACCACCCATTCCAATAGCGCTGCTCGCGCTGTAAACCTGCAGCGCATCTATGGACACGGTGAAACAGAGGTTCGCGCTGTTGACGGTATTTCTATCGACTTCCTCGACGGCCAATTCACCGCCATTATGGGATCAAGCGGCTCCGGCAAATCAACGCTGATGCACTGCATGGCCGGACTTGACTCCATTTCCAGCGGCAAGGCATATATCGGTGATACCGATATTTCAACCCTCAGCGACAAGGAGATTACTGCTCTTCGCCGCGATCGACTGGGCTTCATTTTTCAGTCCTTTAACCTGGTTCCCACGCTAACGGCAAAAGAGAACATCACGCTCCCACTGGACATTGCAGGGGAGAAGGTTAATCAAGAATGGTTCGATGAAGTAGTGCAGCGTCTTGGACTCAAAGGACGCTTGCAACACCGCCCCTCTGAGCTTTCAGGTGGTCAGCAGCAGCGCGTAGCATGTGCACGCGCTCTCGTTTCCCGACCCGACATCATTTTCGGTGACGAGCCCACCGGCAACCTGGACTCGAACAGCTCCGCTGAAGTGCTAAGCATTCTTCGCAGCGCAGTGGACAAGGATGGGCAAACAGTTGTTATTGTGACCCACGATCCAAAGGCAGCCTCCTACGCAGATCGCGTGGTGTTCCTTGCCGATGGTCGCATCGCCGATGAATTAGCCAAGCCCGATGTAGAGTCCATCCTCGGAGTCATGGGCAAGCTGGAGGATCACTAGTCATGCGTAGACACACCCGCGCTGTAGCAAAGGTCTCCTATCGAAGCGTCCTTGCCAACAAGATTCGCTTCCTTCTCACGATCATCGCCGTAGTGCTTGGAACTGCGTTTATTTCCGGTTCCTTCATGTTCACTGACATGATGCAGAAGTCCTTCACCGGAATCTTCGAAAACGTCTACTCCGCTGTAGACGTAGAAGTCTCCCAGAAGAATCCGACCAAGCCAATCACTGTCGAGACAAAGAAGCAGCTGCAAGAAAACCAGGATGTCAAGGGTATCTCCATGGCGTCCGAAACCACTGCAGTAGTTGCTAAGGACGGAAAGCAACTTAGCACTGGCGGAGCTCCTTCCGTACTTTTCCCCAATGACTTCACTGAAGGCGCTCCCGGCCCCTCGGTTAACGTGACTGACGGTCGCGCGCCCAAGGGGGAGAAGGAGGCGATGATTAATGGTGATGCTGCGGAAAAGCATGGCGTGCACATCGGCGATACGCTCAAAGCCATCGACATTCGGGATAGCCATGAGTACGAGATCGTGGGTATCTATGACACGGATTTTGCCGTAGGCGGCTACCTAGGCTTGGGCGTAGATCCTGAGACTTATATCAAGCGATACACGGACGGTACTTTCCCAGACGGCTTCTGGCTGTCCGCTCGCGACGGAGTATCTCCGGAGCAACTCAAGAGTTCAATTGAACAGAAGTACCCCGACTTCAAGGTTGTTACCGGCGACTCGATCGTGGAGAAGTCCTCCAAGGAGGTCAAAGAAGGCCTCAGCTTCGTCACCTACTTCCTCCTTGCCTTTGGCCTGGTCAGCCTTCTCGTCGGAGCTTTCATTATCGCCAACACCTTCTCTATGGTGGTGGCGCAGCGTATCCGTGAGTTTGCGCTGCTCCGCTCCCTGGGAGCTTCACGTGGGCAACTCACAACCTCCGTGGTGTTCGAGGCCATCCTCGTTGGCATCGTCGGATCCGTCCTGGGCATTATCGCGGGCATGGGGTTGGCGAAGGGGATCTTCGCTCTCATGGATCAGTTCGGCTTCGGCCTCCCGAACTCAGGGCTCACCTTGACCCCACAGGCAATCATTCTGCCTTTGATCGTTGGTGTCCTGATCACGATTCTCTCGGCATGGGCACCTGCCCGTCGTGCCGGTCGCGTGCATCCAGTCGAGGCGATGCGTTCCGGCGATGTCTCCAGCTCGTCGCCGTTGAAGTTGCGTACCATTTCGGGGCTGGTCGTAGTTCTTGCGGGTGTCGCCGCTGCAGTTACCGCGCTGTTGCTTAGTGACGCCGAAACGAGCAACCGGGCATCGATCCTCGGACTCGGCGCTCTACTGGTGATTGTCGGCACTTTCCTGGTCTCTCCGGCACTATCGATTCCAGTTGTCCCAGCACTGGGACGCGTACTTGGGGCTCCCTTTGGTGCGGTTGGAAAGTTGGCGTCCACAAACTCGCGCAGGAATCCGCGACGTACCGCAACAACTGCATTCGCGCTAACCCTCGGCGTGGCACTCGTTGCCGCATTTGGCATGGTCGGTGCGACGATGAAAAGCGCCATGGAGGACATGATTGGAGATACCGTCAAGTCCGATCTGGTGGTGAGCGGTCCTGCGAACCAGGGGTTCCCATTGCCTAAGGGAGTAGAAAAGGCAGTGGCAGATACGGATGGTGTGGAGTCCCTTTCCACCGTCGGCACGACACCCATCAGCGTCGGCAAAGCCAAGGGTGAAAGCAGCGTGAACTACTCCGGCAGTTTTTCCTTCTTCTACAAGGGGGATCTGGGGAAGTCCATGGGGCTGAAGTCCTTGGGCGGAAACCTGGAGACTGAAAAGCCCGGCTTCTATGCCTCTGAGAGTAAGGCCAGCCAAATGAAGTGGAAGGTCGGCGATTCCGTGCCGATCTACCGCGTAGGCCAAGAAAAGCTAGGCGAAGTAAAACTTCTGGGAATCTATACGGAGCCGATTCAACCGCAGACATTACTCAATGAAGCTGCGCTCAAGCCCTACCTCGGTCAGGGGAAACCGATCTCCGAGGTCGATGATCTACGAGTTATGCAGGTCTTCGTTCACGCTAAGGACGGCGTCCGGGAACACGAACTACAGGAGAATGTGCGCAAGTCGGTGGAGCCCTTCATCGTGGCTGATGTCCTCACCACTACCGAGTACGCAGGTACGGTGTCGAAATCCATTGACCAGCTGCTGATGATCCTCAACGCAATGCTGGCGCTGTCCATCCTGGTGGCCATCCTGGGCATTATCAACACCCTGGCATTGAATGTGATTGAGCGTAAACAAGAGATCGGCATGTTGCGTGCGGTGGGTATGTTCCGCCGACAGGTAAGGCGGATGATCACCCTAGAGGCTGTACAAATTGCCATCTACGGTGCACTACTCGGTGTGCTGATCGGCGTGGGCCTGGGCTGGGTATTTGTGAAGGTGCTGGCCACCGAAGGTCTGGACAAGGCCGTTCTACCTTGGCAGTTGCTACTCACAATGGTGGTTGGCTCCGGTATCGTTGGCGTGCTTGCTGCGCTATGGCCGGCACATAAGGCGGCAAAGACATCCCCGCTCGAGGCGATCGCCGACTAGGGGAGCTACGTATATGGGGTTCGGAAAGTCTTGCGAAAGTCTTACAATGAAAAACTATGAGTGAGCAGACCCCGAACTCCGATATCGTGAGCCTGCCCGGCAGCAGTCGTGACGTGCAGGCGGGCGTGGAGCCGCTGACCGCGCAACAGCAGTTGGAGCAGCTGAATAACTTCTTCGAGGATAATTACCCGGAGATCTTCAACTCCCTGGTCACCGATGAGGGGGTTACCTACAAGGAGCAATCCTGCCCCGTCCCTGCGGACCTCGTGGATGATACTGAGCGTATGTGGGCGCGGGTACCTGACCTGCTAGCGCACAGCAGCTTATTGGTGCTGGGGGCTGGTTTGGATCACCGCATGCCCCACGTTGCTTATACCGCACAAGTGCGAGCAGAGCCCTGGACAGCACAGCATGGTGCGCTGCCGGATGGGGTTGTTGGAACGGTTCTGACGCCCCCTAACCCCAGTGGGGCAGTAGCTGTCAGTCTGCATGGAGGCCCGGGTTGGTTTGGGGATGGTGCGAGCCACGACCAGTTCTGGCTGCCGCTTTTCGCGGCACTAGCGGAGCGCTCCGGGGTGACGATTGTGGATCTGACATATCCACTACCTGGCTATGGATCCTGGGAGCTCAGTCAGCAGGATGTTGCGGAGGCTATCGTTCAGATCAAGTCGGAGCTGGCGCCGAAGGCATTCGGTCTGGTCGTCTTTGGTAGTGGGCTCGTTGCTGCCGGTCAGGTGGTGAGCACGGCGCCGGATTTGAATTTCCTGGCGGCCTTAAGTCCGCGAATCCCGGAGGGGTTCGCGGTGGATATTGCAGGGGTGCCGACGGCTATTTCCATTGCACGTTTCGATAGCAGGGGAACCGCGGGTGGCGTCATAAAGAAGTACTTCGAAGAAAGTGGCGCCGAGGTGCAGTTTTACGAGTACGACAGTGAGCACATCATTGCAGCACCTGCTGTGTGGCGGCAGCGCATTGATGATCTGGCTGGGTGGCTGCGACAGGCAGTTGCAGATTGTTGAACAACATTCTAAGGTGATACGGATCACTAATAGAAAGGTGCTTTAATGTCCAACACAGACGAGCACACGGGTAACAAGCCCGAAACCGCCCGCGCTGCCACATTCACCGCATCGCTGGGCGCAATGTTCCTCATGGCCACCAGCGCCATCGGCCCGGGCTTTATCACCCAGACCACCGTCTTTACAGTGAAGATGGGCGCAGCTTTTGCGTTCGCAATCTTGGTATCGATTCTCGTGGACATCGCCATTCAGCTCAATGTTTGGCGCGTACTGGGCGTATCCGGTAAGCGTGCCAACGAGCTAGGCAATGAGATTCTGCCGGGGCTCGGCTGGGTCATGGCTGCTTTCGTCTTCGTTGGTGGCCTGATCTTCAACATCGGCAACATCGGTGGCACGGGTCTGGGCCTCAATGCGATGCTTGGTCTGAATCCGCTTATCGGTGGTGGTCTGTCAGCGGCCATCGCCATTTTCGTCTTCCTGTCCAAGCGTGCGGGCATGGCTCTGGACCGTATCGTGGTCGGCTTGGGTGCGATCATGATCCTGCTGATGATCTACGTCGCGATTGTCTCTTCGCCGCCACTGGGCGAAGCGCTGCAGAATACCGTGATGCCGGACGAGGTGGACTTCCTGGTGATCACCACGCTGATCGGTGGCACCGTCGGCGGTTACATCACCTTTGCAGGAGCGCACCGCATGATCGATTCCGGACAGACTGGCGTGCATAACGTGGGCACGATTACCAAGGTCTCGGTCTCCGGCATCGTGGTCACAGGCGTGATGCGTATGCTGCTGTTCCTGGCAATCCTCGGAGTGGTCGCCTCGGGTGTGACCCTGGCTGGCGACAACATGGCCGCTGATGCATTCCGCCACGCAGCCGGTGACATCGGCGTGCGCTTCTTCGGCGTGGTGCTGTGGGCTGCAGGCTTGACGTCTGTGGTGGGCGCCTCCTACACCTCGTTGACCTTTGTGACGCCACAGTCCATGAAGAAGTCCACCTTCAACTGGCTTGTTGTTGCGTTCATCGCTGTGTGCGCAGTGATTTACCTGGTCCTCAACAAGGCACCGCAGAAGCTACTGATCTTTGCCGGCGCGTTTAATGGTCTGATTCTGCCGATCGGCTTCGCTGTTGTGCTGTGGGTAGCCTGGCGCCGCCGTGATCTGATGCAGAACTACAAGTACCCGGCATGGCTGCTGGTCCTCGGCGTAATCACCTGGTTGTTGACGCTTTACCTGGGTTGGAGCTCGATGAGCAAGTTGCCAGAAATCTGGGCCTAAGACGTTTTTCGAAGGAAAGGGGAGTGGAAGTGCAGACATTCCAGAATCCTGGAGTGCTCTCACCACGACAGGCGCGTGAGATCTTCCGCGGGGGCACTGTGACACACACCTCCGGCTACTCACGGGGCTACGCGCAGGCAAATCTGATCACATTGCCCCAGGAACAGGCATTCGACTTCCTCCTCTTTGCTCAGCGCAATCCCAAGCCCTGCCCGCTGCTGGGAGTGCTAGAGGCTGGACAAGTCTCCTCCGAACTGCTGGTGGATGGTGATATCCGCAGCGATATTCCGTTGTACCGCGTATACCGCGATGGGCAGCTGGAAGCGGAGGTTCCGGACGTGCGTGACGTGTGGCGCGATGACCTGGTGAGCTTCATTATCGGCTGCTCCTTTACCTTCGAAGCAGCACTGCTGGATAACAATGTGCCAGTAGAACACATCGCCCAAGGGCGGAACGTGCCCATGTATCGGACGAATATTGAGACCACCCCTGCGGGAGTGTTTTCCGGGCCGTTGGTTGTATCTATGCGACCAATTCCCGCCTCCCAGGTGGCCGATGCGGTGCGGATCACCTCGCGTTACCCGGCAGTGCACGGCGCTCCGGTACATGTGGGCGACCCGACCGCAATCGGCATCGAGAACCTGGATCAACCCGACTTTGGCGAATCCGTGGATATTCCTGCGGGCACAATTCCGGTGTTTTGGGCATGTGGAGTGACCCCGCAATCGGTGGTGATGGAGTCCAAGCCGGAGTTCGCTATCTGCCATGCACCGGGCCACATGCTGATTACCGATGCACGCGACGTGCAGTATCAGGTGCCCTGATCGTTATGGGGACTCGACCCTCAAGCCTTATCACCCTCAAGCCTTATAACTCCGGCACAGCAAACTAGCCGAAGTAGCGATCGATATTGTCATGCGTGTGCTGCAGGGAACCAGCTAACTGGTTAGCTGCAAGTTCCCAGCGCTTCTCCGCAATCAGATCCGTTACGGCTCGGTTCTGGGCGATGAACTCCACATGGAACTGGTGATTCAGTCGGTTAGCGCGCACAAAACCCAAGCGCATCTGAGCCAAAATACGATCCATCGTCTGATTGAGCCCTTCCGACCCCGCGCTGACCACGATCGCACGGTGAAACGCCTGGTTTGCATCCGCAATCGCGCGGATATCGTCATCAGAGGCATCCCGGCCAGTGGAATCTCGTAGCTTTTCCGCCGTGGATACGATGCCCTCCAGCTTCTGTAGCCCTTGTCGTGCTCCCCACAAGAGGGCACCCGGTTCCAACACCAGGCGACTGGCGTACATGTCACGCAGATCTTCGCGGGTGGGTTCCACAATAAAAACACCCCGGTTGGGGATCCGCTCCAGCAGCCCCTCCGAAACCAGGGTGGCGAATACCTCCCGCAAGGTATTACGGGAGATTCCCAGTGTTTTAGCCACATTCACCTCGTTCAGCTTTTCGCCGGGAGCATAAGTCCCGGAGGCGATGCCGTCGAGGAGGCGAGAGTGCGCAATAGCTGACTGGGAGTGCATAGCACTACAGCCTATTACGCAACGGTGCTCAAGATTAAGCGATGTGGCCCAGCGCGTCGCCCTTGGACACATTGTCGCCCGGGTTGAGGCTCGCCAGAGTGATGGTGCCAGATGTTTTAGCCTCCACTGTGGATTCCATCTTCATCGCCTCGATCGTCGCGATCGGCTGACCGACCTCCACCGAATCGCCATCGGAAACCTGCCACTTCACCAGCACACCAGTGTAGGGGCACTCCACCGCGTTGCCGGCGGTAGAAGCGCCTGCCCCGGACTTGTCAGCGCCAGCGTTGGAACCAGCAGCAGACGAGGTTGAGGTGGCGTCAGCACCAGCCGAAGGGGTGGCAGCAACGCCGAAGGAGGAAGGAACGCTCACGCGGTGTAGGCGACCATCGATTTCTACGGTAAGGGTGGTGCGCTCCGTGTACGCATCCTCGACGTCCTCGGGGGAAGAGCCTGCGTAGCCAGCGCCGATGCCCGGCTCGTACTCCTTGTCCACCCAGTCGGTGTATACGTGCAGATCATCGCCGCAAAACGCAGGGTGGGTCACGATGTCCTTGTGGAACGGCAATACCGTGCGTACACCCTGGATACGCATCTCAGCAAGTGCGGCCTGGGCGCGGCGCAGCGCGACCTCACGGTTCGGCCCCTTGACGATGAGTTTGGCCATCAGCGAATCGTAGAAACCCGGAATCGTGGAGCCAGCGCGCACACCAGCATCCACACGAATGCCGGGACCAGTTGGGATCTCGAACTGGGTCACGGCGCCAGGGGAGGGGACGAAGCCGTTGGCCGCATCCTCTGCATTGATACGGAACTCGAAGGCATGGCCATCGCTAGCTGGATCTTCATCGAAGCTCAGCGGCAGGCCTGCGGCAATGCGGAACTGCTCGCCGACAATGTCCACACCGGTCACGGCTTCGGTGACTGGGTGCTCGACCTGCACGCGAGTATTGACCTCCAAGAAGCTAACGGTGCCATCCTCGGCGACAATGAATTCCACCGTGCCTGCGCCCGTGTAGTTCGCGGCCTGGCAAATGTCGCGGGAGCCCTCGATGATGTCATTGCGCTGCTTGTCGGTGAGGAACGGAGCCGGAGCCTCTTCGACCAGCTTCTGGAAGCGACGCTGCACCGAGCAGTCACGCGTGCCGATGACACGCACGTTGCCGTGCGTATCGGCCAGTACCTGCGCCTCGACGTGGCGGGGCTTGGTCAAGAACTTCTCCACGTAGCACTCACCACGACCAAATGCCGCCTTGGCCTCGCGGCCTGCGGACTCAAACGCAGCTTCGATGTCGTTGTAGTCGTGGACGACCTTCAGGCCACGGCCACCGCCGCCGAAGGCAGCCTTAATCGCGATAGGCATGCCGTGCTGGTCTGCGAAGTCGCGGGCCTGCTCCCAGTTCGGGATCGGGTCCGGAGTGCCGGGAGCCAGCGGGGCTCCAACCTCGGTGGCCAAGGCGCGCGCGGCGACCTTGTTGCCCAAGGTCTCGATGGCCTCCGGCGCCGGGCCAACCCAGGTCAGGCCAGCTTCAGTGACGGCACGAGCGAAGTCTGCATTCTCGGAGAGGAAACCATAGCCGGGATGCACGCAGTCCGCGCCGGCGCGCAGAGCGATGTCCAGTAGAGCCGGGATATTCATGTAGGTTTCAGCGGCGGTATTGCCAGGCAGGGTGTAGGCCTCGTCGGCGATCTTTGCGTGCAGGTTGTCCACGTCTGCCTCGGAAACGACAGCGATGGAACGGATGCCCAGATCGCGAGCGGCACGTGCGATGCGAATCGCGATTTCACCGCGGTTGGCGATGAGGACTGTCTGCAGTGGGAAGGTATCTTGGCTCATTGGTTGTTCCTTGTTTCCTTTAGCGTTCTTAGGTGTTGTGTCGGGTGTCTTATTGTGGTTGCGGCGCCTGCTGTGACTGCTGATCGAACTCCATAAGCTCGAAACGCACTGTGTCGCCTGGCGCAAGCTGACCAGCCTTGTCAAGATCCTTGTCGACGACGGTTGCGATGACAGGGTAGCCGCCAGTTACCGGGTGGTCCGCCATAAACACTACGGGCAGGCCGTTCGGAGGTACTTGGATGCTGCCCGTGACCATGCCCTCACTGGCGAGTTCTCCGTCGCGGCTGCGCTGCAGCGGCGTAGGGGTGGGGCTGCCCTCGCTACCGTGACTGTCGTCGCCGCCCTCCGGCAGTGCCAGGCGGAGCCCGACGCGGTTCGACTGTCCCGTAACGATCCACTCGATCTCGGTGAATCGCTGCAGCTCCTCGTCACTGAACCAGTTGGCGCGCGGACCGGCCACACAGCGCAAAACATTGCTGCCGTCGAAGGGGTTGGTTGTGGTCGTACCGACGGAAGCCTGTGCGGTTCGACGTCCTGCCTTCAGCACATCACCAGTAGCTACGGGTTGTGGACCCAAGCCCGAGAGAATGTCGGTTGCGCTGGAACCCAGCACCTGGTCTGTGATTAGTCCGCCGCGTACTGCAACGTAGTTGCGCAGACCATTGCCCTTGCCGCCAACGGGTTCGATCTTCAGCGTTTGGCCTGCTTTGACCTGTACAGGGGCACCGAGTTCAAAAGTCTTACGGTCGATTGATACCTGTGCCCGTGCACCCGTGACGCAGACCGCGGTATCCACCAGAGCCTCTAGCTCCAAGCCGCCGATATTTTCAAGCACCGTTGCCGTCGATGAATTGCCGACCACATCGTTCGCGGCCCAGGCGCTTGCCCGGTCGATCGCACCGGAGCTGTTCACACCAATGTCGCCGTAGCCCGCACGACCGGTGTCCTGGAAGAGTGTCTGCAATCCAGCGTCGAGAACCTTAAGGCTCGGCCGGACGGGAACGTGAGGTTTGTTGCTTTGTGACGCCCCTACGCCCGCGCTCGTGGACGTGTCCTTTAGGGTGCCAGCGTGTGCATCGCTGGACGTGGTATCAACACCTGCTTCCACATTGATGGATTCGCGCACCTGGCGGTAGCGGACAGTATCGCCAGGCTGCAGCAGGGCGGGCTGCTCGGCGTGCGTATCCCACATTGGCTGGGTCGTGTGCCCCAGCAACTGCCACCCGCCAGGGGAGGTGCGGGGATATACGGCGGAGAACTGTCCCGCCAGACCCACGGCGCCGGCGGGAACCGCTGTGCGCGGGGAACTGCGACGGGCAATATCCCAGGTGTAGGAATGATCGTCTTCTGCAGGCACACAATAGGTGAAACCGGGAGCAAAACCGCCGAAAGCTGCCAGCCACTGTTGCTGCGTGTGGCGGTCGATCAATTCTTCGGTAGAAATGCCCATCAGTTCTGCGACATCCGCCAAGTCCTCGCCGTCGTAGATGACGTCGATGGTGACCTCTCGCGGGGTGGTCTCGGCGGAGCTCTGCGGACGGAAGTCGCGCAGTGCCTTCAGGCCTGCGATGGCGGAGGAATGGGCGTCGAAACAAACCAGTACAGTGCGCGCCGCGGCGATAGCTTCGACCTGCCCGGGCAAGGGGCTGGCGACAAGTGATGCGTGCCAAGCCATGACTGTGGCGAGGTCGGGTAGATCTACGATGACGGCACGGGTGCCGACGGGGGAAACGGTGTGGCTCACAGGAAGCTCCCGATAGTGATGTCGTTGGCCTTCAGTTCTGCGGCGATGCGCTCTGCCATGGCGACCGCGCCGGGTGAATCACCGTGGACGCACACTGAATCCGCTGACGTGTGGATGGTGGTGCCGTCGATGGCCTCGATGGTGCCTTCCTGCGCCATGCGGACAACGCGGTCGGCGACGGTATCCGGGTCGTGTAGTACTGCGCCGGCTTCGCGACGGGATACCAATGTGCCGTCTGGGTTGTAGGCGCGGTCGGCGAAGACCTCGTTGATTACGCGGAGGCCGGCCCGTTCTGCGTATGTGGCGGCTACGGCTCCTGGCAGCAACATCACGGGAAGATCTGCTCCAAAAGCCTTGATTCCCTCGATGACGGCTTTTGCCTGTGCCTCGTGGTGGACGATTGTGTTGTACATCGCGCCGTGGGGCTTTACGTAGCGCACCTGCGTGCCCCGAGCCTTGGCGAGCGCGTCGAGAGCACCGATTTGGTAGAGCACCTCGTCGGCCAACTCCGCGGGGGAGTAGTCGATGAAGCGGCGGCCGAAGCCAGCTACATCGTTGTAGCCCACATGGGCGCCGACGGTCACGTTGTTTTCGGCAGCGGCGGCGAGGGTGGAGGAAATGGCATGGGGGTCGCCAGCGTGGAATCCACAGGCGACGTTGGCGCTAGAGACGATGGCCACCATTGCTGCATCGTCGCTGACCGGGTTGCCGCCGGTCGTTTCGCCGAGGTCAGCGTTGAGGTCGATGGAAATCGGGTTGCGGGAGGTGGACATGTGATCGACTCCTTGTATGGCCAGTAGCGCGGGTTTCCGCACCGCCGGCTGGATTGTTCAACAATGTGCGTGCCAGTGTAGTGACCTACGCAACCATTGTGAAATCAATCACCCGGTTTTCGCAATCGTGATCTACGTTAGTTTTTAGCCTTTTTATCGCCGGGATTGTCGAGCAGATAGACACTGCGGGGAGCCGCCTTGGCCTTATCCACCTGATCCAGCAGTCCCTCCAGGCGCTTCCACAGGTTCGTGCTGATGGCACGCTCCGCACGCTTCCACACCTTGGCATCCCCGGTTCCCCATGCCACCGGCATTGGGGAAATCTCCTCATACACCTTGGGGCCACGCGTAGGACGGTAGCCAGTCACCGCCATAGACGGCACTTTGGCGCCGACCTCCCGAGGAACTCCCGGAATGGAGGTGACGGTGCGATAGGCCAGAGCGGGGACGGTCCGCGCTGGATCTGCGGAGGCGTCGACCAGCATCAACAGCACCATATCCCGTGCATTGACCTCTGCAATCATCGCCGGAGCCAGGTCATACATGTCGAAGTACTGCTGCGGCGTCCCCATCTTCCGCGGCAGGATCGGGATCAGCGCCAGGCACAACAGTGCGAATACACCGAGAGCGAAGCTAATGGCGATTGCCCACCAGTGCGTGCCAGCGGTCACCAGCAGAACAACCACGATCACGGCCAACACAAGCGCCAAAATGCCCGCCGAGACCTGCATGCGCTTGGCATCGCGCAGAAACTCATTGTGCTTACGGGCGTATTCGTCGTCGACATCAAAATGGAAGTCAACCTGCATCGGTTGCTGGGCGGCGGACATGGGGCTCCTTAACGTGGCGGTCTAAAGGCAGGGATAATTCTAAAGGTCGAAAGAATCGACGATGCGGTAGCCGTAGCCTTGCTCAGCCAAGAAGCGCTGGCGGTGCGCGGCGTAGTCCGCATCCAGTGTGTCACGGGCGACGATGGAGTAGAAAAACGCCCCGCCTCCGTCCGGCTTCGGGCGCAGAATGCGGCCCAGGCGTTGCGCCTCCTCCTGCCGCGAGCCGAACGTGCCGGAGATCTGGATGGCCACGGACGCGCCGGGCAGGTCGATGCTAAAGTTCGCCACCTTGGACACCACAAGAGTTTGTAGCTCACCGTCGCGGAACTGCTGGTACAGCTTCTCGCGCTTGGCGTTGCCGGTCTTGCCGTCGATGACGGGCACGTCCAGCTCCTCGGCGATCTCCTCCAGCTGGTCGATGTACGCGCCGATGATCAGGGTGGGCTCGTCCGGATGCATTTCCATGATCTTGCGTACCACCTTGGTTTTCGTTGGTGTGGTGGCGGCCAGTCGGTATTTGTCGGATTGCTCGGCGGTGGCGTAAACCATCCGCTCGGCCTCGGTTAGCTGCACGCGCACCTCGGTGCAGTCCGCCGGGGCGATCCAGCCCTGCGATTCGATGTCCTTCCATGGGGCGTCATAGCGCTTCGGCCCGATCAGGCTGAATACGTCGCCTTCGCGGCCGTCCTCGCGCACCAGGGTGGCGGTGAGCCCCAGACGGCGGCGAGACTGCAGGTCGGAGGTCATGCGGAACACCGGTGCGGGCAGCAGGTGTACCTCGTCGTAGATAATGAGCCCCCAGTCGCGGGAGTCGAAAAGCTCCAGCGCCCGGTACTCGCCCTTCGACTTGCGTGTCACCACCTGGTAGGTGGCAATGGTAACGGGACGGATCTCTTTCTTTTCGCCGGAGTACTCGCCGATCTCCTCCTCGGTGAGGGAGGTGCGGCGCACTAGCTCGTCCTTCCACTGCCTGCCCGCGACGGTGTTCGTCACCAGGATCAGGGTGGTGGCCTTTGCCTTGGCCATCGAGGCCGCGCCGACCATCGTCTTTCCCGCACCACACGGCAGCACTACCACGCCCGAGCCGCCTTCCCAGAAGCTATCGGCCGCCATCTCCTGGTAGTCGCGCAGTTGCCATTCTTCGTGTTCCTGCGACAGCTCGATGGGGTGCGCTTCGCCGTCGACGTATCCCGCCAGGTCCTCTGCGGGCCAGCCGACCTTCAGCAGTTCCTGCTTGAGCCTGCCACGTTCGGAAGGGTGCACAGTCACGGAGTCTTCGTCGATCGCTGTGCCCAACATCGGCTTGATCTTTTTATGACGCTGGATCTCCGTTAGTACGGCCCTGTCCGTCGTTTCCAACACCAGCCCGTGCGCCGGGTGCTTGATGAGCTTCAGTCGCCCGTAGCGATCCATCGTGTCGGCAATGTCGATCAGCAGCGGTTGCGGGACGGGGAACCGCGAGTAGGTTTCCAGCACGTCCATGACCTGCTCCGCGTCGTGGCCTGCGGCACGGGCATTCCACAGCGCCAGCGGGGTAATGCGGTAGGTGTGCACGTGTTCGGGCGCGCGCTCCAGCTCCGCGAACGGTGCCAGCGCGGTGCGCGCCTCCTGCGCCTGTTCGTGGTCGATTTCCAGCAGCACGGTCTTATCCGACTGCACAATGAGCGGTCCGTTTCCAATGCCCACGCTGTGTGTCACTTCCTTTTTGTTTATCGACGCCACCGCGACGGTGTTGCTCAAGCCAAAGACATCATTTTACGCTGCAGTGGTGCGAACTCGTGCTCCACTATGCTGAGACCCATGATTGCTCAGACGGGAAATCTGCGCCAATGGCAGTATTTCGTGGCTTTAGCGGAGACCGGTAGTTTTACAGCGGCGGCAGCGCGACTGGGAGTGAGTCAGCCGCCTGTCTCCAATGCCATTAAGCGCTTAGAAGCTGGTGTAGGTACACCGCTATTTATCCGAGGGGCGGGGGAAGTGAAACTAACCGAGGCAGGGTTGACCTTGCTTCCATATGCCCGGGTGATTAATCGCGATCTTCAGACTATGCATTCGATGATTGACGGTATCCGAAGTGGTGCGCAAAGCGGGTTTCGTTTGGCCATCAGTAGTGCGCTTCCAAGCGAGATAGGATCGCGTATTGCAGCAAAGGCACAGCAGCATGATGGAGTAGTTTTGTCGTCACTGCCTTCTGTTGAGATTCTTGCCCGTGTTGAAGAAGGCGCTATTCATGCGGGGCTTGTTCAAGCTCCGGTTCCCTTGGGTACTCACCGCAGTGCGAGGCAGTTTTCTCTGTCACGTGATCTAGTGGTGCCGCCGGGGTATTCAAGGTTGGATAAGACCTTGTCTCAATTGAATCTGCTGGTGGAGAACCTGAATGACAATTCAAGTGCAGCCAGTGGTTTGGCGAGAGAGCTATTTCGGTCGGGTGTGTCTTGCGAAATTAATGATTCAGAGGATGCTCTAGGTAGGGGCTTATTGATTGGAAGAGGGGAGGGGATGTCTTTGGTATTTCGCGGTTTTCACCAGTTTGACAATGCTATTGAGCTTCCTTCCCGTTTCGATTTTTCCGTGGATGTAGTGGTTCGCCGAGGTGGGATGGACAATGGCGCCGAGGCCATGGTGGTCGCCGAAAGAATTTGTCGAAGGATTAACCAATGACTGCACGGATGGAGATGGCCCTGGAAAACGTGTTGATGCGGTCGGGGTGTGAGGGATGGTGGTGTGCATCGCGACTGCACGATGGGGTGACTATCGGACGCAAACAAGACGAGAAAATTACGGTGGCATCCTTATATAAAATCCGGCTCCTCCACCTCACTTTGGAAGCGATTCAACGAGGTGATCTGGATCCTCGTCTTCGTGTTGACGTTGCACCGTCCAAAGGAACTTACGAAGGGTATGGGTTCGCTGCCTTTGATGACGCAGTGAACGTGAGTCTCCGAGACTTAATGAAACAAGTCGCATCGGTGTCAGATAACGTGGCCGCCCACGAGATTTTGCGTCTACTGCCTGCGTGGGCTCGAGAAGCATTTCTTAAACGGTTTCCACCTCATTATGACTTGCAAGATCGGAATAGCTTAGTGACGGCGGAGAAACAATTGCGTCAATATGTTCAATCCCAAGGGGGGAGAAGTACAGATATAGCGTTTTCTGCAGTCTCTTCGTTGGCGGAAATAACTAATGACTTGGAACAGGTTTGGAAAGACGATAGTGCAGCGGTACGTCGATCTATGTGTGAACTCTTGGGGTTGCAGGTGTGGCGTCACCGTGTTCCTTCAGGCTTTCCTCCAAGCGGCGTTGATATCTATGGAAAAACGGGCACTGTAGGACTTCTTCATGGTGAAGCTTCGATTATCCAGGTTGAGGGCGAGGAGCCCATTGTGGTGTCCATCATGCTGAAACAGGTGGTGCCAGAACAAGCAATGAGTACTCACGATGGTGCTATTGGCGAAGTGGCTAGACTGCTCGTGGACGCTCTTCGTTAGAATTTCTGCCACTTGAATACACACTTCTACCATCGCCTATATGTGAATGAAATGAGACAATTGCATTATGTGATATTGGTGGCATCCAATGCGTCTCACTTAACGTCACTCCCATGATGACTAAGCACAATCGTTTCCGTCAGTCGGTGATTGCACTCTGTTCGCTCTCCGCAGTGATGTTGAGCAGCTGTTCAGCTCTACCGTGGGAATCAGACTCAGACGTATTTCTCAAAGCTTTCAACGCGGGAGATGACAGCAAGGCTGCACGGTATCTGGATCATCCAGACCCGGAGCGCGCCCTTCATGAATTTCGGCAGTCACTTCATGGTGTGAAGGTCAACATCGAAAAATCTGATATTTCCAATGGAAAGCAGAATACTCATGTGACTTGGTCCAAAGATGGTGTGGAGTTGGAGAGCAATGGTCGGCTCGTCCTTAGTGGACAGGATGGTAAGCCTCAATGGTTGCCTTCGATCTTCGAAGCTCAGTTGAGCGATGATTCCGCACTCTTTTTTGCTGAAGATAAACAGTACGATCTTCCAATTAAAGATCGCTTGGGCAATGAATATATGACCTGGACGAAAGTTATTCAGGTACGAGGTCGCAAAGACATAGCCTCTAGAGCGCAGGAATTGGCCCAGATTTTTGCACCAGTGTCTCCCACAACGACTAAGGAGTGGATCGAGCAGACCTTGGGAGAGTCTCAGGATGAAGACACCGTGCTCCTCACTTTGAGGCAGGAAGAATTCCGGAAGATACAAGAGCAACTTAGGACCTTTGAGGGAATTTCCACTGTGGAGCAGGGGCGTCTCTTAAGCGTGTCCAAAACTCTTAACTCTCCGCTGGATGCTGAATTGAACAAATATTGGGAGTCAGTGCTCGATGCTAATTCAGGATGGTCGATACGCGCTGAGAGTTCACAAGGTATGACGACGGTAGCCTCTGAGCCGCCTCGCCGAGTTCAGCCAATCGCAACCACTCTGGATAACACACTGCAAAGCGCAGCAAAACAAGCAGTGGACAGTGAGCAACGTGCCGCAGTTCTAGTCGTGCTCAATCCTAGAACAGGAGGTGTCCTTGCCGTTGCACAAAATGACAAGGCAAATAACCAAGGGCCAATCGCACTCACCGGGCTATTCCCACCGGGATCGACGTTCAAAACTGTGACCACAGCGGCGGCACTAGAGGCAGGGGCAGTCAGCATGGATGAGGAACTACCTTGTCCTAGCAATATCACCGTCGCTGGACGCAAGATTCCCAACGATCATGACTTCGATCTAGGTAGCGTTCGACTGGAAGAAGCTTTCGCCCAATCATGTAACACAACCCAAGCGGTCATTTCGGATCGTTTGGGAGAAGATGATCTGCAACGGACTGCTTTAGAACTCGGAATTGGCTCCGACTTCGACGTACCAGGGATGACCACACTTACTGGTTCGGTGCCGCGGACACCGGCTGGACCTCCTCGTGTGGAGGCTTCTATTGGACAGGGCGAGGTTCTAGCTAGTCCATTTGGGATTGCGCTCATGCAATCGACTGTCGCTAACGGCGGCTTGCTTGTTCCTCCACAGCTCATTCAAGGCGAACAGACAGTAGTGAATAAACAGGCAGACCAGCATGTCAGCGATACAACTATTCAAAGCCTCCGGACGATGATGAAATCAACAATTGACCACGGTTCAGCTAGGTCGTTGAGTGATCTTAGTGCACTTGGCGGAAAGACTGGTACAGCAGAAATTGATGGCAAGCTTTCCAATGGCTGGTTCGCTGGAACGACAGGGGAATTGGCGATTGCGTCCCTTGTAATCGAAGGAGATTCTTCTCAGCCAGCTGTGGAAATGGCCGGGCGTTTCCTTCGCTCGCCGGATGTTCAGAAATTCTCTGGAATTCAATAAACTTGCGTCATAACCTCTAGCACGGCACGTCCACCGCAGCGATGCGGTGGGGTTGGATCGTGAGGCTCTCCCCGGTGGATTCGAGCACCGCGGAGATGGTGGAGGGGGTCATCATCACGATGGAGATCCAGTCATGGCTGGTGGCACCCGCATAGTCCACGTAGTGCAGGCGCACCTGTGTGCCCGCGGTATAGGCGCGGCGCAGCTCGGACATGATCTCCCGCGGCGAGCGGAAGGTCCGGGTGTCCGAGGCCTTCGTGCCGTCCGCCGGGTCCACGGCGATGGCCTGGTCGTGGGCGCGGCGAAAACCCTCCACGGCGCCGTCGATCTCCGAGGCGATCTCGGTGGAGTCCCCAGTGATGTCCATGATGTTGCGCTGGGGAGTATCCACGCGAGACGGGACACGAGCCGAGTGGGGTTCGGTGGCGGAGCCCTGCTGGAATGCCCTGGTGGCGTCGTCAATCAAATACCGCAGGGACTGGGGAACGGACGAGAGACCGCCGGGGGACATGCGATCCAGGAAGGCCTCGATGTCCTTCCATGGGGCGTCATAGCGCTTCGGCCCGATCAGGCTGAATACGTCGCCTTCGCGGCCGTCCTCGCGCACCAGGGTGGCGGTGAGCCCCAGACGGCGGCGAGACTGCAGGTCGGAAGTCATGCGGAACACCGGTGCGGGCAGCAGGTGTACCTCGTCGTAGATAATGAGCCCCCAGTCGCGGGAGTCGAAAAGCTCCAGCGCCCGGTACTCGCCCTTCGACTTGCGTGTCACCACCTGGTAGATGGCAATGGTAACGGGGCGGATCTCCTTCTTCTCTCCGGAGTACTCGCCGATCTCCTCCGTCAGGGAGGTGCGGCGCACTAGCTCGTCCTTCCACTGCCTGCCCGCGACGGTGTTCGTCACCAGGATCAAGGTGGTGGCTTTCGCCTTGGCCATGGAGGCTGCGCCGACCATGGTCTTGCCCGCGCCGCACGGCAGGACGACCACGCCGGAGCCACCTTCCCAGAAGCTTTCCGCAGCCATCTCCTGATAATCCCGGAGCTGCCACTGTTCGTGTTCCTGCGACAGTTCGATGGGATGTGCTTCGCCGTCGACATAGCCCGCCAGGTCCTCCGCAGGCCAGCCGACCTTCAACAGTTCCTGCTTGAGCCTGCCACGTTCGGAAGGGTGCACAGTCACGGAGTCTTCGTCGATCGCTGTGCCCAACATCGGCTTGATCTTTTTATGACGCTGGATCTCCGTTAGTACGGCCCTGTCCGTCGTTTCCAACACCAGCCCGTGCGCCGGGTGCTTGATAAGTTTCAGCCGCCCGTAGCGATCCATCGTGTCGGCAATATCAATGAGCAGTGGCTGGGGAACCGGGAACCGCGAATAGTTTTCGAGCACATCCATGACTTGTTCCGCGTCGTGGCCTGCGGCACGGGCATTCCACAGCGCCAGCGGGGTAATGCGGTAGGTGTGCACGTGCTCGGGTGCACGCTCGAGCTCTGCGAATGGTGCCAGCGCAGTACGCGCCTCTTGAGCTTGCTCGTGGTCGATCTCCAGCAGCACAGTTTTGTCGGATTGGACGATCAAGGGGCCGGTGCCGATGCTCACTAGCTGGATGCTCCTCACAGCGGGTTCGGGCTGCGGCACGAAGATCAAGGCCACAGCTACATTTTTGGGACAACCTACTATGTTAGCCCGTTCTTGCAACCGCCCTAGAGGTTAGTATTCGACGCTGCTAAGCCGGTGGGGTTGCACAGTGAAGCTCTCACCACTGATTTCCGAAACCACCGCAATAGTCGAGGGACGAATCATCACGATCGACACCTGGTCGCTCGTCTGTTTGCCCTCGTGATTGACGTAACTGATTCGCACAATCGTTCCGGAGGAATACGCCCGCGAGATAGCCGCCATCATTTCCTCGGCTGAGTGGACGACGCGGGCTCTGTCGCGTTGACTCTCCGCCGGGTCTGCGGACACACTCGCGACGTCTTTCATAGATCCGCTCATCAGGTCAACGGCGTGCTCGTGACTGCGTCGGAATCCTTCGATAGCGCCAGCGATGACGCTCTCGTCGGCGTCGGCGGACTGCAGCCCTTCCCGCGTTGGCGTAGCCACCCGGGAGAGCACAGGAGCATCGGCATGCGCCCGGCCACCTTCCAAACGCAATTGCACGCCCATGGCCTCCAGACGATCAGTCACAAACGAAAGCTGAGCAGCGGAAACGGCTACTGTCGGTGCGATCCTGCGCAGCCGGAGCCCGTCAATATCCGGCAGCGCCAGAATCCGATCCAGTGCCGCGGGATCCGTCACGCTCAGGTACATCTGAGCCACACCAGCGGTGGCCTGCGACAGGCTCCGCTCCGCGTCATGCAGCATGTATCGCAGCGCTTGGGGCACATTATCCGCTCCGCCCAGGGCGCGGTCGTCGAGGAATTGCTCGATTTCCTCGGCGCTGAGCCCGGCTCGAAGAGCTCGCTCTACGGATTCCTTAGACATTCTCCAGACGCTGGCCATGCCTCCGGATTCCTGCTCGCAGAACCTCGCCAGCATCGTCTGATCCGCGGGGCGTAACAAGCCCGGAGCCATGATCGTGTGATCGGCCTGGACAATGAGTTCTTCCACGGGAGCCGGCAGGATTTCCGAAAGTGCTTCGGCAAGGTTCGCAACAGGATCCATGTTGTTGTTTAGAACGTCGCGGAGCGCGCTCATCGCCCGAGTCGGTACTGTGTCCCTCCTTAATGACGCCAACACCCCCACCTCTTTGGCTTCCTCCCACACCGCATCCCAAGCGGTGGGGGTCGTTCGCCAGGCCTCGCCGGGTCGCACGCGCCAAAGCTCTCGGTGCAGTTCTGATGGTTCAGGCGTAGGGGCGTCATCAATAGCAGAGTGAGTAAAGAGACTAGGAAAGATTCGGCGCAGGCCGCGAGCGGCGTGCGAAGCAGTGCCGGATTCAAAGGGGCGAACGGCAGGATCGTCGACGAACCAGGGGGCATAGGCGCTATTGGCCCAGCCGACTAGCAGGATTGCCCAGGCAGTGGCGGGGGAGGCCTCGAGGAAATCGAGGGCGAGCTCGGTGGGAGCCCAATAGTCACGTGCGGGCTGACCCGCTGGGGTTGGAGTGGCGCGGCCATGGCCCAGGAGATTTGCGTGGATAAGCCAGGTAAGCAGATGAAGGGTTCTCTCGGCAGACTCGTCGCGCCTGCGAGCGACCTTATTGATTTCGCGGGTGCCGATGCCACCGGAAGAT
Organism: Corynebacterium sp. TUM25020; assembly: GCF_056388495.1. NCBI lineage: Bacteria > Bacillati > Actinomycetota > Actinomycetes > Mycobacteriales > Corynebacteriaceae > Corynebacterium > Corynebacterium sp. TUM25020. The sequence goes on along the minus strand of NZ_JBWJFG010000006.1, from coordinate 73,635 downwards.
AGCGGGATGATTGGATTGGTGCCGAGATCCTCAATGAGGTGGCTGAGATCCTGAATCAGTTGAATGGCCTGGGCAGTGCTGGCGTCGTCAGCTCGCGAACTGGCGATAGCTTCGCCTTCGTTAGCTATCGGAGTGAAATGCCCACCTGGGTCGGTGATGATGGTGCCGTGGAGAAGTTGCTGGACGCGGCCGGTCAGCCGTGCGGTTGTATCGTCTAACTGGTCTAGGATGCCGTGGCGAACCAAGGTGGGGAGTGGCTTGGAGGGGTCTGCACCCTCGTGTAGGGAAGTTGAATGGCCCACACCTCCTCCTGCAGCCAAAGTAGATAGCAGGCGGCGTTGGCGGGGCGGCAGCTCATCGATAACCGCGGGTAGCTTCGCAGTTGGAATGGGGCAGCGGGTGGAATCGACTAAGCGCCAGAGCTGCTCCGTAGAAGGCTCAAACATTTGGGGCAGGTGGGGTGGAACCTTGAGCTTTGTATCCGCGCCGGGCACAGCAGGAGCCGGCAGAGACAAGTCTGGGCCAAAAACTAATCCCCAGGTGCACAAAGACTGTATCGCTGCGCGAACGTCGTGATCCGTTGGGCGGTTTGGAGTAGGAGTGTTGGCTATATCGAAGAGTTCGGTGAGTGTTTCTTTGATCTCGGCAACGGTGCAAGGGTGATGGACAGCGTCCAGTTCACAGGCCGCGTGGCAGACGGCCAGCTCAAGAGCCGTCAGGTGGATTAGCGCAGGGTCAGGGGCATCGCCGTATGCATCCGCATGATGCTTGGTCTTCGAGGTGACGGCTTCGGAAAGGCTATCAAGAGCAGCGCTGTTCCCTGTGAGGTTCTCCACGAAGGTAGTGGGGTTGGAGGTGAGCAATCGGGTGAGCAGATCCGCGAGAGACTCATCCGTCTGGGCAAATAGCCAGTCTCCGTATGACGGGAACCCGTTTGGGGCGGGGACGGTGGAGGCACCTTCGGTGGTGGAGTTCGCGGAGTTGGGGTGCATAATCGCTCAATTTTAGCGCGAATGAGGAATGACTTGCGTTGAACGGTAGTCGCGGAGGGTGGGTGCCGTGGGGTAGAAATTGCCACTTCGTGTGTCCTTTTGCGCCATGATGTGCAAAGATACAACTATGGCTAACGTTGAGAAGAAGGGCTATGTCGACGCAGGCTGGCCGACCGATATTCCAGAGGGTCACCACGCTGTTACCGAGCTGGTGGCTGAATCCGCGGGCGCTTTGAGCCCCTACGGTGACATCGAGTTTCCCGTCGATGCTTCCGAGCTTCCGTACGTGCACTCGTTCACGGTTATTAACAAGTAACTGAATCTAAAAGGTGGCGCGCCTCCCTAGTCGGGGAGGCGCGCCACCTTTTGCTTTGTGCTGGTAATGAGGGAGGTGAGTGGGGCGGGGGTGAATGTTGCGCACCATTACAGTGCGCATGAAAAAACGGGTCGGCGCGAAGGTGCGCCGACCCGGTGAAGCTATGTGCTCTTAGTGAGGCAGAACGACCTGCAGCTGAGCGGAGTACTTCTTGTAGGTGTGGTTCAGGGACTTCTTGTTGGCGTTGTAGTAGTCAGAGACTTCCTTCGGTACGGAGAAGCCCATGCTCTCGATGCGCTTCACCAGTGCATCGTAGAACTTGTCAACAGCCAGAGCGTTGGAATCGCGGGACAGGTCCTTGATGGCCTTCTGTACAACCGGAGCCGGTGCAGCAGGCTTTGCCTTCGGCTTAGCCTTTGGCTTAGCAGCAGCGTTGCGCGGGGTCGGCTTGGAGTTCAGGCCCAGCTTGGCGGAGCAAGCCGGCCATGCGCCCCAACCCTGTCCAGCCAGAACGCGCTCTGCAACGGCGATCTGCTGCTCACGGGTTGCCTGGTATGCGTACGGTGCGTACTGCTTGCCGCCGTAAGCAGCCCAGGTGGACGGGCTGAACTGCAGGCCACCGTGGAAACCGTTGCCGGTGTTGATGGACCAGTTGCCGCCAGCCTCACACTGAGCCAGGCGATCCCAGTCGGAATCCGGAGCTGCGGAAGCGGTCGGTGCCAGCAGAGCGGAGGATGCTGCAACTGCAACGCCTGCGACGGACAGACGTGCTGCGGTGGAGAAAGAGCTGGTCTTTGCGTGACGTGCCATTTTCGCTGAGTTTCCCTTCGGGTGCCTTCCTTGTGTGGCACCTTTTGTTTCGTTGTCTCTTGAAAGTCGAGAACTTTCTAGTGTTCTGACGTCGAGCAGTGTGCCCGTTCGCCTTAAGGTCATGGGCTACGGTACTGGTTTGTCACGTTTGTGTCACGTTTTCGACAAGATTGAAATTTTATGTAACGTTAAGGTTGTTGATTGAAACCTGATCTGACCTGGAAGTTACCGGATCTAGATTAAATCGTTACACTTTCGTAATGTGACACATTTCACACTAGTGATGTAACGGATGTGATTGTTGAGATTTGCTCTGCCTCGTCAATGTGGCTAATCTAGGTCATTCTGTTAATGATTCAAAGGAAATAGGGTGATCCCATGCCAACCGGAAAAGTGAAGTGGTACGACGCAGACCGCGGCTACGGCTTCGTGAGCAACCCTGGGGACGAGGACGTGTACGTCGGTTCCCAGGTGCTGCCCGACGGCGTCACCGAACTAGTCAAGGGCCAGCGCATTGAGTACGAGTTCATCGCCGGTCGTCGTGGACCTCAGGTTCACACTATGACGGTGTTGGACAATGGTCCTCGCCGTGCACAGCACAAGTACGATGCAGAACAGCTTCAGCAGATGGTGCAGGATACGATCACACTGCTAGATAACAGTGTGCTGCCAGTGCTGCAGTCCGGCCGCCGTCCGGAGCGTAAGGAAGCTCGCCAGGTGGCGGAAATCCTGCGCACCATTGCTCGGGAGCTCGATAGCTAGAGAGCCGGGCTATAGCCCCTCCCAGCCCTTAGTTTTTAAACCCCCTGCGCGTCCCTTTTTTAGGGAAGCTACTGGGCGATCTCGATCGACCAGATAGTTGCGTAGGGGGTTTGTTCGTCGTTGTCGTCCAGCCCGATCAGCATGGAGTGGAGCTCCAGAACCTTCAACTTCGGAGTGCTGCCGTCCTTAGACTTCACATCCGCTTCGGTCTTCAGCGTAACTTCCTGACGTTCGTCTCCCTTGTAGTAGTTGTCCTGATTTGCCCCCGGGTCATCGAAAATCTGCAGTAGCGACCAATCGTGGTTGTATACATCCTCCGGCAACTTGAGAGTGACTTCCTTGGCATCGCCAACCTCCAGCTTGTGGGGCTCGGTGGGATTGCAGTCACGATCGTCTAGCTCGCAGACCGAATAGGGAGCAATCTCCTGCTCCTTGCCGTCAACGATGGCGGTGATGCGCTGTTCCTGCGGCAAGGTTTCAACCTTTCCGTCCTGCCAGCGGTTATAGAGCAGCACACCGCCGATAACCACCACCACTAACAACACGATGGCGCCCATTGTCAGCAGCTGCTTGCGCTGTGCACGCTTGCGCTGCTGCTTCTTTGATAGCTTCGGCGCAGGCTTAGCGGAGGTTTTCGGGTCGTTTTTCTCTTGCTCGCTCACGCTTCTCGATCCTAATTCACCGTCGTTAACTTCTTCTTACTAGCCCGTGCTAGATACCAGCACTATTAGCCCTGCGGCTCTGCAAAACTCACCTCGTACATTTCATCCCACAGCTTGCCCGTGAGATAAAAGCGACGATCCTCGGGGGAACTTCCTGGGACAGTCGCGATACCGTTCAAAACATCCGCTCCGTCCTGCTGTGCTGCTGGGAATAGCCCAGCTGTGTCCACGACATGCGTAACCTTCCCGCTCTCCGGGTCTATCTCTAAAATCTTGTCGGTTTGCCACACATTCGCCCACACCATGCCATCTGCAGTGCATTCGAGCTCATTGAGTTGATCGGTGCCTGTTACATCAACGGAGCCAGTCTTTTCGAAAGACTCTGGATCGCGGAACGTTAACGTTCCCGACCCATCACTCATGACCAGCCGGTCCTGCTGCGAGCACAGCCCCCACCCCTCGGTCTCGTAATCGGCGCGGCTGATCTCTTCGAGCGTGCGTGCATCGCGCTTAATCGCCGTGTGTTCCTTCCATGTCAACTGCCACACCGTATCGCCATGGATAGTCACCCCTTCGCCGAACAATTCCTTATCCAGCTTTTGTTCGTCAGACTTATCTCCGGCGAGGCTCGTGTAGTAGATCTGCGACTCCCCGTGGAGCCCGGTGCCAACCAGCAATCGCCCATCGTCGCTAGCTTCCAGCCCCTGGGTAAATGCCGCTTTATCCCAGGGATGTACTTCATCTACCTTTGCCTCAAGCATCGGCGCATCGTTATATTCCTCCGCCGTCGCACCCTTCTTTACTGGTGACGTCCCATCGTCCTCCGCGCACGCGGTCAGCGCACACGCCAGGGTCATTGCGCTAACAGCTGCGGCGAGGTGGACTGCTGTGCGCCCCTTATAGTGCTGGCGGATAGATGCGTGAGGGTGGCGTCGATAAGAGAACATGCAACCATCATGCATCACGGCGAGAAGCTGGCAGGCATAATGGTTCAGGTGAGTAAGAAGACTAAGGCAGATCCGATACTTTTTTCTGCAGAGGCGAGGGAGCTAGCCCGCGCCGCAGTGGAAGAGGTTGGCGGCGACGAGGTGGGGAAGGCACTCGGCATCGCGACGGACGGCGAAGGGTTGGGGATTTACCGCTTTGCTAGCCAGGTGCCTGGTTACCGAGGTTGGGAATGGGTTGTGGTGCTGGTGACGGTGCCGGGCAGTGGGGTCTTGACGATCAATGAGGTCAGCCTGCAAGCAGGCGAGCACGCTGCACTAGCGCCTGAATGGGTGCCATACGAGGATCGCGTGCAGCCAGGTGACTTAGGGCCGGGCGATACACTGCCGCCGCGCCGCGACGACGAACGGCTCACGCCATGGGCGAAACTGCAGGATGGCGATGGTTTCTTGCGCAACCCGCGGGCCGGTAACACTTTGTCGCACCTCGGACTCCGTCAAGCTCGCAAGAGATGGCGCGAGGGTGAGTATGGGCCGCGCTCTGAGTTTGCGAAGCAGGCGGAATTGCAGTGTGAAACCTGCGCGTTTTACCTTCCTTTCGATGACGTAGAAAACGGCATTGGGGTATGTACCAACGAGTTTTCCGCCGACGGGCGGGTGGTGCAGGAAGATTACGGCTGCGGCGCGCACTCGGCCACGGTGGAGGAATCCATTGGTGAGGAACTTGGAGAGGGCACCAATAGCTACGGCGTATATGTCGATGAGGGACTTTCCCGCTTTGAGTAGCGGGGTGGCGCAGAGCCGCCCAAAGGCGCCGACGGCGCAGAGCCGCCCAGGGGGCGCCTAATAGTTGCATAAATGCCCTGCGGGGTGGTTACTTATTACTTGTCGTTTCATATTGTGGTGTCTGCCTACGTTTCTGATGAAGGGGTAGTAGCCACGAACAGTTCGTACAGGTAGGGGAGAATCCCACATGGCAGATGCACGGGCCACAAAGGCCGGCAAAGACAAAACAGAGGAATCAGCGGCCCGCGAAACCCAAACTCGTGGCTTTCTAGACCGTTACTTCCACATCTCGGAACGCCAGTCGACGGTAGGCACTGAGATCCGTGGTGGCGTGGTCACGTTCTTCGCGATGGCCTACATCATCATTTTGAACCCGCTGATCCTGGGAACCAGCGCAGACATCAATGGTGACGAGCTCGGTACCGCTCGTGTGGCCGCCGTGACCGCCTTGGCAGCAGGCGTGATGACCATCGCTTTCGGCATTATTGCTCGATACCCCTTCGGCATTGCTGCAGGACTGGGTATCAATACCCTAGTGGCGGTGACCTTCGTCGGTACGGAGGGGCTGACCTGGCCGGAGGCCATGGGCTTGGTTGTCATCGACGGTATCGTCATTGTGCTGCTGGCTGTCTCGGGCTTTCGTGAAGCGGTGTTTAACTCCATTCCCGCCTCGTTGAAGTCCGCGATCGGTGTGGGTATCGGTCTGTTTATTGCTTTGATCGGCCTGGTCGACTCTGGCTTTGTTCGCCGTGTTCCAGATGCTGCGGGTACCACGGTCCCCGTCGGGTTGGGCATTAATGGTTCCATTGCTTCCTGGCCGACGCTCGTATTCATTCTGGGGCTGTTTATCTGCGGCACTCTGGTAGTTCGCCAGGTTCGCGGTGGCCTGTTTATCGGTATCGTCGCCAACACTATTATCGCGATGATCGTGGAGGCTGTGACCCACACCGGCCCGTCCTTCGTCGAAGGCGAGCCCAACCCGAAGGGGTGGAACTTAGCAGTTCCGCAGGGGCCAGATTCTTTGGGTGGCGTGCCGGATCTTTCACTGGTCGGTGCTGTGGACTTGTTTGGAGCTTTTTCCCGCGTAGGTGTTCTGGCCGCCTGCATGCTGATCTTCACCCTGGTGCTAGCCAACTTCTTCGATGCAATGGGCACAATGACTGCCCTGGGCAAGCAGGCCAAGCTTGCGGACGAAGAGGGGCGCCTGCCTAACCTGCGCACTGCTCTGATCGTCGAGGGTGCCGGTGCGGTTGTCGGTGGTGCGGTGTCCGGCTCCTCGAACACCGTGTACGTGGACTCGGCTGCTGGTATCGGTGACGGTGCACGCACCGGCCTAGCCAATGTGGTGACCGGCCTGCTGTTCATCCTGGCGATGTTCCTTACCCCGCTGTACGAGATCGTGCCGATTGAGGCTGCTGCTCCGGTTCTGGTGATCGTCGGTGCGATGATGATGGCACAGATTAAGGACATCGACTTCGCCCGTTTCGATGTCGCTCTGCCGGCTTTCTTGACGATTATCGTTATGCCATTTACCTACTCCATCGCCAACGGCATCGGCGTGGGCTTCATTACCTACGTTTTGATGGCCGTGGTTGGGGGTCGTGCGAAGAAGGTGCACCCGCTGCTGTACCTCGTGGCCATCATGTTCGTGGTGTACTTTGCCGCAGACCCTGTAATGGACATGCTGCGAGGCTAGAACAATGCCTGAGCTTGAGCCCATCCGAATTGTTGATCCCGCCGATCTGCGCTTGGACGATTTTCGGAACCTCAATGCTTCCGATAAAAAGTCTGGTGAGCAGCTAATCATTGCCGAGGGTACCCTCGTCGTTCCCCGACTGCTCGCCAGCCCGTACCCGACTCGCGCGGTTGTGGGGTTCCCGGGGAAGCTTCGGGCGATCGAGGCCGAGCTTTCTTGCGCTCTTTCTAGTGTTGACGCCAAATTCTCCGTCTATGAGGTGTCCCGCGAAGTGCTCAAAGAGGTTGCGGGCTTCGATATGCACCGAGGCCTGGTTGCCTCGGCAGATCGGCTTCCCTCCACGGAATCGAGAACAGACGGGGGAGATTACGCCGCCGATGGCGTGAGCGCTGTGGAAGCGGTACTGGAGCAGGTGGAGAATGCTCCAGAATCCAGCGGTGTGATTGCGGTGCTGGAAGGTGTGGGGGATCACGAGAATATCGGGTCGATCTTCCGCAACGCCGCGGGGCTGGGAGTGGATGCCGTCCTGTTCGGCGCTGCTACCGCCGATCCCCTGTACCGCCGCAGTGTGCGCGTTTCGATGGGGCACGTGCTGCGACTGCCATGGGCAAAATTCCCTGGTACTACCACTACTTGGCAGCGAGACCTGGAGATGTTGCGAAAGCGCGACTACGAGGTCGTGGCTCTGACCCCAGCGGGGAATACTACTTTGCGGGAGGCCACCGAATCTGCCCGTGAGAAGGGAAAGAAGGTGGCGGTGATGGTCGGCGCAGAAGGCCCCGGCCTGACCGAGCACGCCATGCGTGCGGCGGATGTGCGCGCGAGCATTCCAATGGCGAGGGGAACCGATTCGCTCAATGTGGCGACGGCCGCGGCCATCGCGTTCTACGAGGCTGTGCGCTAGTTTCCGCGGCTGCGGCGGCGCACTTCTTCACCCAGCTTCTTCGACATCCCGCGAAGCCCCTGCACGCCAGCGCTAATACCCTTGCGAGCGCCACGGCTAAGGGAATTCAGTACGTTCTTGGCTACCTCTGCACTGCTCGGCTCAGACTCGCGCGACGGGGCAGCATAATCGTCGTAGCCCTGCTCATCGTCGTACACGGAAACCTTGTCCTCGGGAGTGGAGCGACCGTGGGTGAGACCATCGTATTCGGAGGACTTAGCCTCCGGTCGTCCGTCTACCGCGAAAGCTGCAACCGGCAGCGCCGGACCGGCACCAGAAATGGAAAAGCCAAGCCAGGATTCGATGGCGGCGGTGGCCAGCTCAGCCGGGATAAACGGAAGTTGGATACCGTGTGCTTCAGTAGTGCCAGCCCAGAACTCGGACTCAAACTCACCCGGCAGGCCAATATCCTCAAACACCGTCTCGCGGGTCGCGCAGAAAGAGCGCTTGAGCGTGCCTCCGGCCCAGTGTGCGAAGCCGCCGAAGGTTTCGTTGACCTCCTTAGAAGCCGGATCCCCTCCGTCACCTGGTTTTGTCGAGGCGGCGGTCTCCGGGTCTGCAACTACGCACGAGGCGTACACGTCGGCTGCGCTCACAAGTGTGCGATAGCGCTCCGGCAGCTCAGAGAGTTTCCGTAGATCGGGGATCACCGTCTGTACCACGGAGAGTCCCGGGTAGCCACCGATATAGAACTCGTCAGGGCCAGGAGTGGCACTGCGCGTCATGTCAAAGTCGCCGATGTGCGTCAACGGCCAGGCGGGGTTCAGCTGTGCCAGGTACTTGCGGGCAAAACCGCGATCGACCTTATGCTCCTGGTGCATTACGGTGCTGGGGTTGGCCTCATTAACAAACCATAAGGTCACCAGGGTCACAGCTGTGGCTCCTTCTATCGCCTAGTTCTTCTGTCTAGTTCTTCTTCTTGGGGTTGGTACGCACACCCAGCAGGACGTCCTCCCAGTGAGGAGTGACGGCCTTGCGCTTCCGCTTAGGCTTCGCAGACTTTGCGTCAGGGTGTATTAAGAATTCATTATCTCCCCGGTCGTCTAGGTCTGCAGGGGAACCGTGTACAGCGGGGGGAGTGGTTTCCGCTCCGGTGGCACCATCATTAGCGGAGTGGGTGAATTCCTCCCGCCGTGCTGCCTTGTCCTGCCAATTGTTTGCGCCCTGACCTTGGGTGGGGTGCAGGAGGGGAGTCACTGGGGAGACGCTGCGTACAGGCTGTCCGTAGCGCGGGTTCACCAGATCTCCCGCGATGCTGTTGTGTGGGTGAGCCAGAGCCTTCTCCGACCCACGAAGCTCCATCATGAATTCTGCGGTGTGCGCTGCGGTGCGCCCGGCGGTATCCTTTTCCCAGCTCACGGTGACGATCCACTGCTTTGAATCGTTCTGGAATGCGTCCCACTCGGCGTCGGAAAGAGCCTCGCCATGGGCTGCGAGCGCGGTAGCCAGAACTTCCCACAACGGCTGGTTCGACACGCCATCGCCGTTGACCGGGAGCGCAGCATGCGCCAGCTCGGCGATGCGCGAGCGCTCTTGCAGGATCGGCCATGCATAGGGCTCGATGCGCGATTCATCCGTATCGGCCTCGTCTGCCAACTCGGCGACGGTCGCGCCATGGCGGATGCGATCTTGGATCACACGTGGAGACATCCCAATCTTCGTGCGATGCGGTCGTGCGTTAGAGCGGTGCTTGCCGCGTTCCTGCGTGCGTTCTCGAGAGCGCCCCTGGAACAGCGACGCCACCTCGGTCTCCTCCGCTTCCTCATCTCCCTTATCAGCTCCCGTCGCAGCGGGTGCAGTACCGGTGGAAGCTGTATCTGTTGCGTCCACCGCGTCAACGGGAGGGTTGGCAGAAGTGTCCGGGGAAGACTCAGCCGCAGCAGTCGAGGCAGGAACGTCATCTGCATCAGTTGAGGCCGCTTCGCGCGTGGGTACTTCCTCTCCATCCGCAGTGTCGGAAAGCCTAGCCTGGTTCAAGCTATTAGCGCTGGACGTGGGGGCGTCACTAAGAAAAGCGCGTAGCTCATCGGTGACAGGCAAAAAGTATTCGGCGATTGGGCCGCCGACGGCGGGGTCAACGGCGCGTAGCACGAGTGACGAGGCATCGCTATCGGCGACGACAAATTTCAGCTCTTGCAACGTGGCCTCCTGACGGGTGATGCAGCAAATGACGGCTGTGTTATTAACATCACCCTCCAACCATACTTAAAGCACAGTTGGAGGGTGGAGAAGAAAAGGAGCTACAGAGAATTACTTGGCTGAGTGGCCGCCATCGAGGATGAAGTCGATGGCACCGGTGAGCTTCTTGATGTCCTCCGGGTCGATCGCCGGGAACATGCCGATGCGCAGCTGGTTACGCCCCAGCTTGCGGTAAGGCTCGGTATCGAGGATTCCGTTGGAACGCAGGATCTTTGCGATCCTTGCCGCATCGATGTTCTCGTCGAAGTCGATGGTGCCGACGACGAGGGAACGGGAATCCGCATCCTGGACAAACGGGGTAGCCTCTGCACGGGACTCTGCCCAGCTGTACAGGGTCTGGGAGGACTCGGTGGTGCGGGCAACCATGCCGTCTAGACCACCATTGGCGTTCATCCACTTCACCTGGTCATCCAGCATTAGCAGGGTAGCGACTGCCGGGGTGTTATAGGTCTGGTTCTTGCGGGAGTTATCCACGGCGGTCTTCAGATCCAGGAAGGCCGGGATGTAGCGATCGGAAGCAGCGATCTCTTCGACACGCTCCAGGGCAGCAGGGGAGAAAGCCGCCAGCCACAGGCCTCCGTCGGAAGCAAAGCACTTCTGCGGGCTGAAGTAGTAGACATCAGCCTCATTCATGTCGACAGGCAGGCCGCCAGCGCCAGAGGTGGCATCGATGGCAACCAGGGTGTCGTTGGACGCAGCCTGCGGGCGGGTTACCGGCACCATGGCGCCAGTGGAGGTCTCGTTGTGAGCCCAACCAATCAGGTCTGCATCGGTGCCGTCCAGCTGGCTCGGTGCAGGGGCGGTACCCGGATCGCCGGCAACGATCTGCGGCTCGTCAAGCCACGGAGCCTTCTTGGAGACGCTGGCGAACTTCGAGGAGAACTCGCCATAGGTCAGGTGAGCGGACTTATTGCGGATCAGGCCGAACGAGGCTGCGTCCCAGAAAGCAGTGGCGCCACCGAGAGATAGGACAATCTCGTAGCCTTCAGGCAGGTTAAACAGCTGCGAAAGTCCCTCGCGTACAGATCCAACGACGTCCTTGACGCCAGCCTGGCGGTGGGAGGTGCCCAAGATCGCGGCGTTGTCCTGGATCGCTTGCAGCTGGGCGGGGCGAACCTTCGACGGGCCACAGCCGAAGCGGCCGTCAGCGGGGATGAACTCCGCGGGAATGGTGGGCAAGGTGTTCTGGTCGTTGGCAGATGCGTTCATGACTCCCTCAGATCGCTCAGGTGATTCGCTTGATTAATGCGGGGCAGCGTTTTACCTAGAAGGTGTTTTACCTAGTACGGGTTTTACCTAGTAGATGTGCTTGCCTTAACAGGGTAGACCGTCGCGAGCTCTACTTGGCCAAAAGGTGCCAAAAATATAAGAATTGCGGAGTTTGACGGCGGGAGTACCCCCGCTCACGACTGTCAAACTGTCATGTGGGTCACACAAGCGTTACAGTGTGCCGTATCCCCCCGAGGGCTAAGCCATGCAAGCAATGCCATACGGGGAAGCCCTAAAGCGGCTACAATTTTTAAGTGAAACCGTGAATCTGTGTTCCGCTCCAACGGTTCCGGCGCAAGCTTTTATCGAAGCAATCGCTTAACTATCGCTGCGGGCAGGCACGTGAACATTTCAGAAAGGGATGTCAATGGCTACTGATAATCAGGACAAGGCCGTTCTCCACTACCCGGGTGGAGAGTACGAAATGGACATTGTCCACGCCACCGAAGGCAACGACGGTGTGGCACTGGGCAAGATGCTGGCAGAGACCGGCTTGACCACCCTGGACCCCGGTTACGTCAACACCGGTTCCACCAAGTCCGCCATCACCTACATTGATGGTGCAAACGGCATCCTGCGTTACCGCGGTTACGACATCGCAGACCTGGCCAACAACGCCACCTTCAACGAGGTTTCCTACCTGCTGATTAACGGCGAGCTGCCGAACAAGGAGCAGGCTGAGGAATTCAACACCAACATCCGCAACCACACCCTGCTGGATGAGGACTTCAAGGCTCAGTTCCGCGTCTTCCCGCGTGACGCACACCCGATGAGCGTCCTGGCTTCCTCCCTGAACATCCTGTCCACCTACTACCAGGATTCCCTGAACCCGCTGGATCCGGAGCACCAGAAGCTGAACACCTACCGCCTGATGGCGAAGGTGCCGATGCTGGCTGCGTACGCTTACCGCGCGTCCAAGGGTAAGCCGTACATGTACCCGGACAACTCCATGAACGCGCGCCAGAACTTCCTGCGCCAGATGTTCGGTTACCCGACCGAGCCGTTCGAGGATGACCCAGTAGTTACCCGCGCGCTGGACAAGCTGCTGATCCTGCACGCTGACCACGAGCAGAACTGCTCCACCTCCACCGTCCGCATGGTTGGTTCCTCCCAGGCCAACATGTTCGTCTCCATCGCCGCGGGTATCAACGCCCTGTCCGGCCCGCTGCATGGCGGCGCTAACCAGGCTGTTCTGGAGATGCTGGAGGAGATCCACGCTAACGGCGGCGACGCTACTGAGTTCATGAACCGCGTGAAGAACAAGGAGCCGGGCGTGAAGCTGATGGGCTTCGGCCACCGCGTATACAAGAACTACGATCCGCGCGCGGCCATCGTCAAGGAGTCCGCACACGAGATCCTGGAGCACCTGGGTGGCGATCACCTGCTGGATCTGGCTATGAAGCTGGAAGAGATCGCCCTGGCCGACGATTACTTCATCGACCGTAAGCTCTACCCGAACGTGGACTTCTACACCGGCCTGATCTACCGTGCAATGGGCTTCCCGACGGACTTCTTCACCGTCCTGTTCGCCATGGGGCGCCTGCCGGGCTGGATCGCTCACTACCTGGAGCAGGTCAACGACCCGACCGCGAAGATCAACCGCCCGCGCCAGATCTACACTGGCGAAGGCGAGCGCAAGCTCTAAGAACTTCTGTTCTTTTCTGAGTGACGCCGCCCCCTCGGGCTGGTTACGCAAAGCGTATCCCCCGAGGGGGTGTTTCGCGTTTTGCTAGGGTGAAGGTTCGAGAAGCGATCATTATCTAAGGAGACTTCCCATGAGTAAACCGCACATCGACCTCCCAGCTGGTCCCGCCCCGCAAGATCTGGTGGTGGAAGATCTGATGATCGGCGATGGTGCTGAGGCCGTAGCGGGTGGCATGGTGGAGGTTCACTACGTGGGTGTCGACTTTGATACTGGCGAGGAGTTCGACTCTTCCTGGGATCGTGGTGGATCTTTAGAGTTCCCGTTATCTGGCCTGATTGTCGGTTGGCAGGAAGGAATCCCTGGCATGCGCGCTGGCGGTCGCCGTAAGCTGACCATCCCCCCGGAGAAGGCTTATGGTCCGGCCGAGCTGGGGCAGGATCTATCTGGCCGCACACTGGTTTACATCATCGACTTGATTGCAGTGAACTAGCAGTGCAGTAGAGGACGAGAGTGCAACGCAAAGGCGCCTGCTTCTGGCAGGCGCCTTTGCGTTGCGCATTTAGAGCGGGGGGAAGGCCGCGCACTAGGCTCCCTTAAGAGCCTTAGCCCAGGTCATCTTCTTGCCATTATGGAGGATGGAGTTGCGGTAAACGCGCGCTACCAGCGCGATCACCAGCACCGTGACGACGGCGGCGATCAGGAAGCTCAGTAGTACCTCCGGCAGGCTCATCGTGCCCGCTGCGAGGTTCATCGGAGCTACCGTCAGGCTGAACGGCGGAATCCAGCCCAGTACCTGCATAAAGTTGGACTCGATATTGCTGATGCCAAAGAGTGGGGCGTAGGTCATGCCCATGATGAACAGCAGGATCGGCCCCTGAGTGGACTGCAGATCCTCTGTGCGGGAGACCAGCGAACCCGCGCCTGCGTAGAGGCTGCCGAAGAACAACATGCCGATGAAGAAGGCCACCAACATGAGGGCGACGACGGAGTAGTCGAAGTCAACATCCCCCAGTAGGCCGGAAACTGTCAGGGCGACGGTTCCGATGCCCAGAAGGACTGCTGTGCCGATGAAGCCGAATAGGGTGCTGCCGATAATCTTTCCAGCCAGGAAATCCATCGGGCGAGCAGAAGCCAGAATGATCTCCACCACGCGCGAGGATTTCTCCTCGGTGATGCGCCCGCCGACATTCGCGGAGAAAAGGATGATGAAGTAGGCCATCAGCATTACGCCCACCATGGTGGTGAGAATCTGCGGGCCGTTTGCCTCCATTGCGTCGTCTTCCTTTACGTTCACCGTATCCAGCTGTACTGACGGTGTGGCCTTGGCGAACTCCTCAGGGGAAACCCCGACCTTCTTTAGTGCCTCAGCTTGTGCATTGGCATTGATCGCGGTGGTGGCTACGTTGAGAATCGCTGGGTTTGGATCGCCATTGCTAAGTAGCTCGTAACCCGAGTCCGTCTTTACCAAAGCTGCATCCAGTTCCTCGTCCTTGACCAGTGCAGATGCGTCCTCGCGGGAGTCTATTGTGCGTGCATCAACGCCGCTGGGGCTGTCCGTCCCCTTTGAATCCTCGGCATTAGATGACGAGGGGGCGTCAATAAATTCCTTCTCAACCCCTACTAGGCCGAGCTGGGGCTTGCCGTTATCGTCGTCCTTACCTGTGAACCAGGCGGCGGCGACAATACCGACGACCATGATGACCGCGACGATGCCCAATGAAAGCATGATGGCCTTGCTGCGGGATGCCACCTGAACCTCGCGCTTGGCGACGATGGCAATGGTCTTGGGGGAAGAGTAACTCATGATTCGACGACCTCCTGGAAGAGCTCTGCAAGGTGCGGGATGCGGCGGGAGAAGGAATGGACGGGGCCGACAGCTAATGCGGACTGCAAGATCTGCTGATCCAAATCAGTGGACTCAGCCTCGAGCAACACGCCCTCGCCGAAATCTTCAACCAGGCGGGTGTCCTGGGGGTACCAGTCGCGCGCTGGGGTGTGTACTTCATAGACAAGAGGGCCACGAGTGCGCAGTTCCTCGACGGTGCCCTCGGCCTTCATGCGTCCCTTAGAGATGATGCCGACACGGTCGCATAGACGCTGCACCAGATCCAGTTGGTGGGAGCTAAAGAGTACCGGCACACCAGCCTTGCAGCGCTCGATCAACAGGTCACTCATGACGTTCACGGCAACGGGATCCAGGCCGGAAAATGGCTCGTCGAGAATCAACAGCTCCGGGTCGTGGATCAGGGAGGCCGCTAGCTGGACGCGTTGCTGGTTACCCAGAGAAAGCTCTTCCAGCTTGTCGTCGGCGCGCTCGGCTAGGCCGAGCTGCTCCAGCAAATCTTCTGCATTCCGCTTTGCCGTAGCGTCGTTCAGGCCGTGTAGACGGGCGAAGAACTGCAGCTGGTCACCGATCTTCTCCTTGGCGTAAAGGCCACGCTCTTCTGGCATGTAGCCGATGAGACGGCGTAGATCGTCGTTCATTGGGGTATCGCCGATACGTACCTCGCCGCTATCCGCTGCGAGCACACCGAGCGCGATGCGCATCGTAGTGGACTTGCCGGCACCGTTGGAGCCGACGAAGCCGTACATCTCGCCAGGTGCGACCTGCAGAGTCATGTCGTGAAGGACTTGGTGATCCCCGTAACTCTTATTGAGATTGTCGATATAAAGGGTTTCCATATAGTTTTTGGTTTTCCTTGAAATTCGTCCTATGAAACGTTTTTGACGTTAACTGCGTGGGTAGTTCCAGCGGACTGTATCATAAAGCAAAGGGTTTTGCCTCCAATAGTTTTCTGCCTTATGTAGGAAAAAGTTTCTAAAATAGCTTCTAACAGCGCAATCGCAAGTTCAATTCAAGTGGCGTAAAAATGGGGGTATGAGTGAAATTAAGAATGTCGTACCAGCCCTAGAGCTAAACGATGGAAAGACCATTCCTCAATTGGGCCTAGGGGTTTGGCAGCTGAGTGACGAGGACACGTATAGCTCGGTGCGTGCCGCAATTGAAACCGGCTACCGCCACATCGATACGGCAGCTATCTACGGAAATGAAGAAGCCGTTGGCCGTGCCGTGGCCGATGCTGTCAATGCGGGCGACGTACAGCGCGAAGAGCTATTTATCACCACTAAGCTGTGGAACGCCGACCAGGCGCGGGGCACGGAGGCCTTCGCGGAGTCCCAACGCAAGCTGGGGCTGGATTATGTGGATCTTTATCTACTGCACTGGCCGTGCCCGAAGGCAGATAAATTTGTGCAGGCCTACGATTCGATGGCGGAGATCCAGCAGTCCGGCGGTGCGATTAGCATCGGCGTGTGTAACTTCTTCCCTGCGGCCCTGGATGCATTGAAGCAGGCCGGGCACACCCCAGCGGTGAACCAGATCGAGATTCATCCGGGCTTCAGCCAGGCTGAGCAGCGCGCGGATAACCACGACCGTGGCATTGTGACGGAGGCATGGTCGCCACTGGGGCAGGGGCAGAACCTGACCGACCCGACCATTGCAAAGATCGCTGCCGAGAACGGTGTGAGCGTGGCACAGGCCATCATCCGCTGGCACATTCAGCGCGGCGATGTGGTGATTCCGCGTTCCTCCAAGGTGGAGCGCGTGCGCGAGAACTTCGACGTTTTCGGTTTCGAGCTTTCCGCCGACGAGGTTGCCGCCATCGAGGCTCTGGACGTAGAAGACGGCCGCATTGGCGGTGACCCCTTTACCTTCCATGCGGGGCTAGAGGGGTAGATCCTTCTAGCGAAAGCCCAGCGCACGGTAGCTTGTCTGCGGTACATTCCTACCCATGAGCGCAGGGCATGTCCTCACCCACACCGAATCCGCTGACCCCACCGCCCCACAGGTCGGTGTGATCACCCTTAATCGTCCGGAGAAGCGCAACGCCCTCAACGCGACCATCGCAAATGCGGTAGCGGAGGCCGTCCGCGCCCACACCACAGCCGGGGTGCGCGCCATTCTTATTCGTGGCGAGGGTCCTGCGTTCTGTGCCGGTGCGGATCTCTCCGGTGGCGTATATGCCGATGATTTTTGGGTAGCCATGGAGAACATGCTGTCGGCCATCCAAACCGCCCCGGTGCCAGTTATTGCTGATATAGACGGCCCTGCTGTCGGCGCTGGTTGCCAGATCGCCTTGGCGTGCGATCTGCGTGTTTTCTCTGACGAGGGGGCCTGTTGGGTGCCCGTGGCCGCCCACGGCTTCGCCCTGGATCTGTGGACCCACGACCGTGCTCGCGAACTGATGGGCGGGGCACTGGCACGGAACGTGTTCTTGGCAGGTGCTCGGGTAAGTGCCGAACAGGCAAGAGCCACAGGTTTTTCTGTACTGCTTGATGACGCCACCCCGGATGCCACAGCCATCGCATATCGGGTGGCGCAGCAGGCTCCGCTGTCTATGAAGCATTCAAAACGAGTGCTGAACAGCTCCGACATGTACGCCGATGCGGAGTTGGAGCAGATGATCCCTGCCATCTGGGCCAGTGAGGATGTGCAGGAGGCGCGCCGGGCGCGAGCTGAGGGGCGCACTCCGCACTTCACCGGGCGCTAATCCCGGGAACAGCCGAGCACAGTAAGGGGCGCTAGTCCCGGGAACAGCCGAGTCACAGTAAGGGGTGCTAGGCGTGTCCCTCGACGGACCAGGTGTGTACCGGCTGGCCGGAGGTTTGGTGAGCCACGTAGCGCTGCAGCATTGTGGACAGCGCCTCGGCGCGTTCCTCAGAATCCGGTTCGCTGTTCGGGGCGAGTCGGTTGATGGTATCCAGTTGCCAGGTGGCACCGTTTTGGCCGCTCCGTGCGCGCCCCTCGATGATCCCCAGGTAGGTGTCAATCAGTTCGGAATCTACGTCGAGTAGCTCAAGCCCTTCCTTTGCCTGGTCAAGTAGGTGTTCAGTAATGAGCGTGCGCACCGGAACATTGCCCAGACGTGGCCAGCGCATGCTGGCGCGCAGCCCCTCGCGGGCGCCGGTGATGAAGTTCTTGTGGGCGTCGTTAAAAGAAAGCCGTGACCACACGGGGCGATTCTGCGTTCCCAAGAACTTGACGAGGCCGTAGTAGAAGGCAGCGTCTGCGACGATATCGGCGGTAGTGGGGCCGGCGGGGAGCAGACGGTTTTCTACGCGGATGTGCGAGCGTTCCAGGTTCGGGTCGTAGATCGGGCGATTCCAACGCCAGACCGTACCGTTGTGCAGGTTCATGTAGTGCAGGCCGGGACTGTCGCCGGACATGATTGGTGTGCCGGCTTCCATGCGGTCCTCGGGGAGGAGGGGAGAGAAGTAGCGTCCGTTTTCCTCGAAGAGGTCGAATACGCTGGTGATCCACCGTTCGCCGAACCATACGCGGGGACGTACTCCTTGGTTGACGAGTTCTGCGGTGCGGGTATCGATGGCCTGTTGGAAGACGGGAATGCGTGATTCGTGCCAGAGCTTATGGCCGACGAAAAGAGGCGAGTTTGCGCTGAGCGCTACTTGCACGCCAGCGATGGCCTGGGAGGCATTCCAGGCGTTGGCAAAAAGGTTCGGCGCCACCTGCAGGTGCAGCTGCATGGAGGTGCAGGCGGACTCCGGGGCGATGTCCTCGAAGTCATGGCGGTAGGTATCCACGGTGCCGAGTACACGGCCAGGCAGTGCACCTTCGAGCTGGATGCGCACGAGTTCGCCGCGGGATTCCAGGACTGCATTGTTGAGTGCCTTGTAGCGGTTTTCGTCCGTCATCCAGGCGGGATCGCTGAGGAAGTCAGTGGTCAGCGTTGGCAGGGTGCCGATCATCACTGCGCGGGAATCCAACTGCTCAGCAGCCTTTTGCACGGCGTGCAGGCGTTCGTCGAGACCTTCTTGGAGTTGCTCCAACCCGCGACCGGTGATGGATAGTGGTGGATGGTTCATCTCCACGTTGTAGGAGCCGATTTCAGACTGGTATTCGCCCGGATAGGCTTCTTCCAGCTTCGCCAGCACTTCTTCATTGCAGCGGTTGGGCTGCATGTTTGTGTCCACGAGGTTCATCTCTAGTTCCAGGCCGATGGTGCCCTGGTTGATGAACTCAGAGTCTTGAAGGTGCTTATCGAAGACCTCCAGCTCGGCGTTGAGCCGCTCGCGGAAGCGGGTGCGTTGTTTCGGTGTGTAGGTATCTTTAGATACTGCGTCGCCCATACTTATCGATCGTAGCTTCGCTGCGGGTGCAGCGCCGGCGATTTTGGTGCTGACGCCTCTAGTGTCAATGAGCCGAAGGTCTGGTTAACAGGGAACAAAGCCTGGCTTGTATTATGTAGTTCGCATGGTCGGCAGGCTGCGGATGAGCGCTGGTTGCCGTTTGCCATGCGATTGCCCTAGTAGCTCAGTGGATAGAGCACGGCTCTCCTAAAGCCGGTGTCGGAGGTTCGATTCCTCTCTGGGGCACGCTGGAAGTCTCGAGACATCGTTCCGGTCGGTGTCTCGAGATTTTTGTTTTTGGTTGCCCCGACTGGGGTTGAGTTCGTTGTCTTTCTTGTTGTAGTAGATCTTTTCTTCGGTAAGTGTGTAGGCAGCGATTTGTGCCCCGGTGGCGGTTATTTTGATGTCGACGTGGTTGTCGATGCAGACACCATGGTGATTGGTTCCCCCGCCCCATCGGCGGCCGATGTAGAGGCGGCGTAGTTTACTGCCCCATCGCAGGGTTGTCTTGCCGTTGGTGCCGACTTTGTCGGTGCGTAGTCGGTAGTCGTGGTCTGGTTTGGTGTCTACTTATCTGCATTCACCCCCATTAAGGGTGAATCTTCAGATCAAAACTAGAAGTAGTTTATAAAGAGTATTATCTGTATTAGGTAAGCCTTACCTTTCCTGCTGTTCATGAATTGAGGTTTACTATGGCCCAACAGTCCTCTACGCCCGCACGGAGTGCAAGCTCATCCAGTGGGTCGACGGCACGTTTAAACACCAGAGATCTCATCAACGCTGGCATCTTTGCTGCACTTTACTTTGTAATCACCTTTATAAGCGGAATGATTGGATTCGCAGGACCACAATTCATGTTTATTGGATGGTTTATCGCGGCAATCGCAAACGGAATCGTGCTAGCGCTTTATGCCGCCCGCACGCCCAAAATGGGTGCTTTCACCCTCGTCGGTGGTATTAACGGATTAGCATTCATGCTTACCGGACACTACTTCTGGACCTTGCTGGGAAGCATAATTCTTGGGTTTATCGCGGATTTGATTATTGCAAAAAGCCACCTCAGTATTGCCAAGTCCTTCCCTATTGCCTACGGCGTCTTCTGTGTCTGGATTTCTTTGCCTTTTATCCCGCTAATTCTGGATACAGACTCATACTACGTCGATATCGCAGACCAAATGGGTCAAGAATACGCCGATGCTATGTCGGATATCTTCCAGCCATGGACCATTGGAGTACTGGCCATTTGTGCGCTCATCGTCGGCTTTATCGGAGGAAAGGTCGGAGTTCGCGTCAGCCACAAACACTTTGAAAGCGCTGGTCTCCTGTGAGCCTGCAAAAACAGGGCGTGCTTCGTCGATCTTCGATCGATCCACGGACCGTGCTGCTTTCTGTTCTAGTAATCAATGCGGTAGCTCTCAGCCACGGCCACCTACCGACACTGCTGATTTCTATCGCCTTCAGCTCCATCGCACTAGCTACAGTAAAGCCACACTATGGTCTTATTTGCCTGTTCGCTTTTGCATTATCCTATCTAGGGTATTGGGGCCTATTACAGCTTCCTGGCTCCACATTTTTCGCTTTTTCAGCGGCAATTTTTTCGTGGCTAAGCCGTTTTGTCATCAGCATGTCCATCGGCGCATTCGGCTTGCTCACTCTCACACCATCCACGTTGACCTCAGCACTGCGGGACCTGCGTTTACCAGGCTGGGCCACCATTCCACCGGCGGTTTTCCTGCGCGTTTTGCCGATAATCGTGGCAGAAGCCAAAGCGATCCGCGATGCTATGGTCCTTCGGGGTCTCCAGCCTGGAGTAAAAAGCTGGATCACACAGCCCACACATTCGTCCGCGATGCTGATCATCCCCCTATTAGGCGCCGTCGTCCGCGCTGGTGATGAGCTCGCTGCCTCTGCTCTTGTCCGCGGATTGGGAGGCCCCATACGTCCGACCACCACCGCCGATCTTTCCTTCAAGCTTGTCGATGCAACTGCACTAGCTGGGTTGGGCCTCGTTGTTGCCTCTGTCTGGCTTCCCATGGAGGTCCACTTATGAACGAACGCAGTATCGCAACCAGTGTAAACGCCCACAACGTTTCTTTTACATATCCATCGGGCGCTCGGCCAGGCATTCAAGGTGTATCTGATGTGTCTTTTTCTGTCTCTCCAGGACAGTGCCTACTGATTACCGGTGATTCCGGATCGGGAAAGTCCACGGTACTCAAGTTGATCAACGGGCTCATCCCCCATTTCAATCCAGGAGAGCTACTAGGCACCATCACTATTATAAAGGATGACCAGGCTTTTAACCCTACGGAAGAACCGCTGTTCCGAGCCATCGAGTTCAGCGCCTCAGTATTCCAGAATCCAAGGACACAATTTTTCACTGAAAGCGTCAATGCAGAATTGGCCTTCGGGCTAGAAAACCTTGGTGTGGATCCCACAGAAATTGAGTCGAGGATTCAATCAGCGGTCGAGCTACTAGGCATTAACGATCTTCGGGGCCGGCGATTCAAAGAATTATCTGGTGGACAGTTACAAACCGTGGCATGCGCATGCGCGCTTGTGTCCCCGGGCAGTCTCGTGCTTCTCGATGAACCCACGTCCAATCTCTCCATGGAAAGCATCGATATTCTTGCACGCGTGCTACACCGCTTGAAGGAATTAGGCACAACGATCATTATCGCTGATCACCGCCTCTTTTTCTTAAAAGATATCGCTGACCAAGTCATTTACTTGACTCAGGGAAAAATAACGCGGAGTTTCCACGCTCAGGAGTTTTATGGCTTAGACGAACCCGAACGCAAACAATTGGGGCTACGCAGCTTACACCACGTTCCCCTGCCCGCGAGCGTGCCGGTACCACCCACGCTCGAAAACGCCGATCCCCAGCGGAGCGGACTCGAGTTAAGCAACATCTGTTTTTCTTATGGCACGCATGAGGTGCTAAACATTGACCACGCATTTTTCCCCAGCGGCGAAGTCACTGCCTTAATCGGGCCCAACGGCGCTGGAAAAACCACCCTCGCCAGGATCATTTGTGGTCTTGCTTCTCCCAAACGCGGCGGTAATCTCCGTTTGAACAGCAAACGAGTAGGAGCGGCTGCCCGCAGACGTGCCGCGTACATGGTGATGCAAGATGTTGGCCGCCAATTATTCGCAGCCACCACCGAAGAAGAAGTCACGCTCGGACTGGCAAAGAAGAAGCGGGACCACATCGATGTCAATGAGATTCTCCATCGCCTCGATCTGGCAGGAATGGCCCAACGGCATCCGCAGTCTCTGTCCGGTGGGCAACGGCAACGCTTAGCCATAGCTTCAGCCCAAGCCGAGCAAGCAGAGGTCTACATCTTCGATGAACCTACCTCTGGTGTGGGCTGGCGCCAACTGCAATCCATCTCTGCGCTGCTTCGATCTCTTGCAGCAAGCGGAGCAGTGGTCATCGTCATCACCCATGACCACGAATTCATCCAAGAATCAGTCACCAGAATCATCGATATTACTGACATCAACAAGGATTGAGAAAGAAATGTCTGAAATAAGACAGAGTTCCACAGAATCAAGCGGAACCCACGCACCAGAATCACACGGTGCGTCACCGGAAGAAGAGGCTCGCGCAAAACTAAAAGCCGGCCAGGTCGCTCTAAAAAAGCTACTGGCCCCAGTGCAAACAACCATCTACTTCGCACAGTTTCTCGCGCTTATATCCTCGATACTCGCCGTAGCACCCTACGTCGCGTTGGTGGCACTGGGAAATGCTCTAATCGACGGCAATACTGATGACGTCGCGTCCATTGTGAAATGGCTACTTGCTACTTTTTTGGGCCAGCTATTCTTCTATTTCCTTGCCCTTGCGATCACCCACTTCGCTGATGCAAAGCTGGTGGGGATTAACCGGCGCCGAATTATTAACGCTATTGCGAAAGCACCACTCTCGTGGTTTAGCCAGACTAATTCCGGCAAAGTTCGCAAAGCCGTCGAGGACGATACGTTAACTCTGCACACCCTGACAGCCCACGCTCCTGTAGAGAAGGTCGCCGCGATCTTTACGCCCCTCGCGCTTCTGGTTTATGCCTTTATCTTGGATTGGCGCCTTGGTCTTCTTTCTATTGCCACTGTGCCCATTTTCCTAGCAATCCAAGCGTATTCAATGAAAGATATGGGCACAAAAACTGCGGAAATGGATAATTATCTGGGTGAGGTCTCTGCGACTGCGGTGGAGTTCTCCGAAGGTATTTCCGTCATCAAGGCTTTCGGCACCGTTGGCAAAGCCCACGCTCGATATCGCGAAGCTGCCCAAAAATTCGCGGAATTCTATTACGAGTGGGTACGTCCTCTTCTGCGTGTTAGCGCAATCTCAGAGTCTGTGGTGGCGGTTCCTGTCCTCATCCTTATCAATGTAGGAGTCGGTTCCCTGCTGATAGCTGGTGACTATGTAACGGTCGCTGAAGTCATCGCAACAACGTTAATTGCGCTGGTGCTCCCGGGCACGATTCAAACCGTCGGCCAAATGATGTGGTCTTACCAGCTCGCTGGCAATGCGGCGTTGCGCCTTGATGAAGTCATGACAATTTCCCACGTGAAAGAAGGCCAAAAGAGCCTCGATGCCAATAGTCAAGACATGGAGGTGGAGTTCCATAAGGTCAGCTTTAGCTACGCCCCAGACACACCAGTCCTCCAAGACTTTTCTGCGCAACTAAAAGCAGGCACTGTCACGGCATTGATTGGCCCCTCTGGGGCTGGCAAATCCACAGCAGCAACGATGCTGGCGCGTTTCCAGGATCCAGATTCGGGCACAATCACTATCAACCACGTGGATATCCGTGATCTCACTTTCGACAGTTTGTACCGCACTGTGGCTTTCGTCTTACAAGATCCTCACTTACTGCGTATGAGTATTCGGGAAAACATTCGCCTTGCACGCCCAGAAGCCCGCGATGAAGAGATCTGGCAAGCTGCAGAGGCTGCGCACATAGCTGCTGATATTCGCGCTTTACCGGCTGGGCTCGACACCGTTGTTGGTGAGGACATCTCTTTATCCGGTGGACAACAGCAACGCATTTCTATTGCCCGGGCAATTGTTACCAATGCCCCAATCTTGATCCTGGATGAAGCTACTGCGGCAACTGATCCTGACTGCGAAGCAGAAATTCAAGCAGCTCTAGCCACACTCGTCAGAGGCAAGACCGTCTTAGTCATCGCCCACAAGCCGGAGTCCATCCAAGGCGCAGACCAAATAATCTGCCTCAAGCCTATGAAGGATAATTCTCATGTCTAATGCCACTACGCCTGCTAGTTCGCGTCTTCGTGATCCGCTACTCACTCGCAGTGTCAAAAAGCTGCAAGGCCCTGTAGGCCATAAGCTCAATAAAAGGTATGCTTGTCTATCTCTTATCGTGGGCGTGCTTGACGGCCTCGCCGTTCTCACGCTCGTGCCACTTACAAAGGCACTCGATGGGGATACGACGATCGCACCATGGATGTGGACGCTTTTGGCAATTGCGCTCGTAGCTTTTGCGCTACGATTTTTCGCAACCATGGCCTCTTACCACACGGCCTTGGATTTCATCCGAACCGCGCACACGACTGTGGGCGATAAATTAGCAACGCTACCGCTCGGCTGGTTCGTACCGGCTAATACTGGCGGCCTATCTCGCCTCGTTTCAGATCGCTTTATGGTGGCGGCCGAGACCATTGCGCATATTCAAGGAACGGTATACCGCGATAGCGCGGCACTTGTCACCTTGTTAGTAGGAGCGTGTTTCTGGAACCCGAAGCTGGGCTTGGTCCTTCTTATCATCGCACCATTGGCGCTCGTGGTGATGCAGTTGGCTGCATGGATTCGTGAGAAAGCATCGAACCGCACACTGGGGCCGAGTAAAGAGCTCTCCCAGCGCATCGTAGAATTTGCTAACCGTCAACCAGCCCTGCGCGCGGCAGGACAATCACAAGTTTTTGCGCCACTAGAGCAAGCGCTAGAAATCGACCATAAAGCACGAATACGCGAGCTATGGGTATCCACATTAGCTTTGCTACTCAACGGCATAGTAGTGCAGATCTTCATCGTGGCTCTCATTATGGTCTCCGCGGATTTTGCCGTTGAAGGCGCCCTATCGCCACTAGAAACAATTGCGATCATCGGAATCAGCTTGAGGTTTACCCGCACGCTTGAGGAGCTGGGTTCTTCTTTCGTCGGTTTAGATGCCGGCCGTATCGCGCTCGCAGAAACTGAGCTCATCACCGATGCTCCTTCCCTGCCAGAACCCACTACTCCGCGCCCAGGCGATGGTTCGGGAAATGTAGAGCTGCGTAATGTCACGTTTGGATACGGCGATAAACCAGTATTGGTAGATGTCGCTTTCCATGCTCGATCAGGCACCGTTACCGCCATTGTCGGTCCTTCTGGCTCCGGAAAGACCACAATTGCGCGCCTTATTTCGCGATTCTGGGATGTAGATTCCGGGTCGGTGATGGTTGACGGCGTAGATATCCGCGAGCTTGGAACCGAACAGTTAATGTCCAGACTGTCCATGGTCTTTCAGGACGTCTACCTCTTCGACGACTCGTTAATCGCTAATATCCGCGTTGGTCGTCCCGACGCCTCCGATGAGGAAGTCTTCCGCGCAGCTGATCTTTCAGGCGTGACTTCTATTGCCAACCGCCTAGGGTGGCATACTCCAGTTGGTGAAGGCGGGCGGCTTCTATCCGGTGGTGAACGCCAGCGCGTATCTGTAGCTCGCGCGCTTCTCAAACAAGCGCCGATTGTACTCTTTGATGAGGCTACCTCCGCGCTCGATGCAGAAAATGAGGCAAACATTCTTGCTGCGATGGACGAGCTACGGGAGCAATCTACTTTCATTGTCATCGCCCATAAGCTGGATACAATCAAATCTGCTGATCAAATCGTAGTCTTGGATGAACACGGGCAAGTCAGCCAGCTGGGCACGCATTCTGAGCTTTCCGATGTCCCCGGTATCTACCGTCACTTCTGGCAGCAACGCAAAGCAGCACGCGGGTGGAAAATCAATTCGGGACGCGATTAACGCGGGCACCGAGATTGGCGTTGTTTGCGGGGGCACCCTTCTCCCCCCGCAGCACGGAGCACCCTAAGTGCACCGACAAAGCTCAGAGCGAAGAATACGGTAGCGGCTACGAGTGACCACTGCGCGGCGTTGGCTATGCCTACGCTTAAGGCCTACAGCACTGCCCCAGGCACACGGTCGTTTGCGTTGCGGAGGCTTGCCTGGAGTCATAGACGGGAATATCCCGCAGCATCGTGCCGGTCAGCTGCGCGGAGGCGAACCCCAGGCCCAAGCCGTACAGGTTCAGCGGCGCGGCGATGACCATAAGCAGGACGAGGATAAGGACGCCGACGGCTTCCAAGCCGAGCCCAATGAGCACGGTGCCAGGCGCCCCGTACCGTGCCGCGACGTCGGGGGTGGCAAAATCAGTCGGATTCTTCAAAGCGGATGGCACCCTTGATTCAGAGGCGATCGTCAAGAGCATCCGCGAAAGCGCGGCAAAACCCAAGAGCAGAAGCCGCGCGAAGCAGGCGCAGAATGAACTGATGCCCTGGACTAGCGTCGCGTCCAGGTGCAAAAGCGGTAGCGCAAGGGCTGCTCGGTATCGACTTCTTGGTCGACCGGGTGGCCCTTTTCCGATTCCTGCCAGTCCTGCGCCGACTCTTCAAATTCCTCTTCCGGAACCAGTGGTGCATACACCTGGAATCGTTCGGGTGCCTCCATATCAATCTCCGTGATGACGATGCGGTCAGCCACGGGCATGCACTGGGCGTACACCTGACCGCCACCCAGCACCCACACTGTAGGGGTGCGGTCGTCAGCGCCCTCGCCTTTGTCGGCGCTGTCCGTCAGCTCGTTCAGGATCTGCTCGGCGGCGTTGGCCAGTGCGCTGGGGATCGACGGTTCGACAATGCCACCGGGGGCGTCATAGTTATCCTGCCGGGTGATCACATAATTTGTGCGATCCGGCAGTGGACGGAAGCCATCGTCTAGTGCTTCCCAGGAGGTGCGCCCCATGACGACGGGATAGCCGCTTGTAGCGTTCTTGAAGTGCTTCAAGTCCTCTGGCAGATACCACGGCATGTCTGCGCCATCACCAATGACGCCATCGGTGGTTTGTGCCCAGATCATGCCAATCTCAACCTGGTCGCGGGAAATCCCCTTAGCCTCCAGCGCGTAGCTCACCGCTGCGGCGGTGAGATCCGGGTAATCTCCGGGCTCATAGCCAGTCGGACGGTGGGGCTTTTCGTTAGTCGTCATTTATACGGCCACCTTTGCCTTGATTACCGGGTGCGGGTCGTAACCGGTGAACTTGATATCGGAGAAGTCGTAGGAGAACATATCCGCCGCCTTGTTTAGCTGTAGCTGCGGATACGGGCGAGGATCGCGAGAAAGCTGCAGCTTTACCTGTTCCACGTGGTTGTCGTAGATGTGACAATCGCCGCCGGTCCAGATGAACTCGCCAACCTCCAGACCCGCCTGCTGGGCAAACATGTGAGTTAACAGCGAGTAGCTCGCGATGTTGAAAGGTACGCCCAGGAACATGTCCGCGCTGCGCTGATACAGCTGGCAGCTCAACTTGCCGTCTGCCACATACAGCTGGAACAACAGGTGGCATGGTGGCAGAGCCATGTTGTTCAGCTCGGAAACATTCCATGCGCTGACGATATTGCGGCGGGAGTCGGGGTTGGTCTGAAGCATGTTCAAAGCCCCCGAGATCTGATCGATGTGCTGGCCGTTCGGGGTGGGCCAGCTGCGCCACTGCACGCCATAAACCGGCCCTAAGTCACCGTTTTCGTCCGCCCATTCATTCCAAATGCGGATGCCGTTTTCCTGCAGCCAGCGCACATTGGAATCACCCCGGAGGAACCACAGCAGCTCGCCAACCACGGACTTAATGTGCACCGATTTGGTGGTGATCAGGGGGAAACCCGCAGAGAGGTCGTAGCGTAGCTGACGACCAAACAGGCTGGTGGTGCCGGTGCCCGTTCGGTCTCCCTTGGGAGTACCGGTCTCCAAAATCTGCCGGAGCAGATCTTCATACGGGGTGGGGATGGAGCCTGGCTGTTGCTGGGTATCCACTGACGCTCCGCCTGCCTTTCCTGCTCTAATTCAAAGTCCCACATAGTCTACGTCGGACAGTCAGAGGTGGCACGCACGGGGCGCGGAGCCTGTCAGGATTTGAGTGTCGACTTGCTGGTCGGGTTGGCGCAGTCGCTGGTAGTGGGATTATGGTCGCCCGCCTTGCGTGTTAAACCCCACAGAATCAGACCGATGGTCTGGTTGTTCTGTGGCAGGGCGGCGTGCCCCGGCGGAATCAGAAGGTTACAGGCCTTTCCGATCTCCACGTTGGCCACGTCAGCGCCGTCGACAGACTTCAGCTGGGAGGTGCTGTTCGGGGTGGCGGTGGTATCAGCCGAGGAATACAGGTTGGTGTACTGCACGCGCTTGTCAGTATCCGGCTTCTCGTTCAGCCGGTTGATTACCTCCGAGCCGATCAGCTGCTGCACGCCGGCCTTGCCCGCCACGGATTCCGCGAGTTCTGGGTTGCGCTCGATGATCGGGCGCAGCATCTTATCCATGCCATTTAACGTGGTGCCGTGATATGTCGGAGCCACGCCGACCACGCGGTCGACTTTTTCTCCGCCGCCGTTTTCCGCGATGTACTTCTTCAGGTGAAGTCCGCCCTGAGAGTGCCCAACCAAATCGACCTTCTCTGCACCCGTGACAGACAAGATGTAGTCGATGGTTGATGCGATCTCCTTGGCGGAATCGTCGATATCCTCCGTGGCATAAAGACCAAGCAGATTCGGCTTGCTATCCTGACGCTTTCCATAGTTGAAAGCCCAGGTGCAAAAGCCCTGCTCCGTAAGAGCATTGGCGGCCTTCTGCCAGCGCGTGGAGTTATCCGACGTGCCGTGGATGAAAACGACAGGATTCGGATGTTCCGGCGAAGGCACGCACAGGGCATTGTTCACAGGGGTAGTTGCCACATGCTTACCTACGAGCCCATCTGGCACGGCGGCGTCATCACTAGGGGAGGCCAAAGCGGCAGGAGCGAGCGCGGCAGAGAAAAGAGAGGAAGTCAGGGTGAGAGCCAGTGCGGCGACACTGGCACGGGCGGCACTGCGAATACGCCCAACTGCGAGATACTTAGTTGTCATAGAAGAAACGATAGCCTAATTTCCACCGTTGGCCACCGTTACAACCCACGTGCACAGGTGTGCAATCCCCCTGGTCGCGGGTCAATCCCCATTCCACTAGGCCAATGACGTGATCGTTTTCAGGTAGCGAAGCATGCCCCGGGGGTAGCAACAACCCGCAGACCTCGCCGACCTCCGCCTCGGCAACATCGGCTCCGTCGACCGACTCCAGCTGGGACGTCGAATTCGGCGTGGCCGTAAGATCTTTCGAGGTGTAGATGTTCGTATAAGTAACGTTTGGGTGGGTATCTGGCAGCTCGTTGAGCTTGCGGATCAACTCTGAACGGTTCAGTTGCTGCACCGCAGCCTTACCCGCCACCAGATCCGCAAACTCCGGGTTGCGATCCACCAGATTCTGCAGGATCGAGGACATACCCGTCATCGTGGTGCCGTGATAGGTCGCGGCAATGCCCACCGCACGATGCACCTTCTCGTGTCCGCCATGTTCTGCAATGTACTTCTTAATGTGCAGCCCGCCCTGGGAATGTCCCACTAGATCCACCTTGCTGGCGCCTGTCACGTCCAGGATGTAATCGATTGTTTCCGCGATCTCTACGGCGGATTCGTCGATATCGTTCACAGCAAACACCCCAGGTATAGCGGGACGGCCGACTTCCGGCTTGCCGTAGTTAAAGGCCCACACAGAGTAGCCACGGGCCGCAAAGTACGTCGTGGCCTTCTGCCACCGGAAGGAATTATCCGTCGTGCCGTGGATAAAAACCAGGGGATAGGGGTGCTCTTCCGAAAGCTCCTTCTGCGGGTTATTGGCCGGAGCACCCAGCACGAAGCGCCCCTGCAAGGTGGCTGGCACATCGGCATCCAGCTGGAGTTTTTTGCGGGAGGCCGGGCGGGGCGTCAAGAAGGAAAAAGGAAGCATACCGCCCTAGCTTAAGGGCTAAGGGGGCTAAACATCTAGAGAGAATAAGCTCCGTGCTTCTCGTGGAACTTCGCGGCGGAGGCCAGAATTTCGTCGGCTCGGTCGGGGCGGGAGATGACCAGATCCGGCAGGTAAGGAGACTCGCAGTTATAACGCAGCGGGGTGCCATCCAAGCGGGAGGTGTGCAGACCAGCGGCCTGTGCAATGCCCACAGGAGCGGCGTTATCCCACTCGTATTGGCCGCCGGCGTGCACATAAGCGTCGTTATCTCCCAGGATCACGGAGACGGCTTTAGCGCCGCAGGAACCCATGGTGACCAGCTCCATGCCCAAGTCTTCGGCGATGAACTCTGCAATGGCGGGAGTGGTGTTTTGGCTGATGACTAGACGGTTAGTGCGCTGTCCCTGAACGGCACGGACCTCGGCGCTGCTGAACACGCGCCCCAGATCCGGCATGCCCACGGCGGATTCGACGATCTCGCCGTTTTCTGCCAAGGCGATGTGCACGGCCCAGTCCTGGCGGCCGCCTGCGTACTCGCGGGTGCCATCAAGCGGATCGATAATCCACACCCGGGAGTTGTCCAGGCGCGCGAGGTCATCTTCGGCCTCTTCCGACAACATCGCATCATTCGGACGGTGCTGGATGAGGGACCGGGCAATCCAGTCCTGTGCTAGTGCGTCGCCCGCTTTCCCGAGTTCGGTGCCGCGGAGCAGACCTACGTTTCTTACGCCTTTGAGGATTTCCCCGGTGCCCTGCGCGAGTCTCTGGGCCAGCGTCGCATCATTGAGTTCAGCCGTCATAGTTCTTACTTTAGCGGTCTGTTTAAATGGTCACATGGCTGTTGACCCGCTGGATTCCTTTTATGCCCCCGTTGCAGCGTGGTTCCGGGATGTATTCGCCGAGCCGACGGTCGTGCAAACCCAAGCATGGAAGGCTATCTCTGCAGGTCAGAATGCACTGGTTGTAGCGCCGACCGGTTCTGGCAAGACTCTAGCGGCTTTTCTCTGGTCACTGTCAAAGCTTTCTGGGGGATCTTTTTTTAATGACGCCCCCACGCCTGAAAAGTCCAGTCCCACCAAGGTGCTGTACATTTCCCCGCTGAAAGCACTGGGCGTAGACGTCAGCCGAAACCTGGCTGCCCCGCTGGCCGGCATTGCGCGCGTGGCAGACGCGATGGGGGAAACCGTAGCGCCCGTACGGGTGGGAGTGCGCAGCGGAGATACCCCGCAGTCGGAACGCTCTAAGCTGCTGCGCAATCCACCGGAGATTTTGGTGACCACCCCCGAATCTCTGTACCTCATGCTGACAAGCAAGGCCGCGGCCACGCTGGCGAATGTGGACACCGTCATCGTCGACGAGGTGCATGCCGTGGCGGGAACGAAGCGCGGCACACATCTGGCTCTGTCATTGGAACGTTTAGAGATGTTGACGGGTCAGGCAGTTCAGCGCATCGGACTATCGGCGACGGTGAATCCCGTGGATAAGGCTGCTAGTTTCCTCGGCGGTGATCGACCGGTAACGGTGGTGAACCCAGAGCAGCCGAAATCGTGGGATGTGCAGGTAACCAGCGTGGTGGAGGATTTTCAAGATCCTCCGGCAGCGGAGGACATCGCGTTGGCGAAGTATGAGGTGGCGGACGAGGGGGCGTCAACAGAAGAGCCAGAAGAGGAACCAATAGGCCCCATAGATGAGGCACTGCTTGGCCCCAGCCTCATTGGCGAGGGCGTGGGTGGCAGCACACAGAATGGCTCGGGCGCACGGGTGGCCAGTGGCGTGGACAAAGAATCCGCGCTACCGCAGCAAAAGAGCGTATGGCCGCATGTGCAAAAGGCGATCTACCAGCAGGTGATGGAAAACCGCTCCACCCTCGTGTTCGTGAACTCCCGGCGCGCAGCAGAGCGGCTCACCGGGGCTCTCAACGAGGAGTGGGCGAAAGAACATGATCCCGATGCACTGGCGGCTTTAACACGGCGCGACCCAGCACAGTTGATGGCACAGTCCGGCGCAGTGCGAGGGATCAGCGGTGAAGGCGTGGCACGGGCACACCACGGTTCCGTGTCGAAGGAGGAACGCGCGGACATTGAGGCAGCGTTGAAGTCCGGTGAACTGCGCTGCGTGGTGGCGACGAGTTCCTTGGAACTCGGCATCGATATGGGATTGGTGGACCACGTGGTACAGGTTGGGGCGCCACCGTCAGTGGCTGCGGCAGTGCAGCGCTGTGGTCGCGCCGGGCACAACGTGGGAGCGACCAGCCACGCGACGATCTACCCATTGCACAAGCAGGACGCTGAGGCTGCGGTGGTGGTCGTCGACCGGCTACTCAAGGGAGAATTGGAGCCACTGCACGTGGTGCATAATGCGCTAGATGTGCTGGCGCAGCAGACCGTGGCTGCAAGTGTGCAGGCGAGTGCCGGAAAAGACGCGCTCGACGTGGAGGAGTGGTGGCGGGTGGTACGCCGCGCTCATCCCTATTCCACGCTGCCGCGGGAGGCCTTCGATGGGGTTGTCGAGATGCTCAGCGGGCGTTATCCCTCTACTGACTTCGCTGACCTAAAAGCCCGCGTGGTGTACGACCCTGTGGCCGGCACCCTAGAAGCCCGTCCCGGCTCACAGCGCCTTGCGGTAACCAGCGGCGGCACCATCCCGGATCGCGGCATGTTCGGGGTTTTCCTGGCTGCCGGGGAGAACGACGGCGCGCGCCGGGTGGGCGAGCTGGACGAGGAAATGGTCTACGAATCTCGTGTGGGCGATGTGTTCACCCTGGGGGCGAGCAGTTGGCGGATTTTGGAAATTAACCGCGACCAGGTGATCGTTGCCCCCGCCGCCGGGCACACTGGTCGACTGCCATTTTGGGTGGGTGATGCCGCAGGCCGCCCGGTGCAGCTGGGCATGGCCATTGGTGAGAACCGCCGTACCTGGGGTTCTGACACTTTAGGGGATATACGTTCTGCCGATTTTGTGGACGCCCACACTCGCGCCAACCTCGATGCCTACTACCAGGAACAGAAGGAAACCGCTGGAATCATCCCGGATGAACGCACCGTGCTGATCGAGCGCTTCCGCGATGACATTGGTGATTGGCGCGTGGTGGTGCACACGCCGTTTGGTCGGGGAGTGAATGCACCTTGGGCGCTGGCGTTGGGTGCAGAGCTGAACCGCCGCACAGGTATCGACGCAATGGCAGTGGCAGGAGATGACGGTATGGTGCTGCGCCTGCCGTATTCCGAGGAACCTCCGGGAATGGAGCTTTTGCTCGGCGAACACGGCTTTGGCGGCTCCGAGCGGGCAGAGGCCACGCTATCGGATGTGATGGAAGAAGTGGGATCCTCCGCCCTATTTGCCGCGCGTTTTCGCGAGTGTGCAGCTAGGGCTTTGCTGCTGCCGCGCCGTAACCCGGGCAAGCGCCAACCGTTGTGGCAGCAGCGCCAGCGTGCCGCCCAATTGTTGGATGTTGCCCGCGAGCATCCGGAGTTCCCCGTGATGGTGGAAACCATGCGGGAGTGTGTACACGACGTGTACAACCTGGATTTTTTGAAGACCTTGGTGGCGGGGCTAGGGCAGCGTGGTGTGCGTTTGGCGGAGGTCACAACCGAGGGGCCAAGTGCCTTTGCGGAGTCGCTGTTGTTCACCTACACCAGCGCCTTTATTTATGAGGGCGATTCTGCAGAACGGGCCGCAGCCCTGGCCGTGGATCCTGCGTTGCTTGCCAAAGTACTGGGCACCCGTGAGGAGGGCATGGCCCTAGACCCGGCTGCGGTACGGCGCGTGGTGGACGCCGCTCAGTGGCTGGCGGAGGGGCGCAAGGCTGGCAGCGTGGAACAGGCTGTGGATATGCTGCGTGCGCTCGGCCCGCTGAGCACCGAGGGCGTGTGTGAGCGCCTTGAGCCGTGGGCGGGGACAGTGGAGGATAGCCTCAATCAACTGCGCGAATTGATTCCGACTCGCCTGATGGAGGTCAACTTCGGCGGTCAGGCCAAATTGGCTGCTGTCGAGGACATGGCGCTGCTGCGCGATGGGCTGGGAGTGCCAGTTCCACCGGGAGTTGCCATCGCCGCTGAGCAGGTTGATCAGGTGGATAATGCCATTGACCAATTATTGCTGCGGTGGATGAAGAACCGCGGACCTACTACTGCCTCAGAGGCTGCAGCGGAGTTTGGCCTGGGACGCGCAACGGCCGATGCCCTGCTTACGAAATGGACGCAAAATACTAAGGGAGCACAGCAGCGTCGATTGAGCTCGGGGCACTTTGTGTTTCTCGAGGACGCCACCGGTTCCGTCTCGCCAAGTGGCGCAGAGGCAGATGCCCAGTCCGAGATGCAATACGTGTACACAGGGATGCTGCGCCGTCTGCGTTCAGCGACTTTGGCCGCAGCCCGCGGAGCGCTGGAACCCGTAACGCAGCAGACTTATGCTCAGTTCCTGGCTGATTGGCATGGGTTGGGGCACATGCAGCGCGAGGAGCTCCTCAGCGTGCTCGAACAACTTGCCGGAGTGCCAATTCCCGCCAGTGCATGGGAAACACTGGTGCTTCCAGCTCGCATTCCGGACTATCAGCCGAGGGATTTAGATGAGCTGCTCAGCACCGGGGAGGTTCTCACCACTGGTGCCGGACAGGCCGGAGCCAAGGATGCCTGGGTGAGTTTTATGCCCACTGGCATGGCCGAGTACCTGCTAGGAGGTGATGCAGGGCTGGAACGCGGCGTCGAAAAGAAGGAAGGGACATCCCTCGGCATGGTGGCCACGCAGATCCTCGAGCATCTGCAACGAGGTGGTGCGTTTCTGGCAGCTGAGTTGCAGTCGGCGACGGGAGCGGGACATGCGGAAGTGGACGCGGCGCTGTGGGAACTCTTCGATGCTGGGCTGGTTACTCCCGATAGTTTCGCGGCTCTGAGAGCACGGTTGGTGGAAGCAGGGACCACCGGTAAACAAGCTCATCGCGCACCGCGGAGAAACCAGGGGCGTGGCTCGGTGCGACGGGTACGGATGGGGCGCAGTGGTTTTGCGCGAGCAGCCCGACAGGCATTGAATGCGCACTCGTCCGTGCCAGGGCGTTGGTCGGCGGTATCGGGCGTTAGTCCAGTGAGTGCTATAGGTACTGCGGGTGCCGGTGGCGTAGAAAGGCCGGACGCTGCTGAAAAGGCTCTCGTGCTGTCCGAGGCTTGGATCGACCGCTATGCGGTGGTGACCCGCGGAGCCGTCGTTGCTGAAAAGGCCGCCGGTGGTTTTGCCGAGGCTTATCGAACTTTGAGCGCTTGGGAGGATTCCGGTGAAGTCCTTCGCGGCTATATCGTCGAAGGCCTGGGCGGTGCGCAGTTTGCCCCGCGCGATGTGATCTCCCAATTGCGGCGCGCGCAGGATGGGCGTGGTGGAGAGGCAATGAACAATTCGGAAGCCTCCGTTCCGCTGCTGCTGTCAGTTCTGGATCCGGCGAACCCCTACGGTTCCACGCTGCCGTGGCCGCGTTCAAGCACTGTACAGCCAGGTAGTTCGAGCGCCGAGTTGATGGCTCCCACGCGTTCTGCTGGCGCCATGATTATCGTTGCGGCAGGTCGCGCCGAGGCGTATGTCTCTCGCGGAGGTAAAAACGTGGTGTTTTTTGCTCGGCCCGATTTTAATGACGCCACATCGGAGTCGCCGGCAATTCCCGCAGCGCAAATAGATCTGGTGGTTCGAGTCCTACGGGAAGCCGTCCGTGCTGGACGATTGAGTCCTGTGACCGTGGAGAAGGTCAATGGTTCCTCGGTGATGGACATTAATACGACGGATTGGGTAGCCGCTGGGGCGCGACTTACTCCGAAAGGATTGAGTATCCGTGCCTGAGGGTGATTCCGTTCTACAACTTTCCAACCGACTCCAATGGATGACCGGGCGGACGGTGCGGTACACGGATATTCGTGTACCGCGGTTTGCGACCGAGACTTTTGATGGGGATGAAGTGCACCGGGTCTGGCCCTATGGCAAACATCTATTCATGCACATTGGGGAGCGGGTGATCCACACCCACCTGAAGATGGAGGGGGTATGGGCGATTCACCGGGCGGGTGAACGCTGGCGTCGGCCTGGCTACAGTGCCCGCATTGTATTGCGCTTCAGCCCGCAGCATCCGGGAGGGGCAGAGATTGAGATCGTAGGGCACGATCTGGGATTTGTGCGGGTCTTTCCCTTTGCCGACTTCCCGCAGGTGGTGGAGCATTTGGGGCCGGACATTCTGGCGGATGAGTGGGAGACGGTGGGAAGGCATGAGGCAATCGAGCGGATTATGGCACGGCCCACGCGCTCCCTGGGGGCTGCTTTGCTGGATCAGAAGAATGTTGCAGGAATTGGCAACGAGAATCGCGCTGAGGTGATGTTCCTCGTGGGAATGCACCCGGAAGTGGAAGTCGGGAGAGTGGGAGAAGAAGGCGTCGCCAAGGCTATAGATATGGCGCGACGATTGATGTGGGACAACCGTCTTGAACCGCACCGGGTTTTTACTGGAGATCGCCGGCCAGGGTACAGCACGTGGGTGTTTGGGCGTGCAGGGAAAGCGTGCCGGAGGTGTGGGGCGGCAATTTTGCAGGGGACGTTGGGCGGGCGCTGGGCTGAAGGAGATCCGGAACTGGATGCAGGCGAGCTGGAGCGCATCATTTGGTGGTGCCCAAACTGTCAAGGGCACTGAGGATTGAAGCTCCAGCAGGGGTAGTGAAGCGAGATACAATAACCCCATATTGGGGTAAAATGTAGCGCGTCCATTAAAGAAATGCCTGGTGAGAAGAGTTTACCTAAAGTTCACTAAAGTGGGGGTTATGGGGTGAATCGCAGGTTGATGGTTGAAATGTTTTGCTCGAAAAAGGGGTGAGGGTTCTTATATTTTGAGAAATGTTCGGCGGGAACAGGGTGGGGCTACAGTTTGATCGAGTTTTATATGGTCGCGGCCTGAGGCTAATTGAAATCGAGTTCGAATTGGGTACATCAACAGTGAATGTCGTTTCGGGCGCGCCTGAGAGGCGTTTTAAGGGTTGGCTAAGTTTTCTACGGTTAACTAGAGGTTAACGCAAGATGACATTGGGATTGAATGTGGTGCACTGCGGTGCAAAATTGTCGAACAATGAGAAGCTTCGAGGGTCTAAAGTTGGATCTCGTCACTCAGAGCCTGAGCGGTGTGCGGTCCTCACGAATACCGAGCATCACCCAGGCGAGGGCACCCCTTAACCTGATTCGAACAAAGCCACCTGGGCGAAGACTCGCAAGACCCTTTGAAGTAGAGCGACGTGCACTATCGCAGCATCACCAATGCACTCGCTAACGCGGACCGGCTGTAGTCGGACCGCATTTTTCGACCAGTGGGCGTGCAAGAGGAGCACAAAACATGAAGAACCTGTGGAAGAACGGCGCAAGTGCTGCCGCTGCTGCTGTCATCGTTGCAGCTGCAGTCGCATCCCCGGCATCTGCCATCACCAAGGAAGAGCACTACCCGGAAACCCCGAAGCTGAACCCCACCCTGCCGATCGTCAACACCACCCACGGCAGCGACCACATCAAGGCCAACATCCTGAACCCGCACCCGGTCTGCAACTCCGGTGAGGATTACCGCACCGTCGTCTACAAGGTTGACGACAAGTTCACCCCGGCTGGCACCATCTCTGCTACCAACCAGTCCAAGAACACCATCCCGCTGACCCAGGAACTGTCCAAGACCCAGACCATCACCATCAGCATCAAGGGCGACCGCACCGAGACGGTCAGCGCAAACCTGGGCGGCGAGGCATCTGCCAAGAGCGGCAAGGGCAGCGTCGGAATTGCCTACGAGCTGGCTAAGAGCATCGGCGCTGAGGCTTCCTACTCCCTGAGCTGGAATGTTGGCCAGAAGATCGGCCCGTACGACGTTCCGGCCGGCCACACCGGCGAGGCTACTTACGGCTTCCGCACCATCAACATGACCGGTACCCAGCAGTTCTGCAAGGCGAACGGCACCTGGTCCACCCCGACCCCGTGGTCCGCTCTGACCCCGGTGAAGAACCAGGTCAACATGAAGCTGTACGGCAACCCGGCTGATTCCGCAGTTCCGGCTAAGCCGGAGGATGCGGAGAAGCCTTCCGAGAAGCCAGCTGACGACGCCAACAAGCCAGCTGAAGAGGCTAACAAGCCGGCCGAGAAGCCAGCTGACGACGCCAACAAGCCAGCCGATGACGCTGCCGCAAACAAGCCGGCCGACTCCGAGGCTGCTGACAAGCCTGCTGACGACGCAGCCGCAGAGGCTTAAAACCCCCTTCGCTAAAACTCCCGTGGCGTCGGAGCGCTTGAATACCTTCATCTCGCATCAACTCTCGCAACGCTTCGACCCGCACCTCTACAAAGTAAGGAACCCCCTCACATGAAGAAGAATGCAGCTTCCCTGACCCTCGCTGCCGCTATTGGTGTGACCACCGCCTTCGCAGGCGCTGGCAACGCTTTCGCAGAAGACGCCGTTGACCCTGGCTTCAACAACGACGTAGTAGCAACCGATGTCACTGCCGATGAGGCTGAGAAGCCCGCTGAAGCTCCAGCAGAAGAGGCTCCGGCCGCTGACGCTGAGAAGCCAGAAGCAGAGGCTGAGAAGCCAGAGGCAGAGGCTGAGAAGCCTGCCGAGAAGCCGGAAGCTGAGGCTCCGGCCGAGAAGTACGACCTGCAGCCTGAGATCCACGTTGCTGCTGGCAAGTCCGCAGGTTTCGCTGGCCTGGTTTCCATCTCCGCTAAGAACGTTGGCTCCGAGATCTACTACCAGGACTTCCCGGCTACCACCTTCCGCATCGACGTTCACACCGAAAAGGGACCAAAGGGTGTTGACCGCCTGATCACTCCGGGCTGGTTCAACGGTGCATACACTCGCGACCTGGGCTTCGACAAGGCCAAGTCTGTCCGCAGCTTCGAGGTCACCCTGTCCAACCCGGTCAACCCGGGTGAGTCCAAGCTGCTGGCTAACCTGAACTTCGGCGACGGCAAGACCAAGCTGGGCCGCCTGGTGAACTACATCACCGTCACGCAGACTGGTCGTCTGGAGGAGGACAAGTCCACCGCCAATGACCAGAACGTTGACTCCCGCGAAGTCACCACCACTGACGTGATGCACAAGCCCACCAAGGGTCTGTTCTAAGGACGTTAGATCCTCTGGTAGTGCAGCAACTTTAAAGGCTCCCCGCTTCGGCGGGGAGCCTTTGTCGCGCTTAGATCTTCGTGCCCTCAAACTTTTGGGCGCGACCTTCTCGCCCTGCTCGGCGAAAGGACAGTGCTTATCCTTGGCCAGGGTGCAGGGCAACCCAAATTGCATAAAGCGCCAACCACGGAATCAAAATGGGGACAGCCAGGAGCATCGGCACTCCATTAAGGGATCCCGCGATGGGGTTAGCAGATTTCGGTGCACCGCCTTGTTGGGAAGGCGAGGCCTGCGAATCTCGGACAGTGGCGAACCCCCGCTTTTTGTAGGGAAAGAAATGCCTAGAGCATTTCAAGCAACGCTCCAAGCCACTCGGAAGCGGGGTTCGTTTTAGATATCGACGCCCCAGACCTCCGTGTTAGCAATCCTGTGTATCCAATCACTTATCCCACTTGTTAGCGCTAGACCCGGTGCTGGCGGTAGTAAGCGATCAAATCGTCGGTGGAGGAGTCGCCGGCGTCACTGCGCTCCGCGCCAGTAACCGCAGAAAGGAGTGCGTTTGCCTGCTTCTTGCCGAGCTCTACACCCCACTGATCGAAGCTGTTGATGCCCCAGATCACGCCCTGGACGAAAACGATGTGCTCGTACAGGGCGATCAGTGCGCCCAGCGCCTTCGGGGTCAGCTTGTTAGCCAGAATGGTGGTGGTCGGGCGGTTGCCGGGCATCACCTTGTGCGGGATGAGCTCAGGAGCCACACCCTCTTCCTCCAGCTCTTCTGCGTTCTTGCCAAAGGCCAGTACACGAGTCTGGGCGAAGAAGTTGGACATCAACATGTCATGCATGCTGGTGGAACCATCCGCAGCAACCGCATCGTCGTGCGGGTTCACAAAGCCGATGAAGTCCGCCGGAACCAGGTGCGTGCCTTGATGCAGCAGCTGGAAGAAAGCGTGCTGGCCGTTAGTGCCGGGCTCACCCCAATAGATCTCGCCTGAGGGGATTTCCACCGGCGTGCCATCCAGCTGCGCGGACTTGCCATTGGACTCCATTGTCAGCTGCTGAAGGTACGCGGGGAAGCGCGCCATGTCTTCGGAGTACGGCAGCACGGCATGCGATTGTGCTCCCAGGAAGTCCGTGTACCACACACCGAGCATGCCCATCAGTACCGGAATGTTCATCTCCAACGGCTCGGTGCGGAAGTGGTCATCTACCTCGTGGAAACCCTCCAAGAATCGCATGAAGTCCTGTGGGCCAATGGCCGCCATCAGCGACAGGCCAATCGCGGAGTCCACGGAGTAGCGGCCGCCTACCCAATCCCAGAACTCAAACATGTTCTTCGTGTCGATGCCGAAGTCCTGGACCTTCTCTGCAGCGGTGGATACGGCCACGAAGTGCTTGGCAGTGATGTCGCGGATGGCGTCATCTCCCTCGACCTCAACCCCAGCATCGGAGAGGTTTTGCAGCAGCCAACGGCGCGCGGCGTGGGCGTTGGCCAGTGTCTCGGACGTGGTGAAGGTCTTGGAGGCAATGACGAACAGCGTGGATTCAGCATCGAGTCCGTCGAGGGTGCCGGCCACGTCCGCAGGGTCAATATTGGAGATGAAGTGTGGCGTAATTCCCGCCGTCATGTACGGGCGCAACGCCTGTGCAGCCATTGCCGGGCCCAAATCGGAGCCGCCGATGCCGATGTTGACCACATGCTTGATGGTGTGGCCGGTGACACCTTGCCACGAGCCAGAGCGCAGTGCCTTTGCGAAATCGCGCATACGGCCCAGCACGGCGTGTACATCGGCGGCTACGTCTTGTGTCTCGCCTGTTTCGGAATCAACCGGGATACTAAACTCCCGATCCACGGGAATGCGCAGCGCGGTGTGCAGTACAGCGCGGTCCTCGGTGCTATTGATGTGTTCGCCATCGAACATGGCGCTGCGGTGATCTTCCAGGCCACGCGCGCGAGCCAGGTCTAGCAGTAGTCGCAGACCACGCTCATCGATGAGGTTCTTAGACAGGTCCACATGCAGCGGGCCAACGTTATAGGTCATGTCACTGGAGCGCCCCGGCTGCTCGGTGAAAAGCTCCCGCAGTTGGGTGCCGCGTGTTGCGTCGGCGTATTCGGTGAGCTTCTTCCACTCCCGAGTCTTATGTGCGGATTCGCGTTGTTGTGGCATGGGCACTGCCGGGCTCCTTTCATCACTGCAAATGTCACTTTCCACGGTAGTGGAAATGCCGCGGGTGCGTGGTGGTCTGCGTAGTGGGCGCTGAAGGCGCGTAAATGTAGTGGGCGCGGAAGGCGCGTATATGTGGAGGCATGACTTCTTTCACCATTCCATCTGATTTCAGCACTACTTTGAGCGCAGCCGGGCAAACCTTCGAGGTGCCCACGGGGTTGTTCTTGGGTGGAGCCTGGCGCTCTGGATCCGAAGGGGAAACCTTTTCTGTTCTTGACGCCGCCACGGGGAAGCCTTTCGCGGAAGTCGCGGCGGCAACAGAAGATGATGCGCGAGAGGCCATGGAAAAGGCTGTGGAGGTGCAAGCAGAGTGGGGCGAAACTGCACCTCGGGAGCGTTCCGAGATCTTGCGACGGCTGTTCGACCTGGTAAACGAGCACGCTGAACAATTGGCGGCTTTGCAGTCTCTGGAGCTGGGACGTGCGCTACCGGATTCGAAGGGCGAGGTGACTTACGCTGCTGAATATCTGCGGTGGTTCAGTGAGCGAACCGCGGCTATTAGTGGCGAGTATCGGGTTGCGCCCGCGGGCAATGGACGCATCGTGACTACACACCGCCCGGTGGGGCCGGTATTGGCTATTACTCCATGGAACTTCCCGCTGGCGATGGTTACCCGCAAGCTTGCTCCTGCGTTGGCCGCGGGATGCACCGTGATTGCCAAGCCGGCTCAGCTCACGCCATTGACCATGCTGTATTTCGCGGAGCTGGGCCGAATTGCGGGTATTCCAGATGGGGTGTTCCAGGTCCTGCCGACGTCTTCGGCTCGTCGCGTTTCCGCGTTGCTGGACGATGATCGCCTGCGCAAGCTGACGTTCACCGGCTCCACTGAGGTGGGGCAAACGCTGGCGGCCACCGCAGCGAAGAAGACGATCCGCACATCCCTGGAGCTTGGTGGCAACGCGCCTTTCGTCGTTTTGGAGCATGCAAATGTGAACAAAGCTGTGGAGCAGGCTATCGCGGCCAAAATGCGTGGGGCAGGGCAGGTGTGCGTGGCTGCTAACCGTTTCATCGTCCACGAGTCTTTGGCCGACGAGTTTGAATCCGGGTTGGTTCAGAAGATGAGCGAGTTCGTCATGGGGCCGGGTACTGATTCGAAGACCACGATGGGGCCGCTCGTGAGCGAAGAGCAGCGGGATGGCGTGCGCGACCTGGTTGCGAAGGCCGTTGAGGAGGGTGCGAATGTGGCTCTCGGCGGCAATGAGGCATTGGAGAAGCTGGGGGAGACGCACCCTGATCTGGATCCGAATGGTTTCTGGTACCCCGCCACGGTGCTTACGGGTGTGACGCCCAAGTTTGAGATTGCTAACCAGGAAATCTTTGGCCCCGTTGCTGCTGTGCAGCGGGTCTCCAGTGATGATGAGGCACTAAAGATCGCCAACGATACGGTCTTTGGACTGGCGGGTTATGTCATGGGTGAGGATATGAAAAAGACGCTGCGCTTTGCCGAGCGAATGGAAGCCGGCATGGTGGGCGTGAACCGGGGTGCCCTGTCGGATGCTTCTGCGCCCTTCGGTGGCGTGAAGCAGTCCGGTCTGGGGCGCGAAGGTGGGTTTGAGGGTATCGAGGAGTACCTGGAGACCGTGTACCTGGCACTCGACGTGTAGAGATCTAGAGAGGTCTAGGACAGCGCTTGAAGAGTGGCCTCGTGCAGCAGGCCGTTCGTCGCGACGGCGGATCCGCCGTGCGGACCGTCCTCGCCGTTGAGGGCAGTGAATCGCCCGCCGGCTTCCGTAATGATCGGCACTAGTGCGGCCAGATCCCAGAGGCTCACCTCCGGCTCCGCCGCGATATCCACCGCTCCTTCGGCGACCAGCATGTAGGACCAGAAGTCACCGTAGCCACGGAGGCGCCACGCGGAATCCGTGAGGCTGATCAGCTGTTCGCGCTTGCCACATTGTGCCCACCCGGACAGTGAAGAAATGGCGATCGAGGAATCCTCGACCTGGCCGACTTTCGATACTTCAAGTTGTCGCGCGCCTGCCGAGGGGATTCCGCCCTCAGTAGTACCAGCCTCGATGCTTGCGCTGGCTGGAGTATTGAAAAGTCTCCACGCCCCAGCGCCTTCGGCTGCCCACCAACGCCGACCCAATGCAGGAGCGGAGACCACGCCCACGACGGGCTTGCCATCCACGAGCAGACTGATCAGCGTGGCCCATACGGGTACC
Organism: Corynebacterium sp. TUM25020; assembly: GCF_056388495.1. NCBI lineage: Bacteria > Bacillati > Actinomycetota > Actinomycetes > Mycobacteriales > Corynebacteriaceae > Corynebacterium > Corynebacterium sp. TUM25020. The sequence goes on along the minus strand of NZ_JBWJFG010000006.1, from coordinate 29,866 downwards.
CCGCGGACGAAGTTCTTGGTGCCGTCGATGGGGTCGATGACCCATTGCCGACCAGCGAAGGTGACGTCGCCGCCGAACTCTTCACCCAGCAGGGCGTCATCGGGGTGGTGGGCGGCGATGATAGAGCGCAGCTCCTTCTCCACGGCGGTGTCGGCATCGCTGACAGGGGTGAGATCCGGCTTAGACTCAACGCTGAGATCGTTGGCCTCGAAGCGCGCCATGGTGATCGCATCGGCTGCGTCGGCAAGCGAAAGCGCCAGGGTTAGGTCATCTGCATATGTGGAAACCGCGTCCGTCATGCAACACATGATAACCCTGTGGCGCGCGTAAGGCTATGGGGAAGATGTGACTGGTGTGAATAAGGGGTAGGGGCTACGCCTCACGCAGAGCTGTGGCAGCCTGCTCCACCGCGTCCGGCGCCCCGGCAATAAACCAGGTTGTGCCGTCTTTCTCTTCCTTCTTTGTGACGCCCCCAGCGCCCTCCACCAAAGCACGCCCCGGCAACCAATCCCAGCTGGCCACGCTGTGCTGCATCCAGCAGCCGAGCTCGCCTCCGGCGACGCAGGCCAAGTCAATGGACGCAGACCCCAGCATCCGCACCGTGGCAAACTGCGTGGCCACAGCGGACCAACTGCGTAGTCGGGTACTGTCCGCAATATCGGTGGGGTGTAGGTAGCCACCGAGGCAAGTCAGCTCCGCGGAGGTATTCGACAGACTGATGCTAGTGGCGTCACGAGTCGTAGGAATATCAGGACCGCCGAACCACGTATAGCCCATCGCCGGACGGTGAACTGCACCGAACAACAGGGCATCCGGTTCATCCGGGTCACCCTCGACCAAAGCTAGGGCGGAACACCAGTAATCGGAGCCAGTAGTGAAGTTGTACGTTCCATCGACCGGGTCGATAACCCACGTGCGACCCGACTTCGACTCCACTCGCGTGCCCTCTTCGCCCAAGAGCCCATCCTCAGGGCGGATCGCACGCAGGGCGTCGGCAATGAACTTCTCCGCAGCCCGATCGGCCGCGGTGACGACATCGCTGACAGATGTCTTGTGCTCTGTATCCACTCCCGTCTGACGCATGCGCCACGCAAGTCGACCTGCGTTGTAGACCAGCGCCTGAGCCAGATGATGATCGGAATCGTCGACATGCGCCACGATGAACGTCTTAATGATCGCGTTCAGCATGTCCTCGGGGATAGGGGATGAAGAATCAGAACCGTTAGTAGCCATGCATTCCATTGTGCATGCCGCGGGGTAGACTTGCGCATTATGCAACCGGAAGTTTCTGCAGACTTAAGCGACCTGGACGGCACCCTGACCACCATCGAGAAGGTGCTGGATCTCGACGAGCTGGGCGACCGCGCCCGCGAACTGGAGGGTAAGTCCGCCGACCCCTCGCTGTGGGATGATCCGGACTACGCACAGCAGGTAACCTCCGAGCTTTCTCGTGTGCAGGCGAAGCTGAAGAAGGTGACGGGGCTACGCCAGCGTCTGGACGATCTGCCCGTGCTCTACGACATGGCCGACGAAGAGGCCGGGGATGACCCGGAGGCAGCCAAGGAAGCCGTGCAGCTAGCCGATGCAGAGCGGACAGAACTGCGTCAGGAGATTGAATCTCTTGAGGTGACGACCATGCTGTCTGGGGAGTATGACGAGCGCGAAGCCGTGGTAAATATTCGCAGTGCCGCCGGTGGCGTGGATGCTGCCGACTGGGCAGACATGCTTTTGCGCATGTACACCCGCTGGGCGGAAAAGGCAGGGCACAAGGTCGAGGTCTACGACATTTCCTATGCCGAGGAGGCCGGCATTAAATCCGCCACCATTGTCATCCATGGCGAATATATGTACGGCACCCTTTCCGTGGAACAGGGCACCCACCGCCTGGTGCGCATTTCCCCATTCGACAACCAAGGCCGTCGTCAAACGTCCTTTGCCGAGGTAGAGGTGTTGCCCGTCGTGGAGCAGACCGACCACATCGACATTGATGAAAACGACGTGCGCGTGGACGTCTATCGGTCCTCTGGCCCGGGTGGGCAATCGGTGAACACCACCGACTCGGCAGTACGCCTGACCCACGTGCCCACCGGCATCGTGGTGACATGCCAAAACGAGAAATCGCAGATCCAGAACAAGGCCTCCGCCATGCGAGTGCTACAGGCGAAGCTGCTGGAGCGGAAGCGTCAAGAAGAACAAGCCGAAATGGATGCGCTCAAGGGCGACGGCTCGAACTCCTGGGGTAACCAGATGCGCAACTATGTGCTGCACCCGTACCAGATGGTTAAGGATCTGCGGACGAACGTCGAGGTTAACGATCCGAGCAAGGTGCTAGACGGTGACCTCGACGGCTTCCTTGAGGCAGGCATCCGCTGGCGCATGGCGCAGCAGCAGGAGGCCTAAGCCTCAGCCTTTTAAGGGGTGAGGCCGTGGATGTAGCCGAAGCGGTGCTCCGTAGTGGAGATTGCCTGCTCGAGGAGCAGCGGTAGCAGCTCGCGGCGACCATCGGGCAACACATCCTGATCCAGGATCACGGAGCCGGACTTCGCAGCGGCCTCGTAGAACTCCTCCGGGCTATTGCCCAGGGCGCGGACGCGCACAGACTGAGCGATGGCGATCTCCTCGGCGAAGTCCCGGTCAGAAGAGGTACGCATCTGCTCGCCCAGCTCACCCCACTCGCGGGCAATCTCCGGGTTGGCGGAAATATCCAACTCTGTACCCGTGGCGGCGGAAGCCAGCTTCAGGCGCAGCAGATCGCGAGGATTCGCACCCTCGGACACGCGCACGCGCAGCGGTTCGAGCAGCGGCTTATAGCGGAACACATTGGATTCCACCACCAGTGCCGTTTTATCGTGCTCGACGCCGAACTCGGTGGACATTGCGTAGGCGTCCGACTCCGCGGCGCGGCGCAGCCACACGTGATCGTCCTTGGACAGAGCAGGGGAACCCAGTCCACGGATCTCGCGGAGCAGCTGTGTGATGTGCGTCGGAAGGGTGCCGGCAGCCAGCTCGCTGATATCCCCTTCGGTCCACACGCCCTGCTGGGCAACGTAATTCGGTCCGCCGGCCTTCGCGCCACTGCCCAAGGAGGAGTTCTTCCAGCCGCCGAAGGACTGACGCTGCACAATGGCGCCCGTGATGCCGCGCTCCACGTATGCGTTGCCGACCTCCACGCGCTCGCGCCAGTAGGCAGTTTCCTCCACGTCGATGGTGTGAATGCCGCCGGTGAGGCCGAAGCCAGTGGAGTTCTGCCACTCGATGGCCTCGTCCAGGGTCTCGGCGTGCATGATGCCCGCCACCGGGCCGAAGCACTCGTGGGTGTGGAACCAGCTGCCGGGCTTCACATTATCGCGCAGACCCGGGGACCACAGGGTGCCTTCGTCGTTTAGCTTGCGGGGCTTAACCAGCCACTTCTCGCCCTTTTCCAATTCGGTCAGGCCGCGCAGTAGCTTGTCTCCCGGAGCTTCGATCACTCCATTCATGTACGTGGAGATGTCGGATCCCGGACCCACCTTCATGGAACGCACCGCATCAACCAGCTGGTTGATAAAGCGCTTGGACTTGCCGATCGAACCGACCGTGATGATCAGTGAGGCGGCGGAGCACTTCTGACCAGCGTGGCCATAAGCGGACTTGAAGATGTCCGCGACCGCCAGATCCGGGTCCGCGGCAGGTGTGACGATGATTGCATTCTTACCGGATGTCTCCGCGTTAATGACCATGCGCGGTTTCCAGCTACGGAACAGCTTCGCGGTCTCGGACGCGCCAGTGAGGATTACGGACTCTACATCCGGGTGGCTGACCAAGCGCTTGCCGGCCTCGGCCTCGTCTGCGTTGACCAGCTGTACCAGATCCTCGCTAATCCCAGCCTCGCGCAGGATACCCATGAATACCTCTGCGATACGAAGGACCTGCGGGGCGGGCTTGATGATCACACAAGCGCCAGCTGCCAGTGCGGCAAACACGCCGCCCAGCGGGATCGCAATCGGGAAGTTCCACGGTGGGGTGACAACCACCGACTTGTAGGGAGTAAACACGGAGCCGCGGACGTGATCCAGCTGGCGGGCGCTCTCAGCGTAGTAGCGGGCAAAGTCGATAGCCTCGGAGACCTCGGGATCGGTCTCTGCGACGGTCTTGCCGGCCTCGAACACCGCCGCGGAGATCAGCTTTGAACGGTTGTTGGCCAGTGCATCTGCTGCACGGTCCAGGAGCTCTGCACGCTCCGCGCCGGTCTTCTTAGACCACTGCTCGGAAGCCTCGCGGCAACGCGCGACGGCGGCGTCAATAACTGCAGGATCCGTAACCTGCGGAGTCTGGGCAGGGCCTGGATCGTTAGCAGGATCGACGATCTGCAGAGCCCACTCGCGGTTTGCGGGAAGAGTCGGGTCGGTATCGGGTTCGTTGACGAAGTTGCCCGGCAGGCCTGCGGACTGGGTGCCCTTCTTCTCGGCCTCTTCCTCCAAACGGTTTTGGGTACGACGCGAACCGGCGAAGGTATCCCAGCGATCGCGGACGGAGTTGCGGAAGCGCAGCTCCTGGCCCTGCATCGGGGTCATGCCGGTGACGTCCGTCTCGTCATCCTCCGGGGTAAACAGTGCATAGAGGAAGTTCTGCTTCGCACCATTTTCCTCCAGGCGGCGCACCAGGTAGCTGATGGCAACGTCGAAGTCTTCCTTCTTTACCACCGGGGTGTAGAGGATCATATTGCCGACAACATCGCGCACGGCCTCGGACTGTGCAGGGGACATGCCCTGCAGCATTTCCACATCCAGCTGGTGCTCGACGTTTCGGGCAACAGAGAGCTCGTGAGCCAGTGCCAGGTGGTACAAGTTGTGCGAGGCCACGCCAACGCGCAGGTTTTCTGCGTGTTCGGGCTGCAGGATCCAGTCCAGCAGGCGCACATAGTTTGCGTCGACTTCCGCCTTGGTGAGGAAAGGAGCCTGCGGCCAGTCGTGGATCTCAGAATCCACGCGCTCCATGGAAAGGTTCGCGCCCTTCACCAGGCGCACCTTGATCTTCGCTCCACCCTTGGCGCGACGCTGCGCGGCGAACTCCGCCAGTTCCTGGAGAGCATCGAAGGTATCAGGCAGGTACGCCTGCAGCACGATGCCCGCTTCCATGTCGCGGAACTCTTCTTCGTCGAGCAGCTCGGTGAATAGCTTGATGGTCAGGTGGAGGTCCTTGTATTCCTCCATGTCCAGGTTGATAAAGGGGTGCGGGTTGCGCTTCATCGCCTGGCGATAAAGCGGGCGTAGGCGATCCTTGAGGCGCTCGATGGAACCCTCGAAATCCCAGTGGTTGAGTTGGCTGACCACAGAGGACGCCTTGACGGAGACATAATCGACCCGCGGATTCTTCAGCAGGTCGATGGTGTTATCGAGACGGCGCTGAGCCTCGGCCTCGCCCAGCACGGCTTCACCCAGCAGGTTGAGATTGAGTTGGAAGCCCCTGTCGCGGTAGTCATCCAGCATCCGGTCGAGGGCTTTGGATTCCGCGTCGAGCACCAGGTGACCGACAGTGGTGCGCAGGTAGGCACGCGCAATCGGCATCACGATATTCGGCAACAGTGGTGCGGCAATGGAGCCAGCAGTGACCAGGATCGAATCGATCAGGCTCATGAACCCCGGCACCGGTTCGGTGCGCTTAAAGGGGTTTGCGATCTTGGCGAACTCCTTGGCTGAAACATGATTGTCTTCAGGACGGGCTACACGGTCGACGAAGGCAAAGGTGAACTCTACGCCGTCGGGATCGTGCACCATGTCTGCCAGCTGTTTGGTGGATGCAGAAGTTTCCTCGACCTCGAGCCACTGTTCGGCGCGGTGGATGGCTTTAGTGACCACCGCTTCGACATCGGAACTATTAGGTAAAGGAGTATTAGCCTGGCTGTTCAACGCCGACCTCAATTCTTAAATCATTAGCCAGGGCATCATGTGTGAGCCTTGGCCAAGCTATGTGCACGGGTACGTTTCCCACCCTAATAAGGCGGGGTGAAACGGGCTACCGTGGGGTCGACTATGTGTGTTGTGGGGTTAATTCAGGCAGGAACGCCCTATTGTGCGGCGGGGTAATCCATCGGCGTGCCGGGGCCGAGAGGTAGGCCGACCATCCACCACAGCGCGAAGAACAGGAACCAGCCCACGAGCATTGCGATGGAATAGGGAAGTGCCAGCGACATTAGGGTTCCGATTCCCGCCTTCTTGTAGTAGCGCTGCAGGAAGGTTAGTGCCAGGGCGAAGTAGGGGCTCATCGGGGTGATGATGTTCGATGGGGAATCGCCGATACGGAACAGCATCTGCGTGACCTCGGGGGAGAAGCCTACGTACATGAACATCGGCACAACGATGGGGGCCATCAGCGCCCACTGTGCGGAGCCTGAGGTGATGAAGAGGTTGACCACCGCTACCAGAACTACAAAGGCGGCGAAGAGTAGCAGCGGCGGAAGATCGGCCTTTTGTAGCAGCTCCGCACCCTTAATTGCTGTCCAAGCTCCCAGGTTAGAGGCTTTAAACCAGGCGAGGAACTGGGAAACGGCAAAGAAGAGCACCATCATCGGCAGCAGAGACTTCAGCCCGCGAGCCATGAAGTCCGGAACGTCACTGGCTTTGGTGATGGACTTGATGCCCAGGCCGTAAATCAGGCCGAGGATAAGGAACGAAGCACCGATCGGCACGGCCACTGCAGTGATAAGTGGGCTGGACATTACCTCGCCGCCCTCGCCCTGCAGCGGAGAGAAAGGAACGAAAAGCAAGGCAAAGTAGAGTGCTGTCATCACTGCCGCAGCAAGACCGGTAACGCGCAGCGCACGCGATTCATCGTCGTCAAGCTGCAGTGCCGCAGTGATTTTCTCTTGCGGTACGTTGCCCGCGAGCTCGTCGTCCCCCTCGCGGCCGGTATTAAAGGTGACTTCCGAATAGTCGATCTCGTCGTGGTTTACCAGTTCCTGAGCTCGCTTGTTCATGTATAGCTCGGTAAGAACCGTGATGATCAGCGCCAGCACGACGGCGCTAGCGGCCACGAAGAAGTAGTTGGCCAGCGGGGAGACGTCGTACTCCTTATCTACGATGTGCGCTGCCGAGGTGGAAATTCCACCCAGCAGTACGTCGGTGATGTTGAGTACTAGCGAGGAGTTAAAGCCCGCCGAGGATGCTGCAAAGGCAACCATGGCGCCGACGATCGGGGAGCGTCCCACCGCACGGAACGAGACGGCACCGAGAGGAATCAGAATCACATACACCGCGTCGGAGGCCACGGAACCTGTTACACCTGCCAATGCCACCACAAAGGTCAGGGTTTTAGCTCCGACCCGAGAGACAATCGCGCGCACCACTGCGCTGATCAAGCCCGAGTATTCCGCCACGGCAACACCCAGCATGACAGTAATGATGAGGCCGAGCGGTGGGAAGCTGACGTAGTTCTCCACCACGCCCGAGAGGATCTCTTTTAAGCCTTCGGAGCTCAATAGGTTCACGATCTCCACGGGTTTGCCATCCTCCGGGTTGGTGGCGGTCAAACCGATTTTGTTAAAGATGAAACTGGAGATGAGAACTAGGCCGCCGAGGATAACGAACAGCCAAAAAGGGTCTGGAAGTTTGTTTCCGATTTTCTCGATCGTTCCGAGGAAGCCCCCGGGTTGGTTGTCGTTCTTCGTCGCGGTCTTCTTTTCGCTCATGAGCTCTTTCTATCCTCGCCAAATCGAGGAGGGTCGAGGAGGGTAGGGTACTGGCGCCATTTCTTTGTGACGCCAACTTCAACCGGATTAGGTTGTGACTTTACATTCTGAGGTGCGTCGGGACAGAAGATAGCCGAATTCTGGCTCTAGAAAAGCAGTCACATGAGTCACTTCAGTCGCTTTGGACTATCTTTAGCTCATTAGTTTCGCTACACTGTGTGCTCGTGATCACCTTCGAAAACGTAACCAAGAGTTATAGGTCGTCCGGGCGCCCCGCCTTGGACAACATCACCCTGGACATCGAGAAGGGTGAGTTCGTCTTCCTCATCGGACCGTCGGGCTCCGGCAAGTCGACGTTTCTGCAGTTGATTCTGCGCGAGGAAAAGCTGGATTCCGGGGACCTCCACGTCGCCGGCTATCACGTAAACAAGATCAAGGGTCGCGATGTGCCGAAGCTGCGTCAGCGCATCGGCTATGTCTTCCAAGACTTCCGTCTGCTCCCGAAGAAAACAGTCTTTGACAATGTTGCCTTTGCCCTGGAGGTTATCGGCAAGAAGCGCTCGGAGATCCAGCACCTGGTTCCAGCAGCGCTGAAGACTGTCGGTCTCGACGGAAAGGAAAACCGCTTCCCACACGAGCTGTCGGGTGGTGAGCAGCAGCGCGTGGCGATCGCGCGGGCGTCAGTAAATAAGCCTTTGGTGCTGCTGGCGGACGAGCCGACCGGCAACCTGGACCCCGATACGTCCACAGAGATCATGATGCTGTTGAACCGCATCAACCAGAACGGTACGACCGTGGTGATGTCTACTCACGACGACGTGGCCGTTGATTCCATGCGTAAGCGCGTGATCGAGCTTTCCAAGGGCAAGCTTGTGCGCGATGACGAACTAGGTATGTACGGCGTAGGCCGCTAGACCGGGCCTAGCAAAGCTAGAAGTTAATAAGGGAAACATTTATGAAAACCAACTTTGTGCTCCGCGAGGCGTTTTCGGGCCTACGCCGCAATATGACGATGACCATCGCGATGATCATCACGACCTCCATCGCCCTAGCACTGCTGGCTACCGGCTTTTTGCTCAGTGCGATGACGGAACGGACGAAGGATATTTACTTCGACCGCATCGAGGTTATGGTGCAGCTCGACGACAAAATCTCGAGCTCCGATCCCACATGTACTTCCCCGGAGTGCTCCAGTATTAAGCAGCAGCTGGAGGGTGACGAGGGCGTGAAGTCGGTGACCTTCCGCAATAAGGAACAGTCCTACGAACGCTTTGTGGAACTATTCGGAGAATCCGATCCGCAATTGGTGGAGCAGACCGAGAAAGACGCGCTGCCCGCCGCCTTCCACGTTCGCCTGACGGATCCGGAAAACGATGGCCCCATCGAAGCGCTGCGTGACAACCCGGCAGTGACGAATATCGTGGATCAAGGCGATAACCTGCAGTCTGCGATGCGAAACCTGGACTCCATCCGCAATGCGTCGTTCATCGTTGCTTTTGTGCAGGCCGTGGCTGCCATCTTCCTGATTATGAACATGGTGCAGATCACCGCCTACTCGCGCCGCAGCGAGACCAGCATTATGCGCATGGTCGGCGCTTCGCGCTGGTACACCCAAGCCCCGTTCGTGTTGGAGGCCATGATGGCCGCCCTGATCGGTGCGGTGCTGGCTGTCGCCGGGATGTTCGCAGCTAAGGTGCTGGTAGTGGACCGTGCCCTGAAGGCTGTGTACGACCAACAGTTGGTGGCGCGGGTTACTAACAGTGACCTGTGGTTGGCGGCGCCGTTTGTCGTGCTGGTTGGCGTGGTCGTCGCTGCGGTCACCGCCCAGGTGACCTTGCGCTGGTACGTGAAGAACTAACATTGACGCCTTTTCATTAGGGGAGAACCCGGTGGTAGTGTGTGTCTGTCATGGCAGCAAAAAAGAGCACTCCCACCGATTCGGGGAAATCGAAGGGGAAAAAGGGAAAGACCCCCAAGGGTCAGTTTGTCGTTGCCACTAACCGCAAGGCACGCCACGATTACCACATCATCGATACCTACGAGTGTGGCGTCGTGCTGGTGGGCACTGAAGTAAAGGCTCTGCGGGAGGGTAAGGCTTCTCTTGTGGACGCCTACGCCACCATTGATGAAGGTGAAGTCTGGCTCCGCGGTCTCCATATCCCGGAGTATTCCATGGGACATTGGACAAACCACAGTCCTCGACGTACGCGGAAGCTGCTGCTGCACCGCAGGGAAATCGACTCTTTGATGGGTAAGGTTCGTGACGGTAACAACACCTTGGTTCCGCTGCAGTTGTATTTTGTCTCTGGCAAGTTGAAGGTGGAGCTGGCACTGGCTCGCGGTAAGCAGGAGTATGACAAGCGCCAAGACATCAAGCGACGCACCGAGGAGCGCGAGATAACGCGCGAGATGGGGCGCCGAATCAAGGGGATTAAGGGCTAGGCAGTGCACGTGGAACGTTGGTCTCTTCAACACCCGGAGTTCGGGCTGCTCGAAGTAATTGTTGGGGAACCACCGGCCTTGCGTCGCATCGATCCTGACTTTCCTAAAAGCAAGAAAGAAAAATCCGCGGAAGAAACGGCGGAAAAGACAGCGGACGATGAAGTCGTGGAGGTGGACGAGGGGGCGTCCACAAGTAAAGACAGCGACCAGAGCAGCAATAAACTGGTGCAGAAATTCGCCAAGCTGGAAGAAGACCTAGATAAGAATCTAGAACTGCTGGTGCGCCGTGATGGGGTGACGATCGGACGCTTTAAGAACCTGGCTAACCAGAAACTTGACCTGGGAAAGACCGACACGACCTTAGAACCCGGGGAATACGGCGGGGAGGTGACGCTTGCGGCGCCGTACCTGGGGTGGACCTCGAATTTTCTAGATATTTGGATGCTCGAGGTAAAGGTCAAGGATGAAGAAGGGGTAGTGCACCTCGACCCGCCAGAGGGGTCGCGGGCGGCGCAGCGTTGGGCAGCGATGGAGGAATCACCGTTCAAACGCTGGTTCTATCCGCTGATTACTGGCCTAGGGAAGGGTAGCTGGGCGCTGGCCGTCATCGTGCTAGGCCCTCTGGCTTCCAAGCTGATTGCATGGTTACTTAGCTTTCTACCCGACTGGGATATCAATATTCCCTGGCCGGACATCAACCTGCCATCGATCCCGTGGCCGGACATTAATCTTCCTTCCATTCCCTGGCCGGATTGGCATTTACCGGACTGGCACCTACCCGAATGGATGGAGCCGATTCTGCGCGTGATCGGATTTATGGCCGATTACAGCAAGGTATGGGTACCGATCGTCATCGGCATCGCAGTGGGACTCATGGCAGTGAAGAACAATAGGAAGTCCAAGGAGCGTAAGGCGAAGTGGGACGAGACTGGGCTCGACTCCGCGCAGGACGCTGATCCGGAAAACGAGGCTGAAAAGTAGGGTTCTTGAACTGCCGCGGTGCAGGGGTGTAAGGTTAAATTTCCTGTTGTACAAGCGTTTCCGCAGCAGGGATCATGGGGTCGACTTGGTTTCGACTTTGTGCATTGAGCCAGGGGAAGCGTGCCGGTGAAGGCAGACGACCACCGATTTTAAGCGTCGCTGCGAATTTATAAGCGCCGAGAACACTCAGCGCGACTACGCCCTCGCTGCCTAATTACAGCGACCGCGTGTCTGTCAGCCCGGGGATGTCCCTGACCCGGTAGCTGGCATCGACTAAAGGGACTTGCCGCACGGCTTTGTTGCTTGGGCCGTGCGGGACACCTTTCGAGCAACTGGGCCCATCATCCAGGCTGGTTCGCGAGTGCTGGAGGGTCGAGCAGAGGTCATGAGCGAACTGCGCACGGAGAAGCCCTGGCGAGGTCGCAAAGGACCCGGGTTCAATTCCCGGCGGCTCCACAGAACGCATTTCCCCAGTTCAGAAATGAGCTGGGGTTTTGCCGTGCTCGATTAACAAGCTGGAATTGGAATGCCATCCGCTTTCAGATATTTAGGGAGAAAGCCATAATGTGCTTCCCAAACATGGTGCTGGTTTAGTTTATTATGCAGGGGGTTACCAGTTTCGACCCTCCGATCTAGGGCAACCGCGCATCGTTCAGCGGCTAGCTTAGAAGTGAACGCCCCCACTAGTTCTGGGTCAAAATCGTCTGCTCTTCTTTCTTCCTCCTGGGCAGGTCCAGATCGGAAAACCAGAAAGATTACATCGGAAGGGAGTTTTCTGAGTAGGGTCCTATACCAGTCTTTAATGGTTACTTCTTCAATCCAGCAGCTGTACATTTTTGATTCTACATATTCGGCCATTGCGTCTGCTTGTTTTCGATTACGTGCGACACCGACGAAGTCTTCTTGAAGAGTTTCTTTTTGGTGAGAGAAGAGTGCGAGCACGCTCGGGTATGCAGCTTTAAGCATGGGGCCTCCTCAGGCTCTACAGGAGGTGCGAAATGTATCAGTATTAATGACGGCATGATAGGTTACCCCGTTGGCGACTACTGTGCCTACCGTATTGCCGATGAAAGAAGTGTTGACTAGACCTTTACATTGGAATTCAATATTTTTTTGTTCTAGTCGCGCTGCGCCTCTGTTTGTCGAACGGGTGGGGACTCCGTGCTTAAGGCTAGCGTCTTTCCACCACAAATAATATTTATACTTTAGTCTACTTTCGTGCCGAATGGATTGAACCTTTTGGTTGCAGATGGTAACTGGTTTAAATCCAATTACTCGAGCATCCCCGTTGTTGGTCCTTGTTCTCACGTGTATATTTCTCGGAATTAGTGTACAAGGGCCAAATCTTTGAGAAAGGGCGTAAGGTTGTGTGATTTTATCCTTCTGGTTTATTATTCTTATTGCTTCGGAGGGGGTATCTGACTGAATGTACTCTATCGATTTTTCTAGTTCAGGAAGAGGGGGCTTGTTTTCAGATGTTATTGGAGTCGGAGGGCTGGGTATCGGACCGCTGCCCATTGCTATCGATATGACGCTCACGATGGATAAGAATGGGTGAAAGTGTGACATATTATCCCTTGTAGTCTGTTTTGTGTGGAATGTACTGGAGTCGGCTTTGATTGGGTGCCAAGTTTGCTTGTCTCGGTGAATAGAGCTTCAACGCTCGAGGTGAAAGACGCTGTCCATAGTATATTGCGCTTCTGAAGAGCTTGAAGGTTTTAGTGGGCAGTGTCTGGAAGAGGAGAGGTAGGAACGCATTTAGGCGAAGGTTTTCGCTGACTACAAGGAGGGCATGTGTGCCTGATCGGTTAGACTTGCCCGCATGGTAGCGCCCGAGACACAACCGCAACCCAGCTGGCGCTTTGCCGGGACCTTCCGGCCGTATCAACAGCGTATCCTCGAACGCTTCGATGACCTGAAGCAGGATCACCGCATCCACGTCGTTGCCGCGCCTGGATCCGGCAAGACGATTCTCGGCCTGGAACTTATCTGCCGCCTCGGCAAACCAGCCCTGATCCTGGCTCCCACCATCACTATCCGCGACCAGTGGATCGATCGTTTTGCAGCGCACTTCCAACACAACGGCGCATCGAACCCGCGGGAGTGGTGTTCCACCTCGCTACACAACCCGGCCTTCCTGACGGTCATCACCTACCAGGCGCTGTACTCCGCATACACCCAGGCGCTCGACGAGGAAACGGGGGAGGACTTCGCGGACCTCGACATCCTGGACGCAGTCCGCGACATCGGAACGGTGTGCCTCGACGAAGCACACCACCTGCGCTCCCAGTGGCACCGCGCCCTGACAGCCTTCATGGAACAGCTGGGCCGCCGAAAAGCAGTGCCCAACACCATCGCGCTCACGGCTACCCCGCCGTACGATTCCACCCCCAGCGAATGGCAACGCTATGAACAGCTGTGCGGCCCTATCGACGAGGAAATCTTCGCCCCCGAACTCGTGGCCGCCGGTAACCTGTGCCCGCATCAGGACTACGTCTACGTTACGAAGCCCAGCCAGGCAGAAGAGCAGGAAATCGCCGAGCTGCGTCGGCGTGGAAACGAAGTGTTAGTAGACCTGCAACGGCAGGGGATTTTGGCGCAACTGGCGGAGGATCTCGGCCAACTCACGGACGAACAGTTGCAGGTGGCCCTCGACGACGAGGAGAATTTCTACGCCCTCAAAATCCTTCTTGCCGCTGCTGGGCATCCGATTGCGCCACATGTCCAGGCGATACTCAGCGAAAAGCGCCCGGAACTCGCCGGCGAGCTGGGGCTGCAGTTCGTCATCGATCACCCCGACTTCTTCCGCGCCAGCTCTTCAGTGGCCTCCGCTCTGCGGGCCAACAATCTGCTGAACAAGGGGAAGATTTCCGTCACCGGGGAGACGAGGGTCAACAGCATCCTCACCCATTCCGCGGGCAAAATCCGCGCCGTTAGTGACATTGCCGAAGAAGAAGTCTCCGCGATGTCCGACAACCTGCGCCTGGTGATCCTCGCGGATTACGTCCAACGGGATTACCTGTCCAGCGTGGGCAGCGACGATGCCCTGGTCCACGTGGGCGTCATCCCCATCTTCGAAGCACTGCGACGGCGCGTAGGAGGTACCGCAAGGATCGCCGCCATCAGTGGTTCGGTGATCGTCATCCCGCGGGCGGCGCTGGACGAGGTGAAGCGCTTCGCGGTGGACCTCGATGGGGAAGTCACCGCCACCAAGAACCTCAACGACGAGTATGTGGAGGTGCGCTTTTCCGGCGGCACGCGGGTATCCGTTCCCGCCATTACCCGCGCCTTCCAGGAAGGACTGTTCACGATCCTGGTGGGCACCGCCGCCCTGCTGGGGGAGGGGTGGGATTCACCCTGCGCCAATGCGCTCATCATCGCCAGCTCCGTGCGGGCGTTTATGCTGACCAACCAGATGCGCGGCCGGGTGATCCGGGTGGATCCCGCCGTTCCAGATAAGACCGCGAACATTTGGCATATCGCAACGTGCGAACCGAGCCAAGGTGCCGGGCGCGGGACATGGCTCGACCAGGCGGTACAGAGCGGGGCGCAGGCGCTGAACGTCGGTGCGGGGGAGTCGCTCGAAGTCCTGGGCTCGCACGACGTGCGTTCGCTGCAGAAGCGCTTCGAGGCCTTCGTCGCGCCGCGTGCCGATGCGCCAGTGATCGAGAACGGCTTCGAGCGCTGCTTCGCCGAGCCACCCCTGCGCGCCTATCGCAGCATCGATGCTGCCAACGAACAGATGCTGGCCCGAGCCTTCCGCCGGGATCTCATGCGCAACCAGTGGCTAGAGGCATTGGGCATGGGGAATGTGCCGGATGGCCAGCCCTACGAGATGCAGTTCCACGTCGACGTTGAAAAGCCCGCCTCGGCCGGAGTAGTGCCGTACCTGGACGTTATCCTGGGCTACATCTTCTTCCTCGCGGTCATGTTCGGGCTGGCGGTGGGGCGCGTTCTGCCGCACCTCCCGGTCGGGGGACAGTGGCTGGCTTTCGGGGTGCTTGCGCTGCTCGGTGGCGCTGCGGCGCTAATGCGCACGCGGAAAGTCCAACA
This sequence comes from Corynebacterium sp. TUM25020, assembly GCF_056388495.1. NCBI lineage: Bacteria > Bacillati > Actinomycetota > Actinomycetes > Mycobacteriales > Corynebacteriaceae > Corynebacterium > Corynebacterium sp. TUM25020. Next base: position 14,724 of record NZ_JBWJFG010000006.1, on the reverse strand, counting down.
GCTGACAGATACCACCAAGCGCCTGAAGGCCGAGGCCACGGCGTTAGCGCGCACGCTGAGCGCACTCGGCTTGATCGAAACTCGCAACCTCATGGCCATCGTCGACGAAGGGGCTGTCGGGGCGAATGTGCGCCTGTCCGGCGGGACCTTCGCCGAAAGGAAGCTTTTTGCGGACGCCATGTCTCAGCTGTCTGGGGAAGTCCGTAACGCGCGCTATCTGATTACGCCCGCGCATCACCTCCACATCCGCGGAATCTTCTGCGCCCAGTCTGTGCCTGATGTTATCGGCACGCGCCGGGAGAACGTGGATGAATTCGTGGGGCAGTTAGAGCGCGTGGGGCTGCCGATGCGCGCGGTATTCACCCGCAATTCGGAAGGGCGGGAGTTCTTGCTGCAGGCGCGAAAGCTCAGCGGTGCCAATATTGCAGCCCGCCTGACGAAACAGACACGGCGCTACGGACGGTAGCTACTGTTGGGATTTCCTATTGTCTGGCCCCTCACACTACTCTAAGGTGCATGAACGCAGTCCTCGTTGCCGTCGTCGTCATGCTGGCCCTCGCCCTGCTTCGGGTGCATGTGGTGTTGGCGCTGTTCATCGGAGCTCTTATCGGTGGTCTCCTTAGCGGCCTTGGCCTCGATGCCACGATGGTGGCATTCCAAGAAGGCCTTTCCGGCGGCGCACAAATTGCACTGAGCTATGCCCTCCTTGGCGCCTTCGCGATGGCCGTAGCCAGCGCAGGACTGCCCAAGCTTTTGGCAGATTCGATCTTGGGGCGACTGGGCGTCACAAACGAAGAAACAAAGAGTCGCGCCGTCGCCGCAACGAAATGGCTGATGCTGGCAGGCATCCTCGCAATGGCCGTGATGAGCCAGAACCTCATCCCCGTGCACATCGCGTTCATTCCGCTGATCATTCCGCCGCTGTTGAGCGTTTTTAATAAGCTGCAGCTGGACCGCCGCCTGGTCACCTGTATCCTGACGTTCGGCCTGATCACCACGTACATGTGGATTCCGCTGGGCTTCGGTTCGATCTTCCTGAACGACATTCTGATGGCTAACATCTCCAAAGCGGGTATGAACACTGACGGCATCAACGTGATGTCGGCAATGGGAATCCCGGCGCTGGGCATGCTCTGTGGCCTGTTGGTGGCGGTGTTTATTACGTACCGCAAGCCACGCACGTACGAGGATCGCCCGATCACGGATGCCGGGACCACATCGGACGAGGAGATCTCCCGCTACAAGATCTTCGTTTCCATCATCGCGATTATCGCGACCTTCGCCGTGCAGGTAGTTATGCAGTCCATGGATATGGAGGCTAATTCGCTTCTGATCGGCGCCCTGGTTGGCTTGACGATCTTCATGGGTACCGGCGCAGTTGATTGGAAGAAGGCCGACGATGTCTTCACCGCTGGCATGCGCATGATGGCCTTGATCGGCTTCATTATGATCACCGCTCAGGGCTTCGCCGAAGTCATGAAGGCTACCGGCGAGGTCGAAAGCCTGGTCAACACCTCCGCCGATCTGTTCGCGGGCAACAAGGCCGCCGCCGCGCTGGTGATGCTGCTGGTCGGCTTGGTGGTCACCATGGGCATTGGCTCTAGCTTCTCCACCCTGCCGATTGTCGCAACGATCTACGTGCCTTTGTGCGCGTCGATGGGCTTCTCGCCGCTCGCTACTGTGGCGATCGTGGGTACTGCGGGTGCTCTTGGTGACGCCGGCTCCCCGGCCTCCGACTCGACCCTAGGCCCCACGTCGGGCCTGAACGCGGATGGCCAGCACGACCACATCCGGGATTCCGTGATCCCGACGTTCCTGCACTTCAATATTCCGCTGCTGATCGCCGGCTGGGTCGCGGCGATGGTTCTATAGCGAAGCCGCGCGCTCCAGCCGCGCTGGGGCGCCTTAGTAGCGCACCACCAGGTTGCGCGCGTCCGTCGGCCCCAGCAGGATCTCCGGCGCCAGACCGAAGTTGGTCCAGCGGGTACGGCTGGCCCAGTCCAGAGCCTCCTCACCCATGTTGTGACGGAAGTTCACGGCAATGCCGTCGGAGTAAAAGCGCAGCTGCGTGGCGCCGGTGGGCCAGTTCTTCGCCGCCGGAGTCTCCAGGAAAACCGCGTGGGTATCCAAGTCCGGCTTATCGCGGTGGGCGCGGTGGGTGTGGCCCGCCAGCACCAGCTTCACGCCCGGGGCTGCTTGGATCATCTTCTGCAGTCGGATCAAATCCGGGTCGCGCAGGATGAAAGCAGGTCCGGCGGCGTTCGACCAGCCGGCTTCGCGCGTCATGGGGTGGTGCAGCATCAGAACGGTCGGTTTGTTTGGATCGCGGCGCAGGAAGCCTTCGATCTGACGGAACTGCTGTGGCTCGATCCGCCCGCCGGACTTATCCAGCTCCGTGGAATCGATGCCGATCACGCGCACGCCCGCGGGCTCCAGATCCATCATCCAGGCCTGCTGCCGGGGTTCGAAAACATCGCCGAAGGGGTCGAAGTGCTCCTTGCCATAAGGAGTAGCAGTCTCGTATCCAGAGGAACCGTCCGCCTTGTGCGGGCGGTCGTGGTTGCCACGGGTCACGCGCCATGTGCCGGAGAACTTGTCCAGCATCTCCTTCGCACGACGGACCTCGGCCGGGCGGGCCTCGCTGGTCACATCGCCGTTGACAAACAGGTGCGTGGCTCCGTAAGCCTCGGCGGTCTGAATCACCGCGTCCAGGCACACCTCCGGGTAGGGTGCAGATTTTGGATTAGGTACCGCCGGTGGTGGAAAGCCATCGAACCACAGACCATCTTGGGCCTCACCCATGTGTAGGTCGTTTGCCACAATGACGGTCTGCAGCAGGTCACCGGATAGACGCGGCAGGGTGGTGAACTCCCGCTTGTTCTCCTGGAAGTAATTGTGCGTCGCGTTGGCTTCGACCCCGTGGGAGGAAGCGCTGAAACGATACGTCGTCTCGGGCTGCAGTCCTTCGACCGTCATGATGTGGAAGAAGGCATTCTTTTCGGAGCGGACGATCTTCGTATCCTGTGGGTTGTCCTCCGGCCACACGCGCAGCGTGCCTTCGGTCGGCATGCCCACGGGGCGTTCTGCGATGCTGACCTTCGCATCCCACGTCAGCCAGCTGATCGTCGCCGAATCCTCCGTGACAGTCACGACCTGCAGGTCGCCAGCCAGGAACTTGCCCTTCGGGCCGGAACCCTTACGGCCCATCACCCAACCGGTCTCGGAGCTACCGATGTTGCTTGGGGTGTAGCTGGCCGAGCTGGCCATATTCGGCGTATTCGCCGAACCCAGCGCCGAGCTACCGGTCAGCCCGCTGCCCGCGAGGTCGCTACCGGCCAGGCCGGAACTGCCCGCACCCGTGCCTGGAGCAGCACCCGCATTGGCAAGCGGCCCCACCACGAAGGCTGCGGAACCGGCGCTGAAGCCTAGTGCTTTGAAGAATCGGCGTCGAGAAAAAATACCTTTATTGCCCATGAGCGCACAGGGTAAAGGGCGTGCGTGACGAACAGTCGGCCTCGAGGCAGCGGGCAGGGAAAGGTCGGGCGAATACTGGGTTAACGGCTAATTGATGTTTCGCTCGTGACCCGCCCAGGCCTCTTCGCGCAGCTCGTTTTTGCGCACCTTGCCTGTGGAGGTGCGGGGAAGCTCGTCCAGAATCCGTACATCACGTGGCACCTTATAGCCCGCGATGTGGGCACGGCAGTGGGCGATCACGGCCTCTTCCACCGCGGACTGATCCGCACCATGAGCCTCCGGGCGCAGCACCACATACGCGCGTGGGCGCTCGCCCCACTTTTCATCCGGCACGCCGATCACAGCACAGTCGGAGACATCCGGATAGCTAATAACGGCCTGCTCAACCTCGATGGTGGAGATGTTCTCGCCGCCGGAAACCACCACGTCCTTCGCGCGGTCCATCAGCTGGATATAGCCATTGGGGTGCATCACGCCCAGGTCGCCGGTGTGGAACCAACCGCCACGGAAGGCATGTGCAGTGGCCTCTTCGTCGTTGAAGTACCCGGCCATGATGCCGTTACCGGTCAGCACAATCTCACCCAACGTCGCACCGTCGGCGGGTACGTCGATAAGTGCCTCGTCCTGGCCTTCCGTCGGCTCGATCACGCGCACATCCTCGTTGGTAATGGACGCCACACCCTGGCGCGCCTTCAGCACCGCGCGACGGCGAACCGTCATGTCCTCCCACTCGGGTTGTGCCTCGCAGACGGTAAACGGGCCGTAACTTTCGGTCAGACCGTAGACGTGCGTGACTTCCACGCCGATGTTCTCGCAGCGGGTGATGGTCGTCGGGCTCGGAGGTGCGCCTGCTGTGGTCACGCGCAGGTTTGTTACCCGGCGCTTGTTTTCGTCGTCTACCAGGGTGTTTAGTACAGCCGGCGCGCCACACATAGCGGTCACGCCCTCGGTGCGGATGAGTTCCCACATCTCAGGGCCACGAACCGCGCGCAGCGCCACTTGGGTTGCACTGACGGCCATAGCTGCCCAACCCGTGCACCAGCCGGAGCAGTGGAACATCGGCAGGGTCCACAGATACACCGTGTCGTGGCTGAAATGCTGGGTATGAGCCTGCCCTAGCGCGTTCAGGTATGCGCCGCGGTGGGTGTAGATCACGCCCTTCGGCTTGCCGGTTGTGCCGGAGGTGTAGTTGATTGCGATGGTTTCGTTCTCGTCACGCACGCGGTAGGGCAGAGGCTCTTCATCGCGATGCTCGGCCAGGTACTCACTAAAGGTCGTTACTAGTGACGCCCCTTCGGGGTCAGTAGCTGGGCTATCAACCTGGGGCTCCACGCCTTCCTTATTGGCGATGTACACCGCGCGGCGGAGTTTCCTTTCTCCGGAAGCGAGGATGGGGTCGATAAAATCCTTTTCTCCAATGAGTACGTCGATGGAGGCGTGATCGAGAATGTAGTTGACTTCCGCCGGAGCCAGACGGGTATTGATCGGTACGGTCACTGCACAGGCCAGCGGCACGGCGAACTGTGCCAGCAGAGCCTCGTAGCTATTGGCGGCGAGAATGCCTACACGATCGCCTTCGGCCACGTGGTCGGCGATCAGTGCGTGAGCAAAGGCTTGCGTATCTTGGTTGAACTCCGCAAAGGTGATTCGGCGTGGCCCGTCGATCGCGGCTACCTTGTCCGGGTGAACCTGGGCGGAACGCTGCAAGAAGCGCAGGGGAGTAAGTGGTGCGTTAAGGCCGTGTTGCGATGCGAAAGTCATGCCCGAGACTGTAATTTAGATCACTCCCGTGCGAGGCGAAATCATAAAAACAGAGGGACTTAGAACTGCCTGCAGGTGCCCTCATTAAAGCGCGCTGCGCCAGGGGTTCTTGGTATCGATGAGGAACTTCTCGACATCTGCCGGGCGTGCCCGCAGGGTGGGGTCGAAGGCCAAGTACGCCTTGGTTTCTCGGGCGATAAGGCCGGAGAGGATCAGCAGACCCACCAGGTTCGGTAGTGCCATCAGGCCATTGGCAATATCTGCGAAAGTCCATGCCAATCCGATCTCTGTGGTCGCGCCAACAAAGACCACACAGGTAAACAGCATGCGATAGGGCAGGGAAGCCCAGGGGCCAAAGGCCCGCTCTGCGTTGCGCTCGCCATAGTAGGACCACCCCAGGATGGTGGAGAAAGCGAAGAAGACGATGGAGAGGGAGACGATAGTGCCGCCCCACTCCGAGCCGATGCCCTTGCTGAACGCCTGAGCTGTCATGTTGGCCGCATTGTCCTCACCGGTATCCCACACACCGGTGGTGATGATCACCAGGCCGGTCATCGTCACCACAATGATCGTGTCGATAAAGGTCTGAGTCATAGACACCAGGCCTTGACGCACGGGGTGGGTGGTCTTTGCCGCTGCAGCGGCAATTGCAGCCGACCCCATGCCCGACTCATTGGAGAAAATGCCACGAGCCACACCCATTTGCATAGCCAGCATGATCCCCGAGCCTAGGAATCCACCGGTTGCAGAGGTTCCCGTAAAGGCGTCACTAAAAATAAGTCCGAAAGACGCCGGGATGTCATTGGCGTGCAGCGTCAGCACCACAAGTCCACCGCCGATATAAATAAGGATCATGAGTGGCACGAACGCCGAGGTGACCTTACCGATCGAGCCAATGCCGCCCAACAGCACCGCACCCACGAGCACGAACATCACCGCGCCGGTGACCGTGGGGCTGACATTAAAGGTATCTTCCAAACCAGCGGCAACTGCATTGCCCTGTGTTAGGTTGCCGATGCCAAAGGAGGCGATGATTGCCGCGATGGTGAAGAACCACGCGAGGAATTTTCCGAGTCCGCCGGGAATACCTAGCGACAGGTAGCGCTGCGGGCCGCCGGATACGTTGCCCTTTGAATCGGCAACGCGGAAACGCACACCCAGGAATGCCTCCGAATACTTCGAAGCCATGCCCACCAGGCCAGTAACCCACATCCAGAACAGTGCGCCGGGACCACCGACAGAAATTGCAGTGGCCACACCCACAATGTTGCCCACTCCCACGGTCGCAGCCAGGGCAGTGGTGAGCGCCTGGTACTGGGTGATGTCGCCCTCGCCGCCCTCGTCATCGCGGTCGATCAGGCCGTGCCGCAGCGCTACCCACAGTTTGCGGAATTGCACACCACGCAGGCGGAACGTGAGCCAAAGTCCGGTGAGAAGCAGCAGTGGGATGAGCAGCCACTGGCTCCACACAAACTTGTCGATCGAGTCCAGAATGTTCTGGAGGTTCTCCGCGAATGAAACGTCTTGCATGAACTACAGACAGTACGCCGGTAGCGGGGAGAGATGAAACGGTTTCCAAAAATTCCTCGATAGGTTCCGCTTTGCGGCTACCCGGTGTTAAAGAGTCATCAAGGGGGCGTTTTTCGGGTGCAAGAGCGCTGAAAAACGGTGCAGAATCGGGCACCATAAATATTGAGCACAAAAATTTGCTTTAAGGCACCACTGCTTCAGGCACCGACCGAAGGATTAAAAATGCACCCACGCGCTGGCCAGCCCGCCACCCCCGAAGACCTTACCGATATCCCGGCCCTGCTCGAGGCCTACTCCGCTACGGTTCCAAACTTGGCTGATCCGGGCCAGCGCGTCAGCTTCGGCACGTCCGGCCATCGAGGTAGCGCCTTCGACGGTGCCTTTAACGAGGCACACATCCTGGCAACCACCCAGGCCATCGTCGATTACCGCCGCGAGCAGGGAATCAACGGTCCTGTTTTTATTGGACGTGACCCGCACGCTCTATCTGAACCGGCCGAGGCTACCGCGCTGGAGGTTCTGGCTGGTAACCGCGTGACGGTCAAGGTGGATCAGGAACGCGGTTTTGTGCCCACCCCGTCTGTCAGCTTCGCGATCCTGGAGTACAACAAGCAGCTGCCCGGTGGGCCGGAAGGCAACGACGCTGGCCGCGCCGACGGTATTGTCGTGACTCCCTCTCACAACCCGCCACGTGACGGCGGCTTCAAGTACAACCCGCCGACCGGTGGGCCTGCGGATACCGACGCCACCAGCTGGATTGCCCGCCGTGCCAACGAATACCTGGACGCAAACCTCGCTGGCGTACTGCGTTCCACTTCCACCGAACTAGTGGAGAGCCACAACTACCTGGGCAACTATGTTGCCGCTCTGCCGGAGGTTATCGACATCGAGGCTATCCGCAACGCAGGCGTGCGCATCGGCGCCGATCCCATGGGTGGTGCCTCCGTGGCGTATTGGGACCGTATCGCTGATGTGCACGGCCTCGATCTCACGGTTGTCAACCCCACCATCGATCCCGCCTTCGGTTTCATGACCTTGGACTCTGACGGCAAGATCCGCATGGATTGCTCTTCGCCGTCCGCGATGGCCTCGCTGGTCGATTCTGTCGCAGGCGCCGGCGGGTCTTCCTATGACATCGCTACTGGTAATGACGCCGACTCCGACCGCCACGGAATCGTCACCCCAGACGCAGGCCTGATGAACCCAAATCACTACCTTGCCGTGGCCATCGAATACCTCTTTAGTCACCGTGAGAACTGGCCGCAAGAGGCCGCCGTGGGCAAGACCCTGGTGAGCTCCTCGATGATTGACCGCGTTGTGGCTCGTATGGGACGCAACCTGATGGAGGTTCCGGTCGGGTTCAAGTGGTTCGTGCCGGGGCTGGTCAATGGATCCGTGGGCTTTGGCGGAGAAGAATCCGCAGGTGCTTCCTTTCTACGTCGCAACGGGCAGGTCTGGTCCACTGATAAGGACGGCATCATCGCTGACCTGTTGGCGTCCGAAATTAAGGCAACGACCGGCAAGAGCCCTTCAGAGCGTTATCGGGAGCTGGCCGAGGAACTAGGCGCGCCGCAGTACAAGCGCATCGATGCCCCGGCCAACCGTGAGCAGAAGGAGCGTCTGAAGAAGCTCAGCGCCAACGACGTAGAAGCAACCGAATTGGCGGGGGAGAAGATCGAGTCGATCTTGACGGAGGCTCCAGGCAACGGCGCGGCTATTGGGGGAGTGAAGGTGACCACTGAAAACGCTTGGTTTGCCGCCCGCCCAAGCGGTACGGAGGACAAGTACAAGATTTATGCTGAGTCCTTTAACGGTGCCGACCACCTGGAGAAGGTGCTGGAGGAGGCGCAGGTTGTCGTGGATGGCGTGCTGGGCTAGACCCACAACATTGGGGCGGCCTCTTCCCTGGGGCAATCGCTGCAGGTTTGCGTAAAATCACGGGGTCGATTCAGTGTTTTGCCAGACTCTTGCGATACCCTCATGCGCAGTAGACACGTCACCATTTCGGAAAGGAACACTCGGTGAGCCAAAAGATTAAGGCCCCTAATGCATCTAAAGGGGGCAACGGCTTCCTGTGGGGAATCATTGCAATTCTCGTCATTGCAGCTGTAGCCATTGGTTTCATTGTGTACAACAACCAGAAGCACAAGGTCGATAACATCAGCCTGCCGAACGACGAGGTAAAGGTGAAGATGACGGCCAAGGACAGCATCGTCACCCTGGAAGCAGAGAATGCAGGCGACAACGTGCCGACCGTCGAGGTCTTCGAGGATTTCAGCTGCCACTACTGCGCGCAGCTGGAGACTGCCTCTAGCGACGATGTGAAGAAGGCACTGGAAGACGGCAAGGTGAAGGTGGAGTTCCGCTTCCTGAACTTCCTGGATCGTGGCGACGAGTCCGGTCCTTCCACCCGTGGTGCGGCTGTCGCCTGGGCAGTGGCAAAGACTGGTGACGTGGATGCGTTTTGGAACCTTCACCGCCTGATGATGGAAGAGCAGTCCACCGTTACCCGTCAGTGGGAGTGGGACGATCTGGCTAACGCTGCAGACAAGATGGGCGTCGACGGCGGCGTGGTTGACAAGATTCGTGACAAGTCCGTTAAGGACGAGGGGGCGAAGATCTCCCGCGAGAATGACAAGGAAGTCGAAAAGCGAGAGGGTGACGTCTCCTCGCCATTGCTGTACAAGAATGGCAAGCGCTTCGACCCGCCGATGAATCCGGATGAGACTCTGGGCTCCTGGGTTCCGAATGTGCTGGAAGGCAAATAGCGCTCAAGCGATTGCTACCCCAGCGCAACCAGGCGATTTGGAGAAGTTAATTCCAGTGTTGTAGCTTTAACACCGTTCGCTTCACAGGGATTTAGAAGTAAATCGCCTGGTAGGCAGCGGGGCTATGGCGCAGCTGGTAGCGCACCACACTGGCAGTGTGGGGGTCACGGGTTCGAATCCCGTTAGCTCCACTGGATTCCAACCCCCGGTCTTCACCGACCGGGGGTTTTGTTGTATCTGTCACCGCTGGAAAAGGGGAGTAGCGCGGGGTTAGGGTTAAGTAAAGAAAAGTGTGTCTTTTCCGGGCGTGTTGCGGTTATTTGATCCAGCCTTTTTGGATGCCGAGGTTGTGTTGGTAGCTGGTGTCGATGGCGGTGTCGTATTCTGCTGGTGCACCGATGTCATTGGTAGTGGCTGTGGTGTTGTGGGTGATCAGGTCTGTTGCTGTGGAAAGTGCGTCTTGACCCCATCGTTGGTCCCTGGCGATCTTGACCGGATCGTCAGGGACTTCTGTATGTAGATACAGCCACCAATCCGGGTTAAGGGTCAAAATGTGTGTCTGGCTCGGCGTGTCGCGGGGGTTAGATTTGGCCTTTTTGAATGCCGATTGAGTGGGTGTAGTCGGTGTCGATAGCGTTGTCGTAGAGGGCTGGGCGTCCTGTTTCGTGGTCGGCTTGGTTCTCGGTTTGGGTCAGGGTGGATACTTTGGCGAGTTGGCCCTGGCCCCAGTCGGACTGCCTGGCGATTCGTACTGGATCGTCAGGCAGTTCCGTTTTTAAGTAGAGCCACCAATCCAGCATGCGGCGTTGTCGTTCGCCTGATCTGCCGCGGTGGGTTCTGGCGAGCAGTTTGAGCTGGGCGTTGATGCCGCCTTCTAAGCTGTTGGTGGTGGATTTGATCCGCTCGGGCGCAAGGACTCCTGCTGGCGGGTTGAGGTAGACAAACAGCATCTCGGACCGCCAAAGATGGTTGAGGCTGTTGTAGGCCTTGCGCACGTTGTGGTGGGTCCACACGCGGGTCCATGCACCTGTTTTGGGGTCTTTGATCATGGTTTTCTCGTTCATCCATTCCCGGTAGATCGTTGAAAACTCGTGCAGTTGCACACCCCACGCGGCGGCTTCATCCAGTGTGGTGATCCGGGTCAGTTTCAGCGCAAGTCGGTAGATGGTGCGCCCGGCATCGGTGCGTGGGTTGGTGGTGGTGTAGCGGCGGACCACGCGTTGGGCGTGGACGAGGCAGCGTTGAATTTCGTAGTCGGCCAGCACTTTTTGATTGCGCTGTATGCGCCTTGGCCGCCGTCGATGACGGCGATGAGTGGGGCTTCGATGCGTTCAAGCAGCAGTTGGTAGTCGCGGGTGGTTTCGTGTTTGCACCAGTGCCAGGCGATCACGTGGTCGATGGTCGCCGCGACGATCAGGCAGCCACCGGCGGTGTAGGTGCCATCGAGAAATACCTGGTCGTAGATCCGCTTGTGGTGGCCGGCGGTGGGGTCAGGCACATCAACGAGCCAGCACCACTTGAAGCGCCGCTTCATGGTGGCGCGGCTAACACCGTTTCGTTTGGCTAGGTCGTCGAGTGATATTGCGGTGGTGCAATGCTCGATGAACTGGGTGAACACTGCCGCGTTGGTGATGTCGTTTCGACGTTTGACGCTGGAGGCGCCGCATTGTTTGCAGCGCCATCTGGTGGTGCCTTTGCTGGTGGTGCCGTTGCGTTTCATTTCACCGCCGCAGTGGCAGCGTGGTTGGTTCTTCGACATTGCGACACCACACCACGCCGCGCATAGCACATCACGGCTGCCACACCGAGGATTTCCCGTCGGGGGCTAGATATATGCTTCCGGAGCATATACTTTCCGGAAACCTACAGGTCAATCCGTGAAAATCCGCGATTCCGGACACACTTTTTGACCCTTAACCCAGATTGCACGCGTGGGGATTGAGGGTGTGAATCCCACTGTCGTGGGTTTGATGAGGTAGTCGATGTTGCGGAAGCTTTGGCATCGGCGTGCGTTGTGCTCCGTACGTTGTTTCAAAAACGGGTTTCATCAAACGGAACAAAACCTGGGACACTTCATATCCCACCCCAGGCCTAATGACTTGGGTGCAGCGGCAACGCTCATCCGATTTAGGCAGAGTCGTTGCAGGATCCAGTGGGTCACCTGGTCCGTGGTCTTTGAATTGTCGGGCGCGCAGGCAAGGCCAGCACGGAAGATCTTCTGCAAGCAACGCTTGTTGGTGCACCGGTAGCGTGGAAGGCGCACATGAAGTTGTTGGGTGGCCGACGATGGGCAGATCGACCAGGCTGCGGATGACGTGGTCGCGGAATACTCCAGGCTGCCCGCAGGTAGGGCATTCATTGATCGGCTCGACGGGTTCGGCTTCAATAACAGTGACGTCACCGTTTTCTGTGGCACCGGTGATAGTAGTTCCTAGTTTTGCGGTGCGGCAGATGGTATCGACGATGACATTTCCGTTAGGCTGCACAGTAGGTCCTTAGTTTTGTACGGATGGATTAGATACCTTTTTCCTACAAAGCCAAGGACCCCAATATCTTGTGCCACGCCCGAACCCCCGGCGAACTAATCAATGCACTCTAAAACCGGAAGAGCCCTTTTAGTACTACTGGTGGATTTCGGTTTTGGTGGGGATTAACGCCGCCGGCTTCGGTTTTTCCGTTGAGGAGGTCGTTGACTACTTCCCGATGGTGAAATGGGTCGATGGTGAGGTAGAGAGGAACCAGTCACCTGGAAGAGATCGATCCAGTCGTTGGTGTGCAATCTGGGAGGTAGGGTCGCGGGGTCGATTCCTCGCGAGCGCAACCATGATTGTGTTTCTGAACGTGATGAAAACAACCCTGCCCTTCGGAGAATTTCCCCTATCCCGCGTCCCCGGGCAGTGAAAACGGTGTGCACCATCGCCTGAAAGGCTTTGCGCTGCTCTATCGGAATCTTCGGGTCACCCACCCGGCGGATCACTAAGATCCCCCCGTCAACGTTTGGCTGTGGCCGGAAAGCAGGCCTTGGTACCCGAGAACCCAGGTGAAATGTGAACCATGGGGACCACTGAGCCGTCATCATCGTGCTTGCGCCTACCCCGGCCCGGCGGCGAGCGACTTCCCACTGCATGAGGAGTACAGCGTCAGTCCATGCTGGCGCATGCAGCAACTTTCGAAGAATGGCAGTGGTGAGGTGAAAGGGAATGTTTCCCACAATGACGCAGGGAGTGGCGGGTAACCGGAAGTTAAGGAAATCATCATGGACCACTTCGACCGCCGCCGAGGAGGTTTCTTGTGTGATTTTGGCAGCTAGTTTTGCGTCCACTTCAACTGCCGTTATCGCCCTCCCCAAGTGGGCCATCGGGTGAGTGAGGGCACCGCTTCCTGGTCCGATCTCAATGATGGGGCCGGAGGTTTGTTTCACAAGGTCGATGATGGAGTTGATGATCTTGTGGTTGGTGAGAAAATTTTGGCCATGCTCGTGACGGCCGTGTCCGTATGCAGACATCAGGTGTGCTCCTTGGATTTGAAAGGGAGCCGGGCATGACAAATAGCCGCCCGGCTAAAGGACCGGAGCGGTTTTTAACCTACGGGGTAGGAAACCGCCTTAGCGGTTGGTGCGCAACCGCAAGAAAGCGGTACCTGAAATCAACATGGGTCTAATTATATCCATTTAAAGGGTTAAGGGTCAAAATGTGTGTCTGGCTCGGCGTGTCGCGGGGGTTAGATTTGGCCTTTTTGAATGCCGATTGAGTGGGTGTAGTCGGTGTCGATAGCGTTGTCGTAGAGGGCTGGGCGTCCTGTTTCGTGGTCGGCTTGGTTCTCGGTTTGGGTCAGGGTGGATACTTTGGCGAGTTGGCCCTGGCCCCAGTCGGACTGCCTGGCGATTCGTACTGGATCGTCAGGCAGTTCCGTTTTTAAGTAGAGCCACCAATCCAGCATGCGGCGTTGTCGTTCGCCTGATCTGCCGCGGTGGGTTCTGGCGAGCAGTTTGAGCTGGGCGTTGATGCCGCCTTCTAAGCTGTTGGTGGTGGATTTGATCCGCTCGGGCGCAAGGACTCCTGCTGGCGGGTTGAGGTAGACAAACAGCATCTCGGACCGCCAAAGATGGTTGAGGCTGTTGTAGGCCTTGCGCACGTTGTGGTGGGTCCACACGCGGGTCCATGCACCTGTTTTGGGGTCTTTGATCATGGTTTTCTCGTTCATCCATTCCCGGTAGATCGTTGAAAACTCGTGCAGTTGCACACCCCACGCGGCGGCTTCATCCAGTGTGGTGATCCGGGTCAGTTTCAGCGCAAGTCGGTAGATGGTGCGCCCGGCATCGGTGCGTGGGTTGGTGGTGGTGTAGCGGCGGACCACGCGTTGGGCGTGGACGAGGCAGCGTTGAATTTCGTAGTCGGCCAGCACTTTTTGATTGCGCTGTATGCGCCTTGGCCGCCGTCGATGACGGCGATGAGTGGGGCTTCGATGCGTTCAAGCAGCAGTTGGTAGTCGCGGGTGGTTTCGTGTTTGCACCAGTGCCAGGCGATCACGTGGTCGATGGTCGCCGCGACGATCAGGCAGCCACCGGCGGTGTAGGTGCCATCGAGAAATACCTGGTCGTAGATCCGCTTGTGGTGGCCGGCGGTGGGGTCAGGCACATCAACGAGCCAGCACCACTTGAAGCGCCGCTTCATGGTGGCGCGGCTAACACCGTTTCGTTTGGCTAGGTCGTCGAGTGATATTGCGGTGGTGCAATGCTCGATGAACTGGGTGAACACTGCCGCGTTGGTGATGTCGTTTCGACGTTTGACGCTGGAGGCGCCGCATTGTTTGCAGCGCCATCTGGTGGTGCCTTTGCTGGTGGTGCCGTTGCGTTTCATTTCACCGCCGCAGTGGCAGCGTGGTTGGTTCTTCGACATTGCGACACCACACCACGCCGCGCATAGCACATCACGGCTGCCACACCGAGGATTTCCCGTCGGGGGCTAGATATATGCTTCCGGAGCATATACTTTCCGGAAACCTACAGGTCAATCCGTGAAAATCCGCGATTCCGGACACACTTTTTGACCCTTAACCCACCAACACTGTGCGTTGATGCGGTAGTGATAGTCCGCGGTGTCTGCGGGCTAGTTCTTTTATGGGGGCGTTGATGCCACCTTCGAGGCTGTTTGTTGTTGCTGCAAGGTTGTCGGGGTCGATGGTTGTTGGT